>NZ_JBHTDO010000001.1:0-353749 GCF_042666575.1 Actinoplanes sp. GCM10030250 | reverse complement strand
CCACCCACGACCAGCCGACCCACCCAGCTGGCCCCCAGCGGGGCCTCCCAGCCCGCAAAACCCCACCCACGACCAGCCGACCCACCCAGCTGGCCCCCAGCGGGGCCTCCCAGCCCGCAAAACCCCACCCACGACCAGCTGGGGCTTGCGATGAGGGCTGGAGACGTTCAGCTGGCGGAGGCTGTGGCGGGGTGGGGCTGGGGTGACGGAGCTTCGGCTGGGGTGCGCCACCAGCGGCGTGACGCCAGTGCGGCCAGTGCGGCGCCGATGGCGTTGATCAGGATGTCGTCCACGGAGGACACCCGGTCGAGCTGGAAAACGTACTGTGCGATTTCGACGAGGAGGGAGCAGGCTGCCCCGAGCGCCAAAATTCGCGGCACGGACGCCAGGACGGCGAACCGCATCGGGGCGAAGAAGCCCAGCGCTGCGAAGATCAGCAGGTTGCCGCCGATTCCTATCGGTCCCATCGTGACCAGGTCCTGCAGCGGGATCAGGCTCAGCCGACCGCGGACGAATCCGGCTCCGGGGCCCGGCATCAGAGTCAGCCACACCATCGGTACCGTCCCGTAGACCATCCCCACCTCCGCCAGCGACATCCGCCACGCCGAAGACGCAGGCTGATAACGCGCCGGGGTGGCAGCGGCGCGGCGGAAGTGCGTCAGGGCGCACGCTGTCAGGGCGGCGAGTGGGAGGCCGACGAGCATCATCAGCAGCACGCCGTTCTCCGTGTCGTAGCAGCCGTGCCACCGCCCGGCCATACATGCCGGAGCCGACATCAGGAGCGGCCGCCGCACGGTGAACAGCACGCTCGCCAAGCCGATGATCACCAGGCTGACGAGGACGATTCTGCGCGTGCGGTGGGGCGCTGCTGACGAGGATGAGTTGTAGTCCACCGCCTCATTAGAGACGGGTGATCGTCGCGGTGGCGTAAGCGTTCCGCGCGGCGAACCGGAGGGTGATGAGGACCGGCCGGGGCGACTTCACAAGATCTGAGGGGGACACAACGATCGGCGGCACGGAAGCACGCGACCGGAAAGCGGCGACGGGCATGCGCGCGGAGTGGTGGCGCGTGACGGAGATGGCGCGGCAAGTGGTCGCGTAGCCAGGCAGGTCAGCCCGGCGGTCGCGGCACACCCGGGAGTGGGCAGGTACGTCGCGCTGACCCTCGAGAGCTATTCGTGTCTCGTACGAAAAAGGTCATTTGCTCTTGATCGTAGGTCCGCGGTTCCACCAGAGGGAAAGGCCGGCACCGCTGAAGGCGAGCAAGGCGCCGAGGAGGACGAACCAGACCGTCACCTCGACGTTCTGCCTGGTCAGGCCGAATTCGCTGGGGAGGTCGGCGAGGACGTCGGTGAGTTGTTCGGCATCCTGGGCCTTGAAGTAGCGGCCGCCGGTGAGGTCGGCGACCTGGGTCAGCGCCTCCTCGTCGATCTCGCGGTTGCCGCCGCCGCGCCCGCCGCCGAAACCGCCGAAACCGCCACCGCCGAAACCGCGTCCGCCGAAGGCGTTGTCGCCGCTGATCTGGTCGGCGGTGCAGACGAGCTGTTGCGGCTCGGTGGTCCCGAACCCGATCGTGTAGACGCGCAGCCGGCGGGCCGCGGCCTGCTCGGCGGCGGTGACCGGGTCGACGCCTGTGGTGTTGGAGCCGTCGGTGAGCACCACGATGGTGTCGGCCTCGTAGTCGCCAGTGGTGTTGGGCGGGGTGTCGGCGAGGTCCACGCCGGTCGCGGCGACGTCCGGGTTCATCTCGGCGATGGCGTCGATGGAGGTCAGGATGGCCTGGCCGATCGCGGTGCCGCGGGCGGTCTTCAGGGTGCCGATCGAGTCGAGGAGTGCGTCGCGTTCGGTGGTGGGCGGGACCAGCAGGCCGGCGATGCCGGAGAAGGCGACCAGCCCGATCTTCGTCTCGCCGTCCTGCGCCTCGACGAACTCGCGCGCGGCGTCGGCGGCGACGGCCAGGCGGTTGGGGGCGATGTCGGTGTTGCACATCGAGCCGGAGACGTCGATGGCCAGCAGGATCGTGGTGTTGTTGGACGGCACGTTCATCGACGCCTGCGGCCGGGCGGCGGCTCCGGCGAGCGCGAGCAGGCCGGCCAGGAAGAGGTAGACGGGGATGCGACGGCGCCAGGCTGTCCGCCCGGGCAGCGCGGCACGGATCAGCGCGACGCTCGACACGGTGACCGCGGCCCGCTTGCGGCGCCGGTTGAGCCACCAGCGGGCCACCAGCAGAAGCGGGACGGCCAGCAGCGCGAGCAGCGCCCACGGCCAGCTCAGCGACATCAGACGATCCTTCCGTGCCAGCGGATGCTCAGCAGTCCGCCGAGCGTCAGGAGCAGCAGGGCGGCCGCCGCGAACGGTGCGGTCAGCTCGATCGGCTCCTTCTCGGTGGTCAGTCGCAGGTCGATGGCCTCGGTGGCGTCGGCGAGCGTGCCCGCGTCACCGGCCGGGCGGTACGTTCCGCCGGTGACCTGCGCGATCGTGGTCAGGGTGGCCTCGTCCAGCGCGGTGCCCAGCTGGAAGCCGTCCACCTCGACGGTCCCGCCCTGTGCGGTGCCCACTCCGACGGTCTGGATGCGCACCCCGGCCGCCGCGGCGAGCTCGGCCGCACCCTGAACGTCGGGTCCCCCGGTCTCCTCGCCGTCGGAGAAGACGACGATGGTGGCCGACGGCCAGTAGCCGAGGTCCGGTGCGGCGGCGCCCTCCTCGGGCAGCGAGACCGGCTTACCGGTGATCGTGCCGAGGCCGACCAGGATCGCCTCACCGAGCGAGGTACCGCCGCTCGGCTTGACCCGCTTGATCGCGGCCACCGCGGCGGCGTGGTCGGCGGTCGGCGCCTGGGTGAGCAGCGCCTGGCTGCCGAAGGCGAGGACACCGACGTCGACGGTGCCGGGCTGTTCCTCGGCGAAGGTGGCCGCCGCTGCCTGCGCGGCGGCGAGCCGGCTCGGGGCGACGTCGGTGGCGGACATGCTGTTGGAGATGTCGAAGGCGAGCAGGACCGTGCCGGAGACGCGGGGCACGGCGACCTCGGCCTGCGGGCGGGCCAGGCCGACCAGCAGGATCGGGAGGGCGGCGAGCAGGAGAGCGTACGGCAGGTGCCGGCGCATTCGGCCTTGCTTGCTGACGAACCCGGCGGCGGCCAGGGCTGACGTGCGGCGCCGTTGCAGGACGAAGTACGCGTAGACGGCCAGCCCGGTGATCACCGCGGCGACGGCGAGCAGGATCGGGTAGAGGAAGCTCATCGGACTCTCCCTCCGGACCGGCGCACCATGTCGACGAGGACGGCCAGGAGGTCCTGGTCGGTGGTGACCCGGTGAGCGCGGACCCCCGCCTTGCGCATCCCCTCGGCGAGCACGTCCTCGCGGGCACCGACCTGGTCGGCGAGCCGGCCGCGCAGCAGCGGATCGCTGGTGTCGACGAGCAGCGTCTCGCCGGTCTCGGCGTCCTCGACCAGGATCAGCCCCAGGTCGGGAAGCTCCAGCTCGGACGGGTCGACCACGCGGATCACCACTGTCTCGTGGCGGTGGGTGATCTGGGCGAGCGGGCGGTCCCAGCCCGGATCACCGATGAAGTCGGACATCACGAAGACCAGGCTGCGGCGGGTCCGGGTGGTGGTGGCCGCCAGCCGGAGCATGGCGGACAGATCGGTGGTCTTCGAGTCCTTGGTCCCGTTCTGCGCCTTCAGCTCACGCGCGATCCGGAGGATCTGATCCCGTCCCCCGCGCGGCGGAATGATCTTGTGGCTCCGGTTGTCGAAGAGGATCGCACCGACCCGGTTGCCGCCCTGCGCCACGAGACGGGCCAGGGCGATCGCCAGCTCGGCCGCGACGGACTCCTTGCCGTTGTTGCCGCCGAACCTCATCGACGCCGACCTGTCGATGACGAACCAGGCGGTCATCTCGCGGTCCTCGGTGTACTGCCGGACGTGCGGCTCGTCGAGCCGGGCCGTGACGTTCCAGTCGATGTGCCGGACGTCGTCCTCGGGCGTGTAGGCCCGCAGGTCGGTGAAGTCGAGCCCGGCACCGTGCCACACCGTGCGGTAGGCACCCTGCAGGCGTCCGTCGAGGCGGCGCCCGAGTTTCCACTCGAGGCGCCGCAGCAGCCGATCGGGTGCGGTCGCCATGGTCTCAGCGGCCTCGCGGCTCGGGGAACGTCAGGTTCGCGATGATCTTCTGCAGGATCAGGTCCGGGGTGACCTCGTCGGAGAGCGCCTCGTAGGAGAGCACCAGCCGGTGCCGCAGCACGTCCAGGGCCAGGTCGCTGAGGTCTTCCGGAACCACATACTCCCGGCCGCGGATGAAGGCGAGCGCCCGGGCGGCCAGCACCAGGCTGATCGAGGAGCGGGGGCTGGCGCCGTACGTCACGTAGCGCGCGAGGTCGGTCAGCCCCACCCGGGACGGCTCGCGGGTGGCGTGCGCCAGGTTCACCGCGAACTCGATGAGCGACGGGTCGACATAGACCCGGTCCGCCTCCTGCTGGAGCCCGACGAGCGTCTCCGGGTCGATGATCTTCTGGATGACCGCCGCCGGGGCGAGTGATCGCTCGACGACCACGAACTCCTCGGTGACGCTCGGGTAGCCGACCACCACCTTCATCATGAAGCGGTCGACCTGCGCCTCGGGCAGCGGATAGACGCCCTCGTTCTCGATCGGGTTCTGTGTCGCCATCACCAGGAACGGGTTCGGCAGCTTGTGCGTCTCCCGGCCGATCGTGACCTGCCGCTCCTGCATCGTCTCGAGCAGCGCGCTCTGCACCTTCGCCGGCGCCCGGTTGATCTCGTCGGCGAGCAGCAGGTTGGTGAAGACCGGGCCGAGCTGCACCTGGAACTCGCCGGTCGGCTGGTGGTAGATCCGGGTGCCGACGATGTCGGCGGGCACCAGGTCGGGAGTGAACTGCACCCGGTGGAAGTCGCCGCCGATCGCCTCGGCCATCGACTTCACCGCGAGCGTCTTGGCCAGGCCGGGCACGCCCTCGACCAGGATGTGGCCGCGGGCCAGCAGCGCCACGATCAGCCGCTCGAGCAGGAGGTCCTGGCCCACGATGGTCTTCTTGACCTCGTAGAGCACCTTCTCGATCGGTCCGGCGGAGGCCGAGGGGGCGTCGGTCCAGCTCATCTATCCCGTCCTTTTCTGCAGTCTTGTCGCAGCGGTGGCTTCGTCACAGCGGTGGCGCCTGTCCGTTGCCCTCGCCGCCGCCCAGTGCCGCGCCGATCGGGACGGCGAAGCCGATGCCGATGAACGTGCCGGCGTCCGTCGGGTTGGCGAGCGCCACGACGACGCCGACAACCTGTCCGCGGTCGTTGATCAGCGGCCCGCCGGAGTTGCCCGGGTTGACCGCCGCGTCGAACTGGATGAGCCCCTCGATGTCGCCGCCGCTCTGCCTGTTCAGAGTGCGCTCCAGACCGGAGACCACGCCACTGCTGGTGCTCCAGGTCAACCCGAGCGGGTTGCCGATCGCCACCACGTCGTCGCCGATCCCCGCGCCGCCACCCATCACCGCGGGCACCAGCGTCTCCGGCAGTTTCTGCGGGGTGATCGTGGCGATGTCCTGTTTCGGATCCTCGCTGGCGATCGCCGCCGCCGACTTCGTGCCGTCGGCGTAGGTGAGCCGGATGCTCTCCGCACCGTCCACCACGTGCAGCGCGGTGAGGACGGTGCCGTCCGCGTTGGCGATCGTGCCGGTGCCCGTGCCGGCCTCCAGCTTGTTCGCCGAGTCGTGCCCGGTGGTCTCGATCAGCACGACCGACGGCGCGAGCGCCTGATAAACCTGGGCCACGGTCAGAGGCGCGGCCGAGGTGGCGGGCGAGGCCGAGGGGGCGGCTGCGGCCGGTGTTTCGTCCTCACCCCCATCGTGTACGCCCACGAGCACCGTGATCACGACAGCCCACACCACGACGGCGCCGATGAGCAGCCGTTTACGCAGCTCTTTACGTTTCTCAGGTGTGCTCCACCGGCTCTTCTGCTCCTCCGGAGCGGGTTCCGGCATGTCGGGCCCGTCCGGGCGGAGCACCGTCATCACGGGGCGACCGCCACACTCTGCATTACTTGACACTAGAAGCGATTCCTAAGAATTTGCCGTGAGTCCTCTGACGGTTTCCGGGACGCAAGATCCCCCATCTCGGGGTGTATACGACGGAAAGCCCCGTTACTCTGCGCTGCGGAACCGATGCGTGCGGGAATGCGTCGGATCGGTCATGAAGCTCGGATTGACTCGCCTCGCCGCTCTGTTGATGGCCTGCGGTGTCGCCGGCTGCCAGGCCGCCTCACCCTCTTCCGCACCGGTCGTCCCGACCTCCTCGGCGCCTTCCCCCTCGACCCCTTCTCCCTCGACCCCTTCCCCCTCGGCCCCTTCCGCCTCGTCACCTTTGGCATCGCCGTCGTCTTCGCTGCCCGATTCCTTCGCCGAGGGGACGCAGCCGTCGCAGGGGCCGCTGGTGTTCCTGCAGGTCATCGACTGGGTCGGCGCTCAGGAGGTCTCTCAGTCGGGCGTGACGTTCCATCTGACCGAGAACTGCGCCTACCTCCAGGGGCCGCCGGAGGAGCCGGTGCTGCTGGTCTGGCCCACGAAGCTGGCCTGGGTCGATCCCGCGTCCCCGTCGACCGTGCAGTTCCGTGAACCCGTTTCCGGCAAGCTCGTCCGGCTGACCGACGGCCAGCAGGTGAACCTGGGTGGCTTCGACATCAGCGGGGACGGTTACTCCTACAAGCCCGCGCCGCATCCCTCCTGCCCCGCCAACGGCAACGCCTTCGCCATTCAAGAGGTTCGCTAGGCGGTGGCGGCGCGCAAATCGGCTGCTCAGGGACCGGATCGGAAACACTCCGGACATGATGTTGTTATGGGAGCGCTCCCATGCAACGATGTCTGTCACTTCCTGTCCGCGTACCCCATCACGCGAAGGACCCCGCAGATGCGCGCTCTCGCGCGGCTTGCCCTGACCACCCTCATGGTCGGTGCCCCTCTTGCCGCAGTCACCCTCGCGTCGACGGCCAACGCCGCCGACGACCCCGCCCCGATCACCGTGCTGACCAGCACCTTCGAGGACGGCACGGTCCAGGGCTGGTCCGGACGCTCCGCCGAGACGCTGACGCACAGCACCGCCGTCGCGCACGCCGGCACCGGCAGCCTGTCGGTCACCGGGCGCACCGCCACCTGGCAGGGACCGTCGATCGACGTGCTCGACGTGTTCGAGAAGGGCACCGCGTACACGATCTCGGCCTGGGTCCGGATGGCGACCGGATCGGACAGCGCCCGGCTCAGCGTCGAGCGCCGGACCGGTGGCGTCGCCTCCTACGACCAGGTGGTCGGCAACACGGCGGTGACGTCGGGCAACTGGGTGAACCTGACAGGGCGCTACACATTGGCCACCGACGTCGAGTTCCTGCGGCTCTACGTGGAGACGTCGTCCACCACCGAGTCGCTCTACATCGACGACGTCACCGTGAGCTACGTGCCGGCGCTGCCGATCCAGACGAACATCCCGTCGGTGAAGGACGTGATCACCGAGTTCCCGGTGGGTGCGGCCATCACCGGCGCGGAGACCGTCACCGAGCACGGCCGGCTGCTCGACAAGCACTTCGACAGCGTCACCCCGGGCAACGCCCTGAAGTGGGACGCGACCGAACCGAGCGAGAACACCTTCACGTACGCGCAGGCTGATCCGCTGATGGCGTACGCGAAATCCCACGGTCTTGCCGTGCGCGGCCACACGCTGGTCTGGCACAACCAGACGCCGGCCTGGGTCTTCACCGGTGCCGACGGTCAGCCGATGACCGCCACCGCCGAGGACAAGGCGCTGCTGCTGTCCCGCCTGGAGAACCACATCCGCAACGTCGCGGGCCACTACGGTGACGACATCGGCGTGTGGGACGTCGTCAACGAGGTCATCGACGAGAACCAGTCCGACGGCCTGCGCCGCAGCAGCTGGTACACCGTGGCCGGCCTGGACTACATCCGCACCGCGTTCCGGGTGGCGCGCGAGGTCGTGCCGGACGCCGAGCTCTTCATCAACGACTACAACACCAACGTCCCGGCCAAGCGCGACAAGCTGTACAACCTGGTCTCCCAGCTCCGCTCGGAAGGCGTCCCGATCGACGGCGTCGGCCACCAGATGCACATCAACGTGAGCTGGCCGAGCATCTCCGAGACCGAGGCGATGCTGCAGAAGTTCACCCCTCTCGGCCTGGAACAGCAGGTCACCGAGATGGACGTCAGCATCTACACGAACAACAGCGAGAACTTCACCACCCCGCCGGCCGAACGACTCCTCCAGCAGGCGTACGTCTACCGCGACATGTTCGCCCTGTTCCGCCGCCACGCTTCGCAGATCACCTCGGTGACGCTGTGGGGCCTGGCCGACGACAACACGTGGCTGGACACGTTCCCGGTCACCCGCAAGGACGCGCCGCTGCTGTTCGACACCCGCTTGCAGGCGAAGTCGGCGTACTGGGGGGTGGTCGATCCGTCGAAGATCGGCTCTTCGCCGTCGGTCTCGCCGTCGTCCTCGGTCTCCCCGTCGCCGTCGGTCTCGGTCTCGGTCTCCCCGTCGGTCTCGGTCTCCCCGTCGGTCTCGGTCTCGGTCTCCCCGTCGGTCTCGGTCTCGGTCTCCCCGTCGGTCTCGGTCTCGCCTTCCGGATCGCCGTCGGTCTCGCCCTCCGCCTCGCCCAGTTCTGGGCCTGGCGGCTGTTCGGTGGCCTATCGGGTCACCGGCAGTTGGCCCGGCGGCTTCCAGGGTGACGTGAAGGTGACCAACACCGGCGCCGCCGCGATCAACGGCTGGACGCTGGCGTGGCAGTACACCGGCGGGCAGACCATCGCCCAGCTCTGGAACGGTGCGCTGACCCAGAACGGCACCGCGGTCACCGTCAAGAACACCTCCTGGAACGGTGCGCTCACCACCAACGGCTCGGCGTCGTTCGGCTTTCTCGGCAGCTGGAACGGCAGCAACCCGGCCCCGACGTCCTTCACCCTCAACGGCACCACCTGCACCACGCTCTGAGTTTCCACCCGGATCAGCCGGCGGCGCTGGGGGGCCCGCCGGCCGATCACCCCGCCGCGTCTGCGGTGCCGGCGAAGCGAAGTCGCCGCCACCGCAGACGCGGCGCCCCCATGAGCCGGCACGTGCGGGCCGCTGTCGGTGGGTTGGCCGGCTTACGGAAACCTGAGGCTGCTGGGGCAACAGCTGATTTCCGCACAGTCGCTCGTCAGCCGGCGAGGAGGGCGGCTACCGCTGTTACCCCCTCGGGATGTGTCGCGAGCAGGGCGGCCGCGGCGTGCGCATCGCCATCGGTGAGGTCCGCATCCGGGCCCGGCTCAGGAGCGGACCACTCGCCGGTGCAGCCCAGCAACATCGCCACCCCGTTCGCCGCCGATGGATGTACGGCCAGCAGCATCCCCACCGGACCGGCGCCGGGGCGGCTGGAACCCTCGCCCGCCGAGCCCGAGCCCGAGCCCGCGCCCACGCCCGCGACGCCCTCACCCGCCGAGCCCGCGCTTGCGGGAGCCGCGCCGGCCGGGCCCGTGCCGGAGGGTGTCGCGCCGACGCGGCCCGCGTCGGAAGCTGCGCGCGGTGCGGCGCGGCGGGAGTTCCAGGGCGCTGTCCAGGAGTCGATGCCGGCGAGCGTGCCGGGGAAGGTGCGGCCCGCCTCCCGGGTGAGGACCGGCACCAGCTCACCGGCCTGCGCGCGCAACGTCGTGATCAGCGTCGGCAGCCACGGCAGCAGGACCGGATCGGGCAAGCGGCCGAACGCCTTCGACAGGGTCTCGACCACGAACGGCGCGAGGCGGGGCACCGGTTCGAGGGCTTGGACGAACCCGCTCACGTACTGCGGGAACGCCGGAACGACAAGCGGGTTGGCGAGCAGCTCGTCGATCCGGGTGCGCAGTTCGGCGAGGGGTAGCGCACCGAGCTGGTGCTGGGCCGCCCACAGCAGGGCCATCTTCGCCGGGGCCCGCGGGTGTGACTGGCGCACGGCGAGTTCGAGCTGGGTCCGGTCGCAGCCGAGGGACAACGCCAGGCTTTCCATGCTGAACAGGAAGCCGAGCATGGCGCCCACTTGGCGTACCCCGGTGTCCTCGTCGATGAAGGCGGCCGGGAGCAGGGTGCAGTAGTGCGCGTACCCCCCGGTCACGAACCGCTCGCACCACGAGGGCAGCGCCGGAGCGGTCGCCCGGTAGTGGGCCATCAACCGGCGGATGCGGCGCAGGACCGTGGGTGCCTCGTCGACCGCGCGCTCGGCGGCGAGCAGTTCGACCGCGCGGGCGCCCAGCTCGTCGGTGAGCCGTGGGCTGTCGAGGAAGAGCAGCGAGTGCTCCACCGCTTTGAGCGCGGTGGCCGCTGTCGCCTTCGGGTCCCACGCGTCGCGGCGCAGGCGCTGTTCCAGGACCTGCTCGACGGTGACGCCCTCGTACCCCAGCTCGATGATGGTGCGCTGGTGGCGGCCGAGGTCGAGGTCCCAGCTCTCCTGGATGTGCTTCTCGCCGAGCCGCCGGGAACCCATGATCGGGCGCACCGCGTGGTCGGGCAGCAGGTAGCGCAGCATCCAGAGCAGTTGTGAGCAGGCGGTCAGCTCGGGCCGGGCGGCCAGGTCGAGCAGCGCGCGCTGGATGCTGCGCTGCTCCAGGTTGAGCCCGAGCGGTTCGAGGCGGTCGTAGACGTCACGGGCGAGCGGGGGCATCGCGTCGTAGCCGACCTGCCCGATCCGGTCACCGCCGAGCAGGATCTCGCAGAGCCGGCGAACGTCCCGCCGGCCCGGAACCGTCTCCTTCTCGATGCAGGTGACGGCCGCGTCCTGAAAGTCGTACGGAGTGGGCCGCGCCCGCCCCCGCATGCCCGCCAGCAGGATCGACGTCTCGAAGACGGCGATCGCGTCCGCGGTGCTGGCGAGGTACCCGTTGCGCCGGGCGAGCCGCACGATGTCGACGCACCAGCCGCGCAGCTCCTCCTCGTCGAGCCCGTCGAGCACCGGCGGCCCGGAGAGGTAGCCGGTGAGCTGGTCGGTGACCGGTTCCGCCTCGGCGACGGGTGCGGGCAGCGCCTTCCTGACCCGCTTCCTACCGCCTTTCTGCCCCTCCAGCTGGAACGGGACGAGCCGGGACCGGCCGAGCTGTTTCTGCCAGGTGGCCGCCGCGATCGAGACCGAGCCGGGCGCGAGCCCGAACTGTGCCTCGATCGCCGACTGGCTCGACGGGATCAGCCCGTAGAGCCACTTCGTGCCGGTCCGCGGCGTGATCGCGAAGTCGGGCGTGCCCGGCTCCGAGCCCACCTCGGTGACACGGCTGGCGGCGTGGAAGGCGCCGCAGACGTAGAGACAGTCGGCCCGGTCGGCACCGCTCGCGGCGAGGTGCTCGCGGATCCGCGTCCACATGTAGCGCTCGCGGTCCTCGTCGCTCGCGAACCGGCGGGTGTCGTGCGGCGCCAGCCGCCGGAACAGGCTGCCGATCAACACCATGACCTGCCGGTACGTCGCGTAGTCGGCACTCGCGAGCGGCTGCTCCACGAACTGGTCCCACCACTCCGACCAGTGCCGCACCCGGCCGTGGTGGAGCAGGTGCTCCTCCAGCTCGGCGAAGCGCGGCCGCAGGTCGCCGATCTCCACGCCGACCGCGTCGCCGTGCAGGTCCTCCTCCGGCTCCTCGGTGAGGTGTGTCTCGACGCCGGGCTGCCACTGGAACACGTGGTCGGTGGACCGGTCGACGAGGACCAACTCGACCCCGGGAGTCTCCAGCGCGTACGCGATGGCCTGATATTCGGCCGACGCCTCGGTGATCGGCGCGATCACGCTGAGCGGGGCGGACTCCTGGGGGAAATCGTCCACCTCGGACGCGAAAGCCTGCAACGCCACGGGAAGCCGGCAGTTGCGCAGCTCGGTGAGGAGCGGGGCGAGGTCCTCGCAGAGCTCCAGATAGATCACTTTCGGCTGTTTCTCCCTGAGCCGCCGCACCATGGCGAGACCGGAAGCCGGCGAGTGGTGACACACCGGGAAGATCTCCAGCGGCTCGCGCAGGGCGTGGTCGACGTCGTCGACGATCCCGGCGAGGATCTCGGGCAGCGCGGCCGGCCCCTCCGCAAGGGCTTCCGCCGCCCCGAGCAACTGCGACCGGAGAGCGTCGAACGGGCCGGTCAAGACAGGGTGGCGATCGCCCGGCGACCGCCCTCCAGGAAGCCGTTCCACTCGCCGCCCTGGTCCCTGCTGCGCGGCTCGATCACGCCGTGCCAGTACTTGTTGAGGATGGCGAGGTCCTCGGGGCTGCGCCGGGCCAGCGACCCGACGAGGGAGCCGGCCAGCGTCTCCGAGGTCAGGGCGGAAACGCCGAAGAAGTTGCTGTGCAGGATCGCGTCCTCGAGGACGCCGATCTGCTCGGCGGTGGAGAGCGCCGACTCCAGCCGCTCGTCGTCGCTGCTCGCCGAGGTGGCGGCGGCCCGCAGGTCGGCGAAGCTCTGCAGGAGCACGTCGAGCAGGGTGGGCGGAACCTCCAGCTCGATGTTGTGCCGGCGCAGCAGTTCCTCGGTACGGAACCGGACGATCTCCGCCTCGCTCTTCCTGTTCGTCACCACCGGGATCCGGACGAAGTTGAAGCGCCGCTTGAGCGCGGACGAGAGGTCGTTGACGCCCCGGTCGCGGCTGTTGGCGGTGGCGATGATCGAGAAGCCCGGCTTGGCGAAGACGATGTTGTCGTCGTCCAGCTCGGGGATCGACACATATTTCTCGGACAGGATCGAGATCAGGGCGTCCTGCACGTCGCTGGTGGACCGGGTCAGCTCCTCGAAGCGGCCGATCACGCCGCCCTCCATCGCCGTCATGATCGGCGACGGGATCATCGAGGCCCGGGACTGTCCCTTGGCGATCACCATCGAGACGTTCCACGAGTACTTGATGTGGTCCTCGGTGGTGCCGGCGGTGCCCTGCACGACAAGCGTGGAGTTGCGGCTGATCGCGGCGGAGAGCAGCTCGGCCAGCCAGCTCTTGCCGGTGCCGGGGTCGCCGATGAGCAGCAGGCCGCGGTCGGAGGCCAGCGTCACGATGGCCCGCTCGACGAAGCTGCGGTCACCGAACCACTTCTGGTCGATCTTGCGGTCGAGCCCGTCGGCCCGCTCGGAGCCGAGGATGAACAGGCGCACCATCTTGGGGCTCAGGCGCCAGGAGAACGGCTTCGGCCCGTCGTCGATCGACTCGAGCCAGTCCAGCTCCTCCGCGTACTTGGTTTCGGCGGGGGCACGCAGCATGTCACTCATGGGGAAATGTCTCCTAGAAGGCGAGGAAGTTCTTGAGCTCGGTGACGAGCTTCTTGATACGGCCGGAGAGAACCGGGGTGCCCTGGTCCTTGAATCGCTGGCGGAACCACGGGTTGACGCTCTGCTGGCCGCCGCTGCTCACGGAGCCGACCGGGATGAAGCGGGCGCCGGAGCGGTGGATCGCGGCCATCCCGTCGAAGACCGCCTGCTCCTGCCACTCGTAGAAGTCGGAGATCCAGACGACGACGGTGTTGCGCGGGTCGGTGATCTTCGGCCGGGCCAGGTCGAGGGCGACGGTCCCGTCCGTACCGCCGCCGAGCTTGGTGCGCAGCAGGACCTCGAAGGGGTCGTGCACCCACGGGGTCAGGTCGAGTGCCCGTGTGTCGTACGCGACGAGGTGCACGTCCACCTTGGGCAGTCCGGTGAAGATGGAGGCGAGGATCGTGCAGTTGACCATCGCGTCGACCATGGAGCCGGACTGGTCCACCACCACGATCAGCTTGGCCGGGGTGATCCTTTTGGCGGTCTGCCGGTAGTAGAGCCGGTCGACGTAGAGCCGCTCGTCCTCGGGGTTCCAGTTGGGCAGGTTCTTCCAGATCGTGCGGTCGAGGTCGAGGTTGCGGAACACCCGTTTCGGCGGGATGGACCGGTCGATGGTGCCGGCACTGGCCTGCGCCACCTGGGTCCGCAGCACCTCGGCGACCTCGTCGACGAACCGGCGGATCAGCGCTTTCGCGTTGGCGAGCGCCACACCGTCCAGGTTGTCCTTGTCCCGCAGCAGCTGCTCGATCAGCGACATGCTGGGCGTTAGCTGCTTGGCGAGCCGGTTGTCGGCGAGCACCTCCCGCAGCCGCATCCGCTTGACCAGGTCACCCTCGATCCCGGCCAGCACCGGCCCGAGGTCGGCCGACAACCCGCTGCCCGGCCCGAGGTCGACGGAGAACCCGTTGCCCTGCCCGAGCCCGACACCACCCGCGGAGCCGGCACCCGTGCCGGTGCCGCTACCCGCCCCGGCGGCACCCGGGCTTCCCGAACCGGTGCCACCGACGCCGGCCGCCGCGGCCCGGCCACGCAGCTGACCGGGCGCGCAGCCGAGCGCACGTTCGAACCAGCCGGCGTCGGCCTGCCAGCGGGCCAGCTGCCCGGCGGTGACGTTGCCGGACCCGGTGGCGAAGACGTTGAGCAGCAACTTCGACACCAGCGCCGCCCGCCGAACCTCACCCTCCCGATCAACAGACGAATCCGACGCGGAAGCGGAATCCGCCGGCGAAGCGGAATCCGCCGGCGAAGCGGAATCCGCCGGCGAAGCGGAATCCATGACGGGAGCGGAAGCGGACCCACTCATCAACCCGTCGAACTCCGCCTCCAACTGCGGGAACCGCTGCACCACGGTGTCGATCGAAACCGCCGGATCAAGCAGCGCCGCGGGCAACCCCAGATCCCCGACGATCGCCATGCTCCCCGACTCCAGCGCCGCCTGCTCCTCCGGATCGAAGAGCCGGGCCAGCAACCGCCAGTACAGAACCTGCCGCCTGTTCTCCGCGGTGCTCATTTGCGCAGCAGCCTTCCCGCGCGCTCCCGCAGCACGTCGACAGCCGTCCCCGCTGTCGCCTCCGCCTTCGCCGCTTTCGCCTCGGTGGGGCCGAGTGCCCAGTCACCCGTGTGCACGGCGACCGGCTTGCGCTTCACCGTGGCCTGCACGGCGAGCGGCTGCACCGACCACCGCCCGTCCCAGCGCAGCAGCCCCAGGCACGCCGTCGAGCCGGCCACCAGCGCCGGAGTCAACGGCCCGGCCTCCGGAATCCGGTCCACCTCGACAGCGAGAGTGGCGCCGCCCAGGTCGAACGACTCGGCACCGGCCTGATAGCCCTCGAGCAGCACCGGTTCGGCGATCATCATCGGGTGCCTGTCCAGCGGCGGCGCGGACGGGACCGTAGCCGCATCGAGCAGGACCCGGGCCGTCGCGAACGGGTCCGCCGGCTCGCCCACCACGGCCCCGGCCTCGTCCCAGATCAGGTCGCCACCGGCAGTCAGCAGCATGCCTGTCACCTCGACGGACCGGTGCTCCGCCACCGCCGAGCGGAACACCTGGAACCCGGCGAGCATCCGCCACGCGGACGGCCCGCTGATCGTGTCCACCTTGGCAGCGGCCACGCTCGTACGCACCAGCCGCACGCCCGCGGAGGTCTCCAGCAGGCCGTGCGCCTGGGCTCGGAACACCGTCGGGTGCTCGTGCAGGTCGACCCCGAGGATCAGCAGCCTGCCGTCGACCGGGGCGCTTGCGGGCACCGGGAAGCCGTCCTGGGAGAGCAGCAGCGCGCGGGTCCAGAGGTCGGCCCAGCGGCGCACCGGAATCCGGTCGAGGGTGGCGACCGGCGCGGCGGCCCGCAGCTCGGCGGCGAACCCGTCGAGCAGCACGGCGAGGCGGCGGGACGGCGGATCGTCGAGCAGCGCCTGAACGGTCTGCGCGCCGCCACCGGCCAGCTCGTGGTCCACACCGCGCCAGCCGGCGATCGCCAGCTCACGCAGCCAGGAGCGGCTGCCCGCGGTCAGGTGGATCGCCTCAGCCGCGCCGGCCGGCGCGGGCCAGGCCTCGCGCACCCGGCCGAGCGCGGTGTCCACCCCGCCGAGCAGGGCGTCGTGGGCGGCACCGAGCAGCGCGACCCGGGCACCGGCGAGCACGGCCAGGTGCTCGTCGGTCACCGCCCCCGCGAGGATCTTGCCGATCGAGTCGTCGATCCGGTCGCCGAGAGGCGTCCCGGAGAGGGCCGCGGCCAGCGACTCGAGGGCCTCGGCCCGGTCGTCGTCGATGCGGGCGAGACCGTGGACCAGGGCGTCGTCAAGCCCGTCCACCAGGGTGAGAGCCTCGTCGAGGCCGGGCGGGAGGGCGCGCAACGCGTCGGCGAGCATCAGCGCACCGCCCCGGCAGCCGGGAACCACTGCAGCTCGGGCAGCGGGTCGGCGGTCGGCGGCACCTCGAGATAGGCCAGGTGGCGCAGGAAGCTGCTGAACACCTCGGCCGCCCGGCTGGGCGCGGTGGTGGGGTGCAGGCCGGCCCAGAGGTCCTCCTCGCCCTCGGCCAGCTCGGCCTTCAGGTAGCGGGCGACACGCTCCGATCCGTACTGAGCGACGGCGGCGTCGAGCAGCACGCGGATGTGGTTGCACGCATAGGAGCCGCTCAGGCCGCCGCACGGCCGGTTGTTGTTGGTGTTGCAACTGAGCCCGTGATCCCCCGTGGTGATCGACGAGACGTAGACCCGCGAAACGTCCGAACCGCTGGACACCACGCCTTGCAGGCGCCCCTCGGAGAGCTCGACGAAGGGCACCTTCGCCAGCTTCCTCGACCGCACGGGCGCGATCACCCGCGCCCCGCCGCGCCGCTCATGGGCGACGCCATCACTGGTCACAACCAGACCTCCTCACGAACAGGTGCGGTAGTTCTATCGGAGGGGTCCGACAAAAAAGTGCCGCCCGCCCACGCGTACGAAAAAGACCGCCTGCGGAAACAGCCTCGGCCCGCCTGGAGACCAGGCGGGCCGAGAATCTTCTCAGTTGGTGACCGGCTCACCCGGCACCGTGAACAGCGGTGCCCACGGGTCGTCCGGGCTGATCGGGTACTCCGTGGACGGAGCGTCCCCGGTCGTCGACCAGCGCGACTGGTACGGCAGCCCGTTGAACAGCACCCGATCGCCACGGGCGTACACGGTCTCCGGGTTCCACTGATCGGTCACCCCGGTAGCAATCGGGTTGGGCGGCGGCGCCGTCTCGTTCGGACCGACCGGCCCGATCACCGACCACGGATTCGGGCCGGCGGCGTCGCCCGCCGCGGTGGGGTCGGCACCCTGGCTCGCCCACTTCGCCTCGTAGACCACACCGTGCCAGACGACCTTGTAGCCCCGCACGTACTGGGCGGTCAGACGCCACACCGGGTACGGGCTGGTAGCCGGATCGTCAGCGGTGGCCGCCTGCGCCGGGATGACCACCGAGTCACGGCCGGAGTCGCCGACCGAACCGCCGGGCAGGCCGACGAAGACCTGCGAGAAGGCCAGCGCCTCCTGGGAGACACCGCTACAGGTGTTGGAGTGGACGACGACGTTGGTGAAGGTGCTGCGGCACGGTGCGTCCCGGTTGAGGGACCACATCGACACCCGGCCGAGGCCCTTGTCGACGGCGAACTCGGCGAGTCCCCGCGCGTCGGCGACGGAGAACCGCTCGGCGTCCACGTCGTTCTGGCCGATCATCGGGGTGGCGCCGATCCGGGACCAGACCTGCGGTGACGTCAGCTGGACGCCGAGACGCAGGTACAGGTCGGTCAGCTGCTTGTGGGTGGCGTTCAGCGCACGGGTGGAGAGCTCCAGCATGTCCGGGTCGGAGCCACTCTCCGTACCGTAATCCATTGTCATCACGTTGACGCCACGCAGCGAGACCCCGCCCTCCAGGGTGGTTCGCACCGCGGTCAGGCCGTCAGCGGTCAGGCCGTCCGGGCTCACCGGCAGGGTCAGCCACACGTCCAGCGTCTTGCCGGCCGCCTTCTGCTCGGCCTGGAGCTCCTTGAGCGCTGCCGCACGCCGCTTCAGCGACGGCTGGTCCGCGACGGCCGTACCCTCGATGTCGAGGTCCAGGGTCTCCAGCTCGTAACGCTTGACCAGCTGCCGGTAGGCGTCGGTCAGCCGCGCCTGGTCGGTGCAGGCCACCGCGAGCTCGGTGTTGATCAGCCCGCCGACGCTGAGCATGATGTCGCCGCCGGCCGCGCGCAGCTGGCTGATCCGGCGGTCCAGCTCCAGGGAGGCCGCTGCCTCGTCCGGGGTGTAGGCGCCGCCCCAGCTGGGCGCGCAGCCGTCCTGCGGGTCGGCGACGACGAAGGCGAGCGCCACGTCGTTGGCCGGGTTCACCGCCGGGTCCTGGAACTCGAAGGTCGGTGTCAGCGTGACGTCGACATACGGTACGGCCCACGACTTGGCGGTCGGGCCGGCCGTGTCCCGCAGGTGCGTGACCCCGGCGGTTCCGCCGGCGCCGACCGCTGCCACCACCAGGACCAGGAAGCCGAGCCGCAGCCACGACAGCTTCTGCGCCGGTGCCTCCGGTTCCTGCCAGTCAGGATCCGCCAACGGGTCGTCCATGGGGTCGTACTCCCGCGAGTTCTGCGGGTTGGCACGGTCGGTCAGCATGACGGCCTCTCGGTTGCGGGTCCTCTGGCCTTCCGAATCGGCAGGGACGCTGCCGACTGAAGGGTCCGCCGGAAACCTTCAAGCGAGGTCGTCCTCCCGCCGATGGTGACGGTTGATCGGACCGGCGACCAGGAGGGGCACAATTCATGCAGCGCAATCCGGGGGAGCCGCGGAAACCGGACGGTCCGCGCCAATGGGGGGCCGACCGGCGGTCCGAACCCCACCCTCTCGTGGCCCCGCCCATCTCCGAAGGCCGTATCGCCCGGGGACGGCTCGCCATCGTGCTGACCATCGCCGTCTGGGCCTGTTACATCGCCTACACGGTGTTCGAGCAGTTCATCGTCGGCCACGCGAGCAGCGCCCGGCTGGTGGTCGAGGCGATCGTCTACATGCTGGTGGTCACCGCGCTGATGGGCTCGGCGATGGCCTACCTGATCACCCGGATCGGCTTCTTCTACCGCAGCCGGGGACATCACCGGGCACCCCGGATCGCGCTGGACCCGTTCCTGGCCGGCGAGACCCCGTCGGTGACCGTCCTGGTGCCGTCGTACCAGGAGGACGCCCGGGTCATCCGGACCACGCTGCTCTCGGCGGCGCTCCAGGAGTACCCCGGCCTGCGAGTGGTCCTGCTGATCGACGACCCGCAGCACCCGCGTACCCGGGCCGCCCGGGACCTGCTCCTGTCCGCCCGGTCCCTGCCGGGTGAGATCGAGGCCGAGCTGGGTGTCCCGTTCACCCGGGTGCAGGCGGCGTACGACCGGTTCGAGGCCGCACTCGACGATCGTGACCGGCGCACCACCACGATCGAGGACATGCGTGACCTCGCCGGCGAGTACCGGTTCGCCGTCGGCTGGCTCTACGGCCTCGGCCACCGCCAGGAGATGACCGACCACACCGACACGTTCTTCGTCGAGCACATCGTCAACCGCCTCGCCGACGACCTGAGCACGATCGCCGAGGCCCTCGAGCGGGGCGCCGAGGAGAACGCCGCGCTGCCGGCCGGGCGTCTCGTCCAGCTGTACCGCCGCCTGCTGGCGATCTTCGACGCGACGATGACGAGCTTCGAGCGCAAGAGGTACGTCTCGCTGTCGAGCGAGCCGAACAAGGCGATGAACCTCAACAGCTACATCGGGTTGATGGGCGGCAGCTACCAGGAGGTCAGCACGCCGCTGGGTATCGCCCTGGTGTCGGCCGGCCCCGGCCGCGCCCAGCTGACCATCCCGAACCCCGACTACGTGCTGACCCTCGACGCCGACAGCGTGCTGCTGCCGGAGTACTGCCTGCGGCTGGTCCACCTGCTCGAGCAGGGTGCGCACGCCCAGGACGCGGTGGCGCAGACGCCGTACAGCGCGTTCCCCGGTGCGGCGACCCGTATCGAGCGCATCTCCGGCGCCACCACCGACATCCAGCACATCGTGCACCAGGGCATGACCCACTACGACGCGACGTTCTGGGTCGGCGCCAACGCCGTACTGCGCAAGAAGGCTCTCGACGACATCTGCGAGGTCGCCTACGAGGGTGACTGGGAGATCCGCCGTTACATCCAGGACCGGACCGTCATCGAGGACACCGAGTCGACGATCGACCTCGGTGTGCACGGGTGGACGCTCTACAACTACCCGGAGCGCCTGGCCTACAGCGCCACGCCGCCGGACTTCGGCTCGCTCTGCATTCAGCGTCAGCGCTGGGCCAACGGCGGCCTGCTCATCCTGTCGCGCCTGAAGGACCAGTTCCGGGCGAAGGCGGCGCGGGGACAGAAGAACCGGTTCGGCGAGCTCTTCCTGCGGGTCAACTACATGGCCTCCATCTTCTGGAGCAGCCTGTGCCTGGTGATCATGCTGGCGTACCCGTTCAACGCGGACCTGCTCAACCCGGTCCTGCTGCTGGTGTCGGTGCCGTACTTCCTGATGATGGCCGCCGACCTGAAGTACTGCGGGTACAAGCGGATCGACATCCTGCGGATCTACGGCTTCAACCTGATCCTGCTCCCGGTCAACCTCTCCGGCAGCTTCGCCTCGATCCTCCAGTTGCTGACCGGAGAAAAGAGCGCATTCAAGCGTACGCCAAAGGTGCGCAACCGAACGACTGCCGCAACCTCCTACCTCCTGGCCCCCCTCGCCCTGATCGCGCTCTGTGCCTACACCGCGGTCCGTGACATCCAGCTGCACCAGTGGGCCAACCTGGTCTTCGCCGGAATCAACCTGGTGCTCGCGTCGTACGCGATGATCGCCTACGTCGGCGTCGGCAACACCCTCGTCGACTTCTTCACCCACCTGCGGTCCTGGCTCTACCGCCCGGCGCAGCCGAAGAAGCGTGCTCGCGGCGCGGACAAGACCGCCTCGCAGCAGACCCGGACCGGTCATGCCGAGGGTCGCGCGCTCGCCTCGGCCGGCGTCATCGGCGACTGGGCGTCGGTACTGCACTACGGCCCGGATCGCGGCGCCGCCGGCCTCGTCGCCGTGCGTTCCACGCCGACCGCCCGCAGCACCCGCGGTCCGCAGACCGCACAGTCCCGGCCCAGCTCGTTCGAGGAGTTCACCTTCTTCACGGTCTTCCAGCCGATCTTCGACCTGGAGTCCGGTGAGGTCGCCGGATACGAGGCCCTGACCCGCTTCGCCGACGGCAGCAGCCCGCAGCGTGGCCTGGAGGCCGCGCAGGCACAGGGCCTGCACATCGACCTCGACGCCGCACTCATCCGCGCCGCCCTGGCCTCCGCCAACGCCCTCCCCGAGGGCACCTGGCTCTCCGTCAACGTCTCGCCCGACCTGCTGCGCCGTCCCCGCGAGCTGGAGCTCCTGCTCGCCGACACCACCCGCCCGATCGTCCTCGAGGTCTCCGACGCCGACCCCGCCGAACTGGCGGACCTGTCCGACCTCCCCGCCAACGTCCGGATCGCCGTCGACGACGCCGGCGCGGGCTACGACACCCTGGCCCGCATGGAGTCGCTGAAGCCGGGCTTCCTCAAGCTGGGCTCCGCCTCCCTGAACGGCATCGAGACCGAGAGCGCCCGGCGCGCCTCGATCCGCTCGCTGGTCGAGTTCGCCCGCGAGCACGACTGCACCCTCATCGCCGAGGGCATCGAGTCGGCCCAGCAACGGGACGCCCTGATCGAGTGCGGTGTACCGCTGGGGCAGGGCTTCTACCTGGGCCGCCCGGTCCCGGTAGAGCGGGCCCTCGCCGACGCCAGCCGCTGACAATGACATGACGCCCCGGTCCGCAGCGGACCGGGGCGTCATGCCGTGCTGGTTCAGCAGTAGAGGTTGCCGCCCGGGGTCACGCCCAGGATGCCGGCGAACCGGTTGTACGCGTCGATCCGGCTCTGCACCTGGCCGGGATTCCCGCCGTTGCACTCGAGCGAACCGTTGATGCTGCGGATCGTCTCACCGAAGCCGCGGCTGTTGACCATGGCGTCGTGCGGGGTCATCGTGCCCGGGCCACGCTGCGTCATCCAGTACCAGACCGCGGTCTGGTAGGCGACCGACGACTCGTTCTTGACCCGGTCCGGGTTGTTCAGCAGGTCGATGCCGAGCGCGTCACCGGCCGCCTTGTAGTTGAAGTTCCAGCTCAGCTGGATCGGACCGCGACCGTGGTACGCGCTCTGCCCGGCCGGGCACCCGTAGGACTGGCTGCGGTCGCAGTAGAGCGGCCAGTTCGCCTGGTTGATCTCCTCGACGTAGACCAGGCCGCCGGACTCGTGGTTGACGTTCGCCAGGAACGCCGCGGCCTCCTGCTTCTTGACCGTGTCGCTGCCGGTCTTGGTGAACGCCGGGAACTTCTTGATCGCGTCGATCAGGCCGGCGTACGAGTAGAACCCGATCCGGTTCGGGAACATCTGGTTGAACTGCGCCTCACTGACCGGGAACCCGCCGTTGCCGGTGGGCGGCGGCGGTGTGGTGGTGCCACCACCGGTGCAGGAGTACGGCGACCAGTACCAGGTGCTGATGACCGGGTCGTAGCCCGGGTTCTCGTTCGTGGCCCGGTAGTACTGCCCGTTGGTGTACCGCACGATCGAGCCGGCCGGGTAGAACTGCCCGGCGACCCAGTTCGGGTGGTTGCAGTTCGTGTTCGGCGGCGGGTTGGTGGTGGTGCCGCCGCCACAGGCGCCGTTGTCGCCCCACACACCGGAGCCTCCGGTACTGGGCGTCTCGCCCTGGGTCCACCACTTGGCGGTCCAGTTCCGGCCGTTGTACGAGGCACGCTGGCCGCCGGTGTAGACGGCCGAGTTGTTGTACGCGGCGACGCAGGCCTCAGCCGCGTTCGACGCCGTCATGGGCAGAATCGCCGCGGCCGCACCGGCCACAGCGACGCTGACTGCGGCCAAAATCGACAGGAGCCGTCTTTTGGGCATGGCTCACCTTCCGTACGTCGGGGACGTACTGGCGCGAGGGGGATGAGAGGTACATCGACTCAACTAGATGCCGCGACCTCGCGTCAAGGGTATCTGTAAAGAAACCTCAGAAATCATGGACCCCGCGGTCAGATGCTGGCGAGCGCCTCCGTCGGCGACAGCCGGGCGGCCCTCTAGGAGCGTTGCCGAAAGCATCCCTGGGCAGAGCCTTGTAGGCGTTTCCCGCCGCCGTCAGGGCAGCCGCGAACCGGTGTTGTTGAACGTCCAGTCCTGCCAGTACGGTGCCGGGCCGCCCGGGTTGGCCATGGCGGGGTCGATCGCACAATCCACGTCGGATCGAGGGGTCCACGCCGTGCTCAACCGGCTCAGCGGATCGGTGCGGAAGGGCAGGCTAACGGCCGTAGTGATAGCGGCAGGACATGATCTCGACCTGGTCCCGGGCCTCCACGACGCGGTACACCAGCCGATGCTCTTCGTTTATCCGTCGTGACGCCCAGCCCGACAGGTCGCCCCTGAGGAGTTCCGGCTTTCCGATGCCACCGTCCTCACCTCGCTGAATATCTTTGATGAGGGCATTGATCCGCTTAAGAATCTTGCGATCCTCTGACTGCCAGCCCACATACTCGTCCCACGCATCTGGATGCCAGACAAGCTTCACGCAGAGCCCTCAGCCTCAAGAGCGATCAGCTCGTGCTGGACCAGCTCACCCGATTCCATCTCGGCTCGCCGGCGGCGCAGCTCGCGTCCATTGACCCCCCGCGACAGGTACTCCGTTTCCCGCCACGCGTCATAGTCGCTTTTCAGCATGACGACCAGCGGCTCGTGCCCACTGCGGGTAACCACGAGATGTTCAGCGTCATTCTCGATGGCGTCGAACTCGTTCGCGAGGTTCGCCCGCAAGTCCGACGCAGTGATGACCTTCATAATTCCTCCAGAGTTGTACGTTATACTGTACAACGCCTCGGCCTCGCCGAACCACAGCAAGCCAGGCCCAGTGGGCCATACGTGGCAGAAACAGTGGGTCAAGCACCGCCCCCCGGACCACATAACTGCAGGTCGGACGACTCTGACACAAAAGCCGGATGCCCAAATCGGGCATCCGGCTTCATAAAGGTATTGGTGGGCGATACTGGGATCGAACCAGTGACCTCTTCCGTGTCAAGGAAGCGCGCTCCCGCTGCGCCAATCGCCCCGCAAATACGAGGTGGAGACGGGATTTGAACCCGTGTACACGGCTTTGCAGGCCGTTGCCTCGCCTCTCGGCCACTCCACCGAGCAGGCCGATGCATGCAGCTCGCAGCAGCCTCTCCGAGCGGACGACGGGATTCGAACCCGCGACCCTCACCTTGGCAAGGTGATGCGCTACCAGCTGCGCTACGTCCGCGTTACCCACCGGGTTTCCCCGGCAACGGATGAAACCTTAGCCGAGTCCCGCCACCGATGACAAAGCGGGGTCAGTCAGACTCGCCCAGGAGCCGGCGCACCTGGGCCACGAGTTCGGCCTGGAAGGCCGCCACGCTGCCGTCGACGACGCCGACGCGGTAGTCCGGACCGGTCTCCGGGTGGTCGGCGCGGACCTGGTCCTGATGGCCGGCCACGCCGTCGGCGTGGCCACTGTTGTACGCCTGAAACGATTCCTCGAGCACGCGCGACAATCTCGCACGTCCCGCGGTGCCCGGCGTATCACCCGTTAGGGCAGGTCACACGGTCCGCGGGTTGATAGCCGGTGCTCAAGCTCGGCACAGAGTCCGCATAAGTGGCGTACGCATGCAGGGCGGCGGTGTGCCCGACGGTTACCTGCCGGACGATTCCGACACCGGAACGGGCAGCGGAACAGGAACCGGCACCTGACGGTTGGGCCGAGTGGTGGTGCGTATCCGCAGTGGGCGGCGGGTACGCACCATTCCTACTTCTCCAGCCCCAGAGGGCCCACATCGGTCGCCAGACCCCGAATCCGCTCAACGGGGTCCGCCACCAGCCGCCGGGTGGACCGGTCGAGCAGCCCGACAACGCCGGTCACCCGTGCGATCGCCACGCCGTCCGTACGGATGTAGTCCTGCTCCACCCGGAACGTCTTGCCGTCTCCCCACAGGAACCGGCAGTCGACGTCCACCTCGTCACCGGCCCGCAGCTCCCTCAGGTAGCGGATCGTGGTCTCCAGCACCACCGGGCCCACTCCCGCACCCACAAGGACCTCCGGGGTCAGCCCCGCGGCCAGGAAACACTGCCAGCGGGCATGCTCGCCGTACTGCAGGTAGACGGCCTGATTGACGTGACCCTGGAGGTCGAGCTCGTACCCCCGCACCGCGATCCGCACCTGGAACAAGTCAGCCATCGTCCGATCCTGGCACGCGCGGGCCCCGCAGCCCGGCCTACTTCTCGGTCGGATGCCCGTCGGTAGGTTCCGCAACTGCCGGCGTCACGCCATCAGCCTTGGTGGCCGCATGAGAGACACTGTCCGCCGGGGCGGCGGCGTCCGTGTGGGCGGCGGCGTCAGCGTGCGAGGCAGTGTCCGCGTGGGAGGCAGTGTCCGCGTGGGAGGCAGTGTCCGGGTGCGCGGCAGCGTCCGCCTTCGGCTTGCGCATCTTGAGGACCATCGTCACGACAGCCACGATCAGACCGCCCACGATCAGACCGATGATCGCACTGGCCACCGTGTTGACGAGCCACCCCACGATGCCACCGAACGCGCCCGTGCCGTCGTGAGCCGCCTCCTCCATGTGGTGCACGAACTCGTAGAGCGGGTGGAACCCGAGCTCGTCCGTGCCGATCAGCAGGATGTGGCCGCCGACCCAGAGCATGGCAGCGGTACCGATGACGCTGAGGGCGGACAGCACCTTCGGCATGGCCTTCACCAGCCCGCGGCCGAAGCTCGCCGTACCCTTGTTCGGCAGCTGGGAGAGGCGGAGCCCGACGTCGTCCATCTTCACGATGAGGCCGACCGCGCCGTACACGAGCACCGTCATGACCACCGCTACGACGGCCAGGATCGCCAGACGGGACCAGAACGTCTCATTGGCCACCTCGTTCAGCGAGATGACCATGATCTCCGCCGACAGGATGAGGTCGGTCCGGATAGCGCCCGCCACGAGCGTCTTCTCGTCGACCCGCGCTTCGTCCCCGTCGCCGTGCGCGTCGTGGTGGGCGACCTTCTCCCACACCTTCTCCGCACCCTCGAAACAGAGGTACGCGCCACCGATCATGAGCAGCGGCGTCAGCAGGAACGGCAGGAACTCACTGAGCAGCAGGATCACCGGCAGAATGATCAGGAACTTGTTCCGCAGCGACCCGATCGCGATGCGCTTGACGATCGGCAACTCCCGCTCGGCCGCCAGCCCTCGCACATACTGCGGGGTGACCGCCGCGTCATCGATCACCACACCCGCGGCCTTCGCGCCGGCCTTGGCCGCGGCCACGCCCACGTCGTCCACCGACGCCGCGGCGGCACGAGCCAGCACCGCCACGTCATCCAGCAGGGCTGCCAGTCCAGCGCTCAAGAGAGTCCCTCTCCTCCAACATCCACCCAGCCGGTCCCAGCCCGGGGAGATCACGGTAACCGGACCCACCCATACCGACGAACCCGACGGTCCCCTTTCCTACCCTCCCGAAGCGAACCTTTAACGCCCCCGACAGGAAGCCAGGACGGGGAGAAAAGTCTGGAAGGAAGGGGTACGGGCTGAACGGCGCCGCTGCTAGGAGGCGAGCGGGAACTCGGCACGCATGCTCGTACCGGTGATCTTGATATCCAGCTCGCCTTCCAGGGCACTTGCCAGGCGATGCAGCAGAGGAAGCGTCGGCGTGACCGCGCCGCCCTCCAGCCGTGAGATCACCGTCTGCGTGGTACCGGCCCGGGCGGCAAGCTCAGCCTGGCTGATACCGAGGACCATCCGCCGGTCATAGACGGCCTGACCAAGGGCGATCCGGGTACCCGCCTCGACATACTCGGGGCTTTCCCGATGCTCGTCCGGAACAGTCCACTTGGTGTGGTAACCCTTCATCGCTCAACCCCTTCGCGGTCGTAGAGATGGGTCGCCGCCCGATGCTCTTTCTCACACACTTTCTGAGCGGCGATGGCGCGCTCGACCTCGCTCGCCTCCCGGCTGCGGGTCTTGCGGAAGACCGTCAGCAGCACGATCCGACGTTGCGGCGCGAGCCAGTAAGTGATCCGCCAGGCTGCCCGGCCCAGATGGAGGCGCAGCTCACGGACTCCGCCCCGCAGATGTTTACTGTAAGGCTCGCCGAGCGTGGTCGGTGAGGCGGCGAGCCTGTCCGCGTGGAATTCAACTGTCCGGTATGCGGGAATCGACAACGTGTCCAGCCACGTTCGAACCTCGGGTTCCAGCTCGACGTCGAACCGACCCATCATATACGCGAGCATATAGCGGATCGGCGGCCACTGCCAGCACGACGGCTGGGATCAGCCTGCGTAAACGCGAGTGCCCCGGTCCGCGAAAGCGCGGACCGGGGCACTCGTACTCGTTGCCGAACGTGGAGCGAATCAGCGGTTGCTGCTGATCCAGGTCTTCAGGGTGCCGAACGCGGGCTTCTCCGACCCGTTGACGCGGAGCAGGCCGAAAGCGTCCTCCCGGTTGGTGCCGCCGTTGTCGGTGAGCGTGTAGTAGAAGAGCGGGCCGTGGTGCGGCAGGGCGTTCCAGCGGTCGTACAGCTTGGGGATCACGGCTGCCTGGGCCGACTCGGTGATCGAGTAGGCGCCGGCCGTTGGCACGCCGGTCTCGGTGCCCCAGATCAGCTTGGTGGCGTCGCCGTTCGCGTCCATGACCTTGCGGATCTCGAAGGACTGGGCCATCTCGCCGACGTCCACGCGGTCGCTGTGCGGCCAGGGGTGCACGGCCACGCCATCGATCATCGACCGCAAGCCGCCGGCGTAGAGGGCGCGGTACCACGGCAGCGGCTCGAGGGCCTTCTCGCCGGGCTCGCTGGGGCCGGTGCCGCCGGAGATCACGTCGGCGTCCGGGTCGGCGCTCCTGATGCCGGCGGAGGTCGTCGACAGCAGGCTCAGGTACGCGGCCGGTGACGGCTGCGGGTTCCAGGAGCCGCCGAGGTTCGGCTCGTTCCAGATCTCGTACGCGGCGACCTTGCCCCGGTAGCGGGTGGCCGCCTCGACGGCGAACGCGCGGAACGTCGCCCGCCCGGCCTCGTCGACCGGGCCGTGGTTCCAGTCGGTGCCCGCCGGCCGGGCCCACGACGGAGTCGTACCGATGGCCAGCAGCACCTTCAGGCCGCGGTCCCGCGCGGCCTGAACCAACCGGTCGAGCCCGGACCATTTGATGGTGCCGCGCTCCGGTGACATCTCGGCGAACGCGGCGTCGAACCGGACCCAGCCGGCGCCCAGCGCTGTCGTACGGTCGAGCATGGATTCGGCAACGGCTGCCGGCTTGTACAGGATGCCGGACCCGGGGAAGGCCAGCCCGGCGACGGTCGACCCGGCCGGGACCGCCGAATCCTGTTCGGCCGCCCTCGCCGGCTGGAGACCCCCGGTCATCGCGGCGGCGGCGAGCACGAACGCGAAGGCCGGGGCGAGCCGGCGCGTTCGGGTACGCCGGTCATGAACCCGGGCAGTGGACGAGTGAAACAACGTTGCCTCCGTGGCGTTGCGGACGGTGCGGGCCGGGCGTACGTCTATCGGGTCAACAGGAAGGCGTGCCGTTCCCCGGGCCGCAGCTCACTGGCCACCCGCAGTCCGCACGACTCGAACAGCTCCACCAGGCGGTCGCGGGACCGGCGTACCCGGCGGATCCCCTTGCGCCAAGGCCGGGGCAGCACCGCGTCCGGCAGCCGGCTGACCGCGAGGTACGGCAGCGAGACCGCCCGGGTGTCGAACTGCACCCAGCACACGCCGCCCGGCGCGAGGCAGGAGCCGATCCGGGTGAAGTACTCGACGATGGCGCTCCAGTCGGCGATGTGCTGGAAGACGATGAGGCTGTACACGAAGTCGACCGGCCCCTGCGTGTCCCAGGGCTCGTGGGACAGGAAGCCGCGGACGTTGTCCCGCCCGGCCCGCTGCGCGTTGTCGGCCAGCTTGCGCAGCATCGTCGGCGCGATGTCCACGGCCAGCACCTCGGTGAACCGCTCGGACACCGGCATGGTCAGCCGCCCGACCCCGCAGCCGATCTCCAGCGCCCGGCCGCGCCCGGTCAGGCGTGGACCGGCCTCGGCGAGGATCTGCGCCGCGTCCTCCCGGCCGGATCGGTCGAAGAACGACCGGCCCTCCGCCGTGGTGAAATCAACGTCCGGCGCGGTGTAGATGTACCACTCCGCGTTTTCCCGGGCGAAGGTCTCCCAGCGATTTTCGAGCACCGCTTCCCCTTTGCAATCAGCAATCGGCCGGACCGCCCGTACGGCCGGTCCGGCCGTCCCAAGTTATCCGGGTACCCCGGCCGCCGTGACGGATTTCTCGAAAGGGTTACGGGCCCATTCCGTGAGCGGAACTCGCTTTTCAGCGTGTCAGTAGCCGACGAGTGACGCCGCCGAGCGGATGAACCACCCCTACGGTGAATAAATTAGACTCGCTTACCCATTTCGCAGCTATATCAACCTCTTTGCTCGACGCATGGTGTTCACTTCTCTGCGCATGGTCCAGATAAGCGCCTTGGAGCCAGGAAATGCACAAGCTGTCCACCTTGTCGATCGTTATCCCGGCTCTCAACGAGCAGGAGAACATCCCTCAGACCATGCGAGCGATACCAGTCGATCGACTCAACAAGATGGGCTTCGAAGTCGAAGTACTCGTAGTAGACAACGGTTCCGACGACAGCACCGCGGAACTGGCGCGAAAAAGTGGCGCGAAAGTCATCGTGCAACCGGTGCGCGGTTACGGCAACGCATACAAGGCCGGGTTCGCCAACTGCTCGGGTGATGTCATCGCGACCGGCGACGCAGACCTGACGTATCCCTTCTCGACGCTTCCAGACACCCTGAGCGTGCTGCTCCGCGATGAGCTGGACTTCCTGTCTACGGACCGCCTGGACTGCCTCACACCAGGCTCGATGAGCGCCTCTCACAAATGGGCGAACCACGCGCTGAGCATGATGTGCCGCACGCTTTTCCGGTCACCGTTCCGCGATTCCCAGTCAGGGATGTGGATCTTTCGCCGGCGCGTTCTCGACGGCCTGCGGATGCGCGCCGGCGGCATGGCCTTCTCCCAGGAACTCAAGCTCGAGGTGTTCCGCAGCGGCTACCGCTGCGGCGAGCTGCCGATCGACTACCTGCCCCGGGGCGGCCAGACCAAGATGCGCGGCCTGCGGGACGGCAGCATGGTCGCCTTCCACATGCTGGCCCACCGCCTGCGCACCTTCGGCCGGGTCGGCGGAATGCCGCCCGTCCCCGAGCTGGAGGCAGCCGAGCTGGAGGCAGCCGGACTGGAGGCAGCCGGGCTGGAGGCAGCCGGGCTGGAGGCAGCCGGGCTGGAAGCGGAGGGACTGCCGGCCGTTCCCGAGCGGAAAGCCGCCGGCGCCGCCTGGCAGGACGAAAAAGTTGCCGAGCGCGTGGTCGTGTGACGCGAGATATGGCGTGAAGTGCGTGTTCTGATCGTCTCGAGCTACTTCCCGCCGCACGTCGGCGGCGTCGAGGTGGTGGCCGAGCGCCAGGCCCGGCTGCTGGCCGCGGCGGGTCACCACGTGGTCGTGGCCACCGGCCGGCACGACCGGTCGCTTCCGGCCACGGAGATCCGCGACGGGTACGACCTGCGCCGGCTGCCGATGACCAACGTGATCGAGAGACGTTTCGGCATCCCCTACCCGGTGATCGGGCCGGGGGCCGTACGCGGCCTGCGCCGCCTGGTGACCGGCAGCGATCTCGTCCACCTGCACGACGTGCTCTACCAGCTGCCGCAGACCGCCGCCCTGCTGGCCACGGCGGCGGGCCGGCCCCTGTACCTGACCCAGCACGTGGGCGCGCGGGCACACGCCAACGGCCTGGTGAACCGGGTGGAACACCTGGTCGACCGGTACGCGGGCGCCTGGGTGAGGCCCCGGGTCAGCCGGTTCGTCTGCTACCACGCGCTGTCCGAGCAGCACCTGCGGTCGTCCGGAGTGCCGGCCGAGCGGATCGTCCGCGGCCGCATCGGTGTCGAGACCGACGTCTTCACCCCGGCCGGAGTGGCGCCGGGCGGCGAGCCGATCGTTCTCTTCGTCGGCCGGATCGCCGACAACAAGGGCTACCGGCACGTGCTGAACCTGGCCCGTCCGGGTCGGCAGATCGTGCTGGCCGGTCCGGGTCGCCCGGCTGAGCCGTTGCCGGCCGGCGTGACACACCTCGGCCCGCTGACCCGGGAGCAGCTCGTCGACCTCTACCGGGCGGCCGCCGTCTTCGTCCTGCCGTCCGAGGGGGAGACCTTCCCGCTCGCCGCGCAGGAGGCGATGGCCTGCGGTACGCCCGTGGTGCTGAGCGACGGGCCGGGCTACACGGGGTTCGACGTGGACCGCCGGCTGCTGCGGCTGGTCCCCCCGGAGGCGGCCGTGCTGGACCGGACCGTCGACGAGATCCTCGGCGACGCGGAGCTGCGCCGCCGGATGGGTGCCTACGCGCGGCACCTCGCGGTGACCCACTTCGACGCCGCGGCGGGCCGCCGCTCGTTGATCGACCTGTACGACCCCATCCACATCTCCGCGAAGGGAAGCCGGTGGACATCACCGTTGTGGTCCTGACCTACAACAGCGCCGCCACCCTCCGAGCGTGCCTCGACTCCCTGGTCGCCCAGGAGCACCAGCCGGCCGAGGTGCTGATCGTGGACGACGACTCCACCGACGCGTCCCGGGAGCTGGCCGGCGGGTACCTCGGCCGGTTGCCGATCCGGATCCTGCGCAACGGCAGCCACAACATCTCGCGCGGGCGCAACCTGGGCATCGCGGCGGCCGGCCACCCGGTGGTGGCCTTTCTCGACTCCGACGCGTGGGCGGAGCCGGGCTGGACCGCCGCGGTGCTCGCCGCGTTCGCCGCGGACACCGGCGCGGCGGTCGTCGGCGGCGCGGTGCTGGCCGACCACGCCGGGCAGCTGGCGGCCGCCATCGCGGTCAACGACGACACCGTGCGCCGCATCGCCGCCTCGGGAAACCTGCTTGTCGGTGGCTGCAACATGGCGGTGCACACCGGGCGCACCTCGGAGCTGTTCGACGAGCGCTGGGTGCACGCCGAGGACATCGAGTTCACCGGCCGGGTGGGCCGCTGGTCGGTCGCGCCGGCCGCCCGGGTGTGGCACGAGAGCCGCCCGACGGTCACCGGCTATTTCCGGCAGATGTATCGGTACGGGCTGTGGAAGGTTCGCTACACGCTGCACACCGGGGACGCCCGCCTCGTCGACTACTCACCGGCGGTGGCGATGATCGGCAGCGCCGCGCTGGCGTACGTCTCGCCCTGGCTCTTTCTGATCTATCCCGCGCTGTGCGTGGCCGAGACGGTCGTCGTGGCCCTGCTGGCCCGCCCGGCTCAGCGCCTGCTGCCGCTGATGCTGCTCGGCTGGCTGGTGAAGAACACCGGCTGGGGCCTGGGCGTGCTGCACGCTCTGCTCCAGCAGGTCACCGGCCGCTCGCGGATCCCGGCCGGGCCGCGCCCGCGGGTGGCGTGAGGTGGAGATCGTCCAGGTGGCAGGCCTGTTCCCGCCGCATCTCGGCGGCGAGGAACTGGTCGCCCAGCAGCTTGCGACCATGCAGGCCCGGCGGCACAACGTCACCGTCTACACCTCCGACATCGACGCCCGCACGATGCCGCGGCGGCAGCAGGACGGCCGGTTGCAGGTCTTCCGCGACCGCGCCTGGCGGGTGGGCAACACACCCGTGCTCCCCCGGCTGACCGGGCGCCTGCTGCGGCACGAGCCACGGCCGGACGTGGTGCACGTCCACGTCGGGCAGGCGCTGCTGCCGGAGATGGTGCGGTTCGGCGCCGGGTGGCGCGGCGTGCCGTACGTCGCCCACGTCCACCTCATGGTGCGTCCCTCCTCGACCGCCGGCAGGCTGTTGCTCCCGCTCTACCAGCGCACCCTGTACGCGCATTTCCTGCGCCGGGCGGCCCTGGTCATCTGCCTGACCGAGGCCATGCGCCGCACGGTCGTCGCCCGGTTCGGGCTTAATCCGGAGCGGGTGGCGGTGGTGCCCAATGGCGTCGACGGTGAGGTGTTCACGCCGGGCCCGTTCGCCGGCCGGGCGCCGCGTGAGCTGCTGATCGCCGGCCGGCTGACCGCCCAGAAGAACGTGGCCGCCGCGGTCGGGGCGATGGCCCACCTGCCCCGGGACGTGACGCTGCGTGTCGTCGGCGACGGCGAGGACGGGGCCGCGCTGCGGGCGCAGGTGGCCCGGCTCGGCCTGACCGGCGTGCGGTTCGAGGGGCGGCTCGCACCCGCGGAGCTGGCGGCCGCCTATCAGCGGGCGACGCTCGTACTGATGCCGTCCACTCATGAGGGCCAGCCGCTGGTGCTGCTCGAGGCGATGGCGACCGGCGCGCCGGTGGTCTGCTCGGCGCTGCCGGAGCTGGTGGAGACGGCCGGCGACGCCGCGTTGCCGGTCGAGGAGCCGACGCCGGCCGCGCTGGGCGCCGCGATCCGTGCGCTGCTGGACGATCCGGCCCGGCGGCGGCGCATGGCCGACGCCGCGCTCCGCCGTGCCGCGACCTATACCTGGCCGGCGGTCGCCTCGGCGGTCGACGAGCTGTACGACCGCGTCCGCGCGGGCCGCGGATGACCGCTGCGGCGGTGGGCGGGCGCGGTGGGGGCCGTGTCCCGTACCACCACCGTGACTTGCTGACCGTCGTGCTGCCGCCGACCGCTTTGATGATCACCAACGTGCTGGTGCTGACCGGTGCCGGCGGCCCGCGCGCGGCGATCGGGCTGCCGGTGGCCCTGATCCTGCCGGGCGCCCTGACCCTGCGGTTGCTGGGGATCTCCCGCCGCGGCTGGGAGTGGCTGCTGCACGCGGTGGCGTTCTCCCTCGTCGCGCTGATGGTCGCCGCCCTCCCGCTCGCCCTGATCGGTGGGCGGGCACTCAGCCCGGCCGGCTGCCTGGCCGCCCTGGACACGCTGATCCTGCTGCTCGCTGTCGCGGCAGTCCGGCGCCCGGCGCACCGCTTCGCCGACGGCCGGACCTGGCGTCTGCCCGGCCTGTCCGGCGCGGCGCCGATCGCCTGCGGTGCCGCGGCCGTGGCACTGGCGGTGGCCGGCGCGCGGCGGCTCAACGAGGGAGGCGGCCCGGCGCTCACCGAGATGGCGTTCGGCCTGGCGGCGGCGGCCCTGCTCGCGGCGGCCGGGTCCGCACGCCGGGGCCGGCCCGGTGCCGCGGCGGCCGGGTTGTACCTGGCGGCCCTCACGGTGCTGTTCGCCACCTCGTTGCGGGGCGCCGGTGTCTCGGGCCACGACATCAAGATCGAATACCGGGTTCTGGTGGACGTGCTCCGGCAGGATGCCTGGCGGCCCGGCGGGCCCTTCAGCGGCTTCAACTCCTGCCTGAGCCTGACCGTGCTGCCGGCGTTCCTGTCGCGGCTGCTGGGTGTGGCGGCCCTGGACGTCTACCGGGTCTGCTTCCAGACCGTCTTCGCGCTGGTACCGGTCGCGACCTTCCTCTACGCCCGGCGCCTGCTGCCGGCCGGCGGTGCGGTTCTGGCCGGCGGCGTCTTCGTGGCCTTCCCCGCGTTCGTCAACGACATGCCGATGATCAACCGGCAGGAGATCGCGCTGGTGTTCCTCTCGGTCGCGGCCCTGAACCTGCGGTGCACGCGGGACGGGTACCGGCGCCGGGCCACGGTCCTGGCCGTGATGGGCGCGGGTATGACGGTCTCCCACTACACGACCACCTACGTGGCCATCGCCCTGCTGGTCACGGCGTGGAGCATCCGCCGGGTGCGCCGCCGGTGGATCCCGCCCGGCAGGGCAGCCGGCTGGGGCCGCCCGGCTCTGGCGCTGGTGGCGATGGCCGTCGCCTGGGCGGTGCTGACCGGCAGCGCGCCGGCCTTCGCGGCCAGCCTCGGCGAGGCCGCCACCTCGGTCACCTCCGGCCGGAGTGCCCAGACCGGCGCGAACCAGTACGCCCCGGTCGCCGCCGGTCGCGCGGCGACCGACGAGGAGGTGTTCGCCCGGTACGTCGGCATGGTCCGCCGGAGCAGCAGCATCTATGCGGTGTCCGCGGCGCCGCCCGGATGCCGGGCGCGGGTCCAGCCGAGCGAGACGGCCCGGCTGACCGCCGCCGGGGCGACCATGGCGCGGCTGGGCGTCGAGCCGGGCGCGTTCAACCGTCAACTGCGGCTGCTGCTCTCGTCCGGGTTGTTCCAGGGCGGCGCGGTGCTGGGGTGCGCCCTGCTCTGGTGGTGGCTGTACCGCTCGCGCCGGCCGCGGCCGACAGCGGGTGTCCACGCCGAGCTGTCCGCCGCCGGCCTGGTCGTCCTGTCGGCACTGCTCGTCGCACCCCAACTCGGCGACAGCTACGGACTGCTCCGGCTCTACCAGCAGATCCTGCTGCCGTTCGCGCCGCTGATCATCCTCGCGCTCACCTGGCCGGCCACCCGCCTCACCGGCCGGGCCCGGGCCGCCGCCGGAGCGGCCGTCCACGTCGTGGTGCTCGGCTGCCTGCTCGCCATGGTCGGCCTGGTGCCGCAGCTCACCGGCGGGTACGTGCCGCAGCTGAACCTCAACAACACCGGCCCCTACTACCGCGCCGCGTACGCCTCGTCCTCCGACGTGGCGACCATGGCCTGGGTACGCCGAACCCTCCCCCGCGCCAGCTGGGTGGTGTCCGACGACCCCGGCACCTCCAACCTGCGCGCCATGACGGCACTGTTCCCGGAGGAGGGCCTGGTCCCCGGCGCCCTGCCGGCCGCCGCCAACCTCGTCCTGCTGTCGGTACACGGCAACGAGGCCGACGCCGTGACGCTCGCCGGCGACCGGGTGCTGAACTACCGCTTCCCCCTGCACTGCGTCACCGCGGGCCGGCCCCTGCTGTACGCGAACGGACCCAGCCGCGTCTACGGCCCCGAGGTGAACCCGTGACCATGACGGCGGACGAGGACACGACGCGGCTGGCGGTCGACGGCCCGCGGCGGATCCTGCACGTGATCAATCTGGGCACCTTGGCCGGCGGCGCCGAACGGCAGCTCGCCAACCTGGCCGGTCTGCAACGGGCGGCCGGCCACGAGGTGCGGGTGCTCTCCAGCGACCTGGACGGCGCCGGCGCCCGGTTCAGCGACATCACCTGGGAGCAACAGCGGCGCACCGGCCCGCTCGCCCGGCTCGCCGGTCAGCTGACCAACGCGGCGGCCCGGGACACGCTCGCGCGGGTCGTCGAGGATTGGCGGCCCGACGTCGTGCACCTGCACACCGTGGGCCTGCTGTCTCCGGCCGCGCTGGACGTGCTGGCCGGCACTCCGACGGTGCTGACCGTGCACGGGCCGGAGCTGTACGTCCGCACCACCGCGCGGTGGTGCCTGCCGGACCACTACTTCACGACGACGCCCGCCGGCCGCCGCCGGATCACCTGGCGGGGACGAGCGGCCATGCTTCTCGGCGCCGGTCTGCTGGGCCGCCGGTGGCGGCAACGGCTGCGGGTGGTGGACGTCTTCCTGGCGCCCAGCCGGTTCCTGGCCGACCAGCTGGCCCGCGACTTCGCACCGACCCGGGTGGCGCCGAACGGCCGGGCGGCAGCCCACCGCGGCGCGCGGAAACCCGGTTCCGGGACGGCGTCGCGGCTCCTGTTCGTCGGACGGCTCGAGCACTTCAAGGGAGTCGAGATCGCGATCGACGCCCTGGCCGTGGTGGCGCGCGACCACCCCGGCGTGACGTTGACGATCGTCGGCTCCGGGCCGGCCGAGGGGAAGCTGCGGCAGCAGATCGCTGAGCGAGGCCTCGCTGGACGCGTCGAGCTGGCCGGCTGGCTGGACCCCGCCGAGGTGGAGCGGGAACTGGCCGCGGCGGACGTGGTGATCGTCCCGTCACGGTGCCCGGAGGCGTTCGGGCTGGTCTGCCTGGAGGCGTTCGCGGCCGGTACACCGGTGATCGCCTCCGCCGTCGGTGGTCTGCCCGAGATCGTCCGCCACGAGGAGACCGGGCTGCTCGTGCCGCCCGGCGACGTGGCCGGGCTGGCGGCGGCCGTCGACCGGATGCTCAGCGATCACGGGTTGCGCCACCGGCTGGCCGAGGCCGGAGCCGGCCTGGCCGGCGAGTTCAGCCTGGAGGCGCACGCGCGGGCGGTGGGCGACGGATATCGCGAGGCCGTCGATCGGCATCGCGACCGTACGAGCTCGCCGGCCCCGTCGATCGTGCGGACCCTGACGGAGCGCTGCCGGACCGCCCTGGCCGACAGCCTGCTCCGCAACTCGATGCTGCTGCTGCTCGCCACGATCCAGCTGGCGGGGGGCGGCTTCCTCTTCTGGCAGCTCGTGGCGCACCTGTTCAGCCCGGCCGACGTCGGGCGGGCCAGCGCCGCGATCTCCGCCACGACCCTGATCGCCAACCTGGCACTGCTCGGCATGAACAACGCGGCGATCCGGTACCTGCCGCAGACGTCGGATCCCCGCCGGCTCGTCAACACCGGCCTGAGTGTGGTGGCAGGCGCGGCCCTGATCGGCGCAGGGGCCTATGCGCTGCTCCATACGGGTATGCCGAGCCTGACGGAATCGGGCCGGGTGGGCGAAGGGCTGGCGCTGATCGCGCTGACCACGCTCGGTGCCGTCAGCCTCTTCTACGACAACGTCTTCGTCGCCATGCGCCGCAGCGGCCAGGTGCTCATCCGGAACACCGTCGTCGTCACCGCCCGGCTGGCCGCTCCGCTGCTGCTCGTCAGCCTGGGCGGGCTCGGTGTCTTCGTCGCCTACTGGGCGGCCGCCGCGGTGGCGCTGCCGGTCTACCTGATCTCGCTGTGCCGGATGGGTCTGGCGCCGCGCTTCGCGGCCAGCCGCAGCAGGCTTCGGGAGATGTGGCGGTACGCGGCCGGCAACTACGTGGCCACCGCGATCCTGATCACTCCGGGGCTGCTGATGCCGGTGCTGGTCGCCGCCCGGCTGGGCCCGGTCAGCGCGGCTCACTACTACATCGCCTCCCTGGTCGCGAACGTGCTGCTGTTCGTGCCGCAGGCGCTCGGGCGCAGCCTGTTCGCCGAGTTGGCCCACGACCCCGCCGGCGCCCGGCAGCACGTCAAGCGAGTGCTGCGGCTGAGCGCCGTGACGCAGGTGCCGATGCTGGCCGTGATGGTTCTGCTCGGGCGCCCGCTGCTGGGCCTGTTCGGCGGCCCGTACACCGAGGGCTACCCGCTGCTGATCCTGGTCGCCTCGGCGGCGGCGCTGAGCTCCGTCGGCTACGTCGGCAGCACGTTGCTGCTGGCCACCGGACAGATCCGGCTGCTCTGCCTGCTGTCCGTCGGGGCCTACAGCACGTGCGTGGTCGCCGCCCTGATGCTGGCCGGCCGAGGCGTGAACGCCATCGGTGCCGCGCTGCTCGCCGGGGAGGTCCTGCTGGCGCTCGGCTACCTGCCGATCCTGGCGCGTGCCCTGCGCGACCCGGCGAACACACCGAAACCGAGAGAGGGGCTCACCGAGTGAGGCAGTCAGTCCGGCGGCGGGGCCGCCAGTTGCTGGCAGTGAGCGGCCGGCAGTGGCGTCGTGCGGTCACCGCCCGAGCGGAGCGAGCAGTCGGCGCGCTGGCCGACCGGTCCCTGATGGTGATCGCGCCCCACGCGGACGACGAGACCCTCGGCTGTGGCGCCCTGATCGCCCGGGCCCGGGCCCGCGGCGTTCCGGTGACCGTGGTGGTGGCCACCGACGGGCGGCACAGCACCGAGTCGTCGGTGCTGTCTCCGGACCAGCTGGCGGCGTTGCGCACCGCGGAACTGGCCGCGGCGTGCACCCGGCTCGGCGTGCCGGATCAGGACGTCCGGCAGCTCGGCTTCGCCGACACCACGCTGACGAGGAACGCCGCGCCTCTCACCGAGGCGATCGCCGCGTTGCACGCCGAGCGGCGTCCCGAGGTGGCCCTGGTCCCCGCGGTTCAGGATGACCATCCGGACCACCGTGCCGTGCATCACGCCACGCTGCGCGCCCTCGACGCGGCCGGGCACCGGTGCCTGGTGCTGGCGTACCCCGTCTGGGCCTGGCACTCCGGCCCGTGGTTCCTCGACACGCCCGCCGCCGAACGACCCGCACTGTGTGCGTGGGCGGTCCGGCAGGCGGTCCGGGGCGGCTGGTGGCGGGTGCCGTGCGGTCCGTACCTGCGGGACAAGGAGGCGGCGATCCGGGCCTACGCGAGCCAGACCACCAACCTGACCGGCGAGCCGTCGTGGAGCTACCTCGACGCCGACTTCCTGGCCGCGTTCCGCGAGCCGGAAGAGCTGTTCCTCCCGGTGCGCACGCCGGGACGCCGAAAACGGCGGTGACGGGCCGTGGCCCATCACCGCCGTCTCATCAGCTATCGGGTCATGCGTGACTTCAGTGCGGCGTACGCCAATTTGGCGCTGCCGTCCGCCCGGAGCACACCGAAGTGCTGCTCACGGTCGGTGCTCGACGTGCCGGAGTCGCGCGCGGAATACCAGAACAGCGGGCCGGCGAACGGCTTGGCGTACCAGGTGTCGAAGACGCTGTTGAGGTAGTCGACCTGCGTCTGCTCGCTCACCGAGGCGTCGCCGCCGGTGGGCATGCCGTACTCGGTCGCCCAGATCTTCTTGTCGCCGTCGCCCTGCGCCACCATGAGGTTGTACAGCTGCGCCGACACGTCGTTCACGTTGCGGCTGCTCCGGGCCAGGTCACCGCCGGAGTACGGGTGCCAGCCCATCGCGTCGAACTTGCCCTTGGCCCCGTTGGCGTACGCGTCCTTGATGAAGGTCGCCGGGTCCGTGCCGCCGGTCCACTCGGTCGGCGCCACGGAGCCGAACACGATCGTGATCTTCGCGCCGAGCTCGGCCTGAGCCTTGCGGAGACCGGTGACGCACGGCGTGAGGTAGCTCTTGGCGTACGTGGCGCCGCTGGTCGCCCAGCCCGGGTGCGGCAGGTTGATCTCGTTGCCGATCTCGTACTCGGTGACGCCCATCGGGATGTAGTGCTTGGCGGTCTGGTAGCAGTAGTTGGTCATCAGGCTGAGGTCACTGGGCATCCCGTAGTCGCCGACATTGCCGTTGGCCCAGCTCGGAACGGTGTGCAGGACGGCCAGGTAACGCATGTTGTTCGCCTTGGTGTCGGCGATCACCTGGTCGAAGTAGTTCCAGCGCCAGTCGCCCTTGATCGGCTCGAGGTAGGCCCAGCCCAGGTCGCTGCGGATCCAGGTCGAGTTCGCCGCGCCCATCGCGGCGTAGTCAGCGGCCCGGCGGGTGTTCCACGGCTGATTGGCACCGACGGCCACGCCACCGACGTACCGGCCGTTGGCAGCGGGCGCGGCGGGCGTCGTGGGCGCCGGCGTCGTGGTGGTCGGCTTGGGGGCCGGCGTCGTGGTGGTCGGCTTGGGTGCCGGCGTCGTGGTGGTGGGGGCCGGGGCGGTGGAGCCGCTGGTGGCCGCCGCGTAGTGGTTGGCCACCTGGCCGGCGGTCAGCGCGGAGCCGTAGAACGCCAGCCCGTCGACGCTGAGCTTGCCCGGGTTCACCGCCGAGCCGTTGAGGGCCTGCATGGCGCCGATCAGCAGCGGCCCTGTCTCGGTGTCGGTGCCGGCCAGCCCGGACAGCACCCCGGTGGTGTCCCGGGTGCCGTCGAAGTACCAGGTCCACCGCTTGGCGGCGCTGTCATAGGTGAACGCGAGGTGGTGGAAGCGGGCCGAGTCGAGGCCACGCGAGGTCAGCACGTCGGTGCCGTTGCGCTTGAACGCGACCTGGTGCTTGGCGTCGGAGGAGACCCACATCGCCGTGCCGTAGTGCTTCGCGTCGACGCGGCCGCGGTTGAAGATGGTCGGCCACCCGGTGGTCTGCGGCTCGCTCGGCAGCTTCGCCCAGACCTCGGCGGTGAAGGAGGCCGGCAGCCGCATCGAGGCCGAGTAGGGCACCTGAACCCGCTGACCGTTGCCGTCGAAGGCGACCGCCTTGCCGGCTGCGCCGTCCACCCCGAGCGTGCCACCGGCCATGGTGGACGCACCGGCGGTGCCGGTCAGGTCGCGAACGGGTCCGCTCGCCTCGTCCAGAGACCAGTACAGTCGCGGCTTGTCGGCCAGCACGGCGGCGTTGTAAGCGTCGGCAGTGGTGGACACCGCGGCGCTCACCGGTGCGGAAGCGAGCCCGCCGACAAGCGCGGTGCACGCGATGGTCGCCGATCCAGCAGCAGTGATCCAGGCACGGAAAGCCAAGACGAGGTCCCCTCGGGTCAGCTGCGACGAGTTCCGTTGTGGACGGCCGTGATGAGAGCCGTTCGTCGCGTTGCAAGACCTGTCGGCCTGGTCCCGAGGGCTGGAAGTGCGAAATGGTTGACGCTCCGGTGCCGAATGGTCACAAGGACCGATCAGCACCGGTACAGTTGCCGGCCGGCTGCCGTCCGGTGGCGTGCCGGGTGCAGCCGTGCCTGGATGCCGGGTTGACTGGATGCCGGGTTGAGAAGGTTCGTGGCAAAAACAGGGACGGGGCCCGGCAGCAAACGCTGCCGAGCCCCGTCCGTTACCGCCTAGTTCAACTAATGAGCACTACGCTTCCGGGGAGGCGTGGGCTTGGCGATCGGCTTGGGCACGGGCTTCGGCTTGGGCTTGGGCTTGACCGCGGCCGGCCGAGCGGCACAGCCGAGCATGGCCTGAGCGGCCTTGCGCACCGTTCCCACCGGCAGGACATCGTCGCAGGTGATGGTGCCCTCTTCGACATATCCATAGGTGGAGTAGGTCCCACTGCCCTGGTTCGAATACCTGGGCAGCCCTAAGCCGACGTTGCAGGTGGCCCGGGTGAAGGTCCCGCTGACGCGCCTGGTGCCCTTGTAGAGGCCGTAGTAGCCGGGCTTGTTGAACGACCACTTGACCGACGTCTCCTCGGTGTCGGTGGTCGCGTTCTCCGTCTGCACGGCGAATCCCGCCGAGCGACTCACCAGCCCGAACAGTGATTGCGACGCTTCCTCGTGACCGTTGATCGTGGTGCTGACGTTGTTCACCACGTTCAGGTTGTAAGTGTTCTCCGAGAGCGTGCCACGGGTGACATAGAAGCTGGTGAAGTGGGTCACTACCGGTGACACCTGCGCCGAGTCGACCCGGTAGACCTGCTTACCGATCTCACTGAGGGAGCATCCCCGCCCATTGGCCGGTAACGGATCAGATGCGTATGCACTTGATCCCACACCCACCGTCAGCCCCGCAACCATGACCATGGTGAGGGCGCTCAAACCGGCTCGACGGGGGCTAAATGTTCTGACCACTCTGGCTCTCCTGCTCGATGTGAATCAAATGGTTCGCCGCTCGTCAGCTCTCGCGACATCCGCAGAATTGTCCGGACCGGCTGCGTGACGGCCAAACGTCGCGCCTGCATTAAAGGGGGGCCGCAGACAACGAGTCAAAAATGCGAAATGCCCTCTGATCCGATCCGTGTCGGCGGGCACTTTCCGCAGACAGGTTACCGGGCCGCGTACAAAAGCTTTTGCCGCCCCTGATGGTGGGGGTGTCGTAAGCACGAACCCGCGATAATCACTCGAACGAGTGGCTGAATACAACGAGCGGATCGAGGCGGCAAGCGGGTTCCCGGTAACCACGGAGTCTTCACCGCGGGGCTGTCACCGGCTCGAGACAGCCGCCGCGGACGCTAGGCGCCATAGCCGCGACCGTCTACGATGGCGCACGGTCTATCTTCTGCCGCAGAAGGAACCCACATGGACAACGGGGTGCCCCAGGTCGCTTGGGCGGGCCGGCATTTCCAGGTCTTATTGACGCCCGTCACCTATCCGGATGGGACCGTCAAGACGCATGAACAGGTCCAGGCCCCCGACGTCGTGCGGGTCTACGGGGTGGCGGACGATGCGGTCCTGCTCATTCGGGAGTACCGGGCGGATGTGGGCCGGCGGGTCTATCGCGTCCCATCGGGCCGGGTCGAGGCCGGTGAGTCCGCAGAGGCGGCAGCCCGGCGTGAGTTCCGGGAAGAAGCGGGCCGCGAGGCGCTCGGCTGGGAATTACTCAAAGCCGCACGACCGGTCCTGAAGTTCAAATACACCGTCTGGCACTTCCTGGCGACCGATCTCAGTTTCGTCGGTCAGGACACTGAGCCCGGCGAAGACATCGAAGTCGTGCGAATGCCTCTCGACCAGGTGCCGGACATGGTGCTCGACGGTTTTGTCGAGGAAGACAGTATCGCCATGACGTTACTGCGGATCGCTCGCCGCTTCGGCAAACGGATTCCCGCGTGACCGACATTCTGGTCACCATTCCTGACTGCACGGACGGGCGTATGGCTGCGCTGCAACGACTCGTTCCGCTCGGTTTGACCGGCGTCCGCGTGATTGCCAAGAGCCGATCGACGACCGAGACCGTCGCCATGCTCGAACTGCTCGACGACCTGCGAACCCGCACCGGGTGGCCGCGGGTCCTCTGGCTGGATCTTCCCGGTGCCCGCCCGAGGGTCTCCGGACTACGGCCGGGGCTGGCGGACATCGCCACCTCGTCGACCGTGACAGCGTCGGACGGGTCCACCGTGGCCGACATCTACGTGGAAGACCCGGTCTTCTGGAAGATCGTTGCCCCGCACAGCGAGTTGTCCATCGCCGACAACACCATCCGGCTGAGGGTCGTCGGAGTGGCCGACCGGCACGCGACGTGCGAGGTGGTCCGGGGTGGCAGGGTCACGCCCGGCCGGTCGATCGCCGTCGCTGAGGCCGGCCCGGCCGGGCGCTTCGCCATCTCCCCGGCGGACGAGGCGCTCGTGCGGGACGTGTCGGTGCGGATGCCGGTCACGATCGTCCTCTCGTGGGTGTCCAGCGCCGCCCAGCTGCGACTCGCGAGTGAGAGGCTCGGGCCGGCCGTCCTGCTGCCCAAGCTGGAAGAGGACCTCGACGTCGAGGCGCTTCAGGGCATCCTCAGCGCGACCTCGGCGATCCTCATCGGTCGCGCTGATCTCGACGCCGGCCTCGGTGGGGACCGCACGCGGCAGACCGTCCAGAGGTATCTGGCTGCCGCTCGGCGTCAGGGGGTCACGGCGTACGTCGGCTCCCTCATCTTCGACTCGCTGGAGAACGGCGGCGCACCCAGTGCGGCTGACACGGCGGACGTCTCGGCTCTGCTGGACGTCGGCGTACGGACGTTTCTTCTCTCCGGTTCCGGAGATATGACCACTCTGGAGCGCAAGGTCAGCAACCTGGCCGCACTGGCGTCGGCGTTCCAGGACTGAGCATCCCCGCGCGGCTACCCCGCCGCCGCAGCGATCTTCCCCGTGCCGAGGAGCACACCTAGGCTGGGGACATCGACCGAAAGGAACGACCGGCACGGCGACCGGGCAGCGTAGGGGCCACCACTGCGAAGGTGCGGACGATGACGAGTTCACATGAGAGCCCCGAGCGCCTGCTCCAGCGGGCGGTCGGCAAGGTCGTCAACCGCGCGACGAACACGGTCGGCTCCTGCTTCGCCATCGACAGCGAGTTGGTGTTCACGAGCAGGCACGTGGTACGCGACGAGCCACGCCGGCTTGTTGTGTCCTTCCCGTTCTCCGGCGAGAGCCAGAACGCGGTTCTCGTCCATGAGGACGAGGAGCAGGATCTCGCGATCCTCCAGCTCTCCTCGCCGTCCGCCGCCTACGCAGTGCCGCTGTCCAGCGCCGGCCCGGACGCGCCGTTCGTGACGTTCGGCTACCGCCATGCCGATGACTTCGATGGCCTGTACTCCCGAGGTTCGATCCTCGGGCAGGTCACACGGGCGTCGGGCTCGCCGAAGCAGCTGCTTCAGCTCCAGTCGCCCTCGCTCGACCGGGGTATGAGCGGAGCCCCGATTCTCGTACAGGTCAACGGCACGTGGACGGCAGTCGGCATGGTCGCCGCGGTCTGGCAGTCGCCGAACTATCGCGACAGCGATTTGGCCTTCGGATTGCCGGGCACCCAGCTCATCAAAGCAGCCGCGACCGCCCTGGGACCGAGGCCGGAAGAGACCTACGACAAGCGCGTCCTGTGGGCGGTCTCCTATGTGCTCCAGGACAGATACGACGACGGTGCGTGGGGCCGATCCTTCATACCGAAGGAGGGCGTCTTCTCCACCGATGCGCGCGCGCCCGGCAGCCACAGCGGTAAACGGGCGCTGAGTGTGACCTCCTGGGCCGCGCTCGCCCTCTCTCGCGTCAGCGCTGGTTCGGCCGATGCGTTCGCCGCCGAAAGTCTGCCCTCGATCATGGCGTCGTACCTGGCCTCGTGCGGCGCGTTCGGGCAACTGCATCGCACGGTGTCCGCCACGCCGCTGGTGGAGCCCAACGACATAGAGATCGCGAACCCGCGCCACACCGGATCGGCGCTGTCCTACCTGATCGAGATCCAGGGAGCCTCGCGTGTGGTGGCCCGCGGACTTGAGTTCCTGGTGAAGACCGCGCACGCCGACGGCGGCTGGGGCGAGGCCATCGGTGGTGAGCCGAACACGCTGGCCACGGCGTACGTGATCGACGCCATGACGAAGTGCCTGCTCGCCTGGCCGTCGATCGAGTCGTTCTTCGATCATGGAACCGGCGAAAAGCTCAAATCCGACGCGGAGCAATGCGTCGACGAGGCCCTCGAATGGCTTGCCCGCCGCCAGCGGGACGACGGAACCTGGCTCTATCGGGGCGGCGAGCACGAGGACCCGTCGTACGCACCGGCGTACACCGCCTACGTGGTGGCCTTCGCACCCGAGGTACTGGCCCGATCCTCACGGGTTCGCCGCCGTTTCCTCCGATTCGTCGAAGAACAGGTCGAATCCAGGGGCGGTATTCCTCGTACCGTAGGCGGTGAAGAGCTCGCCACATCCAGCCTGATGGTGTCCTACGGGCTCCGGCGTACCGGCGTTCATGATCTTCAGCAGATTGCCGATGATCTTTCCGCCATCGGCGTGAAGCAGCTCGATGTGTCAGCGGGCACCGCCGGCACGATCGCCAGCGTCTTCTTCCTTCTCGACTACGCCGCTCGCAGCCAGGAGCCCGGCAGCGCGGTCACACGTGCCGCCACACGTTTGATCAACGCGTACCGCCTTGCCACACGCGACGCCAAGGACCGGGGCGAGGACGAGTACGTCGAGCTGTGGCGCGCCGCGGTTCAAGACCTCATTGAGACAAGTGACTGACGTGGCCCGGGCGCGGGAATGCTGGAGGTTCGAGGATGCCGGATACGCGACTGACGTCGCTTCGATGCCCACCGTTGAACATGCACGGTTTCGGTGCGGTGTCGGCTTACGGCTGGGGTACGAAGGCCCTGATCGAGGGCTTGGCCGGCGGGCACCACGCCGCGACATACGGATCACATCTCGGGCCCGGCACGGTCCCCTTCTGGATGGCACCAGTCCCGGCGCCGGGCGAGGACAACGGCGAACAGACACGATATGCCGAGGCGGTTCGGTACGTCGCGGACGAGGCGATAGAGAGTGCCCTGGAGTCGGGCTGGCGCCCCGGTCCCGCCGTGTGCGTCATCCTGACGAGCGCCCGCGGTGATCTCGAGGCCAGCAGCGATCTCCACCTCTCCGAGTCCGAGCTGTCTCTCCGGCGGCGTTACGTGCGCGCCTTGCCGTCGACCCTGCTCAGCAGTGTGGCTCAGCAGTACGGGTTCAACGGACCGTCGATGTTCCTCTCGGCCGCATGCGCCGGCGGCGTGACCGCACTCCATGTAGGCAGGTCGTTGCTGATGACGGGAGCGGCGACCGACGTCGTTGTCATCGGAGCGGACATCGGTGTCGATCACCCATCGGTGCACTCCCTGGCCGCCCTCGGGCCGTTGCAGCTGGACGAGCCGCCCGACCGGGTGTGCCGGCCCTTCGACGCGTCCTCGAAAGGCTTCTCCATCGGCGAGGGCGCCGGCGCTCTGGTGATGAGCCCTCGACCTTCGCAAGCGAGAACGCAGCTTCTCGCCACGGCGGCGGCCAACGACCATTACCACGCGACGTCGCTGCGACCGGATGCGTCAGTCGCCATCGCGGCCGCGTCGCGCGCGATCCAGGACGCCGGCCTCGATCGCCACGACGTGTCCGGGTATCTGGCTCATGGAAGCGGAACGCCGCAATGTTCACGCCTCGAATCAGACGTCCTTCGTGAGCTGCCGAACCTTCGCCGGGTGTCAGCGCTGAAGCCGCTGCTCGGGCATTGCCGAAGCGCGAGCCCCATACTCGAGATCGCTGCCCTGTCGGCCTCCGCCGTGGAGCATCTTCCGCCACCGGGTGGACTGCCCTCGACGCTGGACCAGCCGGACGGGGCCGAATCCGGCGTTCAGCACTGGCTGCACGCGGCGTTCGGCTTCGGTGGGAACATTTCGTTCGGCGTGCTGAGGCAAACACCAGCCGGCGATGCGACTCCGGCCGCCGCCGAGACCGCCGCACGCTGATGACGACACCCACGAGGGGTTCCGTCCCCGCCAGGTTCCTCATTCATCAGGGCGCGCAAGGACACCTGCACGAAATCCAGCGCGGGTCGCCGGTGTCGACCGAGCTTGCCGGTCGTGTTCTGCTGGTGCGAAGTTGGGATCCCTCTCAGGTCCTGAACTTCCGGGCAGCGGCCGCGGTGATCGTGCTCGCGAAGTCGGCGCGCTCACATGCGACGGTGGCCGCGCTTCATCTCTGCAAACCTAGCTGCGTCGTCGACCCGGACAGCTGGCCGGCCGTCTCACCGGCATGGGCGGAACTGCGACCCGAGGACGGAGAAGTACGTTGGACGACAGAGCGCAGGTAGCGAAGCGGTTCGTCTCCCTGCTGCGATCAGCCGGCAGCGGCAAGCTTCGCGACGGGCACTGGCCCATTTCCGCGTGGCAGGCCGTCCCCGGAGTGCGCGCAGCCCTGCGGCTCCTCGTCGATGTGGCGCGCAGCAGCCCGGCACCCCCTCGATTCGCCCTCCCCTGGGGCCCTACGGCTTTCCTCAACCTCTACTACTACGCGGCTCTGGCACTTCACGATGCGCCACCGGAGTCACCCGCGTTCGAGCTTGCCAACTCTTTCCTCGACGGCTTCGCATGCGGCCGCGGCGACCTGCTCGCGAACGAGGGCAGCATCAATTTCCGTGCCATGAATCCCGGCCTGGTCACCGAGTTCGCCGCCGGACCCTGGCACACCGACAGCACGCATCAGGTCTTCGATCTCTGCGCGCTCATGGCGGCCTCCGCGGAAAGCCGAGGTTGGCTGCTGCACCGCTTCTACAACGAGGTGCACGGCCCGTATCCCACCGAAACGGCCGGCCTGATTTTCGTACAGTCCTTCAACCTCGACAGCATTCTCTCCAATCCGGACGAACTATCCGCGAAGCGCTATCAGCATCTGTGTTTTCGGCTTCACGACGGATTGAACCTTGATTCGGCCGGGCTCGACTTCTGGGGCCATCTGGGGCGCGACCTCGGTTCTCTCGTACAGAGCGTCGCCGTCATCGAGACGACCGAGGCCGGCGTCACGCGGCTCCCCGCATCGCGAATCCAGGATATGAGCATGCGCCTGGAAGCCGAGATCGTCTCCCACGCGGCGCAGGTAAACACCATGACGGCGGAGCGTTTGTGTTCGGGCGTGGGTCGCCGCTTCCTCGAAGTGTGTCTCGCCGCGATGGATCATCCCGTGTCGCAGCGCCATGAAATCCTGTCGCAGCTCCCGGAGCAGATCCAGCCGAATCCCGCCTGGTCCGGTACCCGCGAGGAATTCCTGCGCCCCATCGAGAACCTCGCGACGCTCGCCTGAGGCCAAGACCTGGAATCCAGCGGACTCATACCGCCACGATGGTGTCCACCGGGCGGATGTCGCCTTCGCTGCCGAGAACCAGATGTCCCCGGTCCACGGTCGGCGGCAGCAGGCTCGCCGTCGTAGCGTCTCTGAGCCGGCGCGACCATCCCGAGTACATCGCGGCAGCCTGCCCGCCCACCAGGCGAAGCGCTGTCTGCGTCGCGGAGACCGCGAATCTCTCAGCCGCCGCACGCGCGACGAGCGTCGAACGCGGATCACTCCGGAACGTCGGGGACGTCGCTCGATCGAGCACCGCGGCACTCGTCTCCTGAAGCTCCAGGAGGCCGCCGAACATCCGCGCCTCCCTGTCCCCCCATCGCCCGTCTCCCGCGAGATCATCCCGGTCGGACTCGATCGCTTCCGTCGTCGCGACACCGATCCCGTGGAGAATCGCCGCGTAGCCGATCCCCCATAAATGCGTGGGCAACTGGCCGGCGATCGGCAGGACCGTGCTCTCCGGCACCACGGAGTCGATCAGCACGCCCCGTGAATCGGTGGCTCGCAGGCCGAGCATCTCGAACGGCTCACCTATGTCGAAGCCGTCCGAGCCGACGTTCAGAACCGCGGCGGAGACGGCTTGCCGAGCACGGTCGCCGACCAGCGAAAACGCCACATCTGCGTTCGCCACCCCGCTGCAGAAGTGTTTCCTGGCCCGGACCCGCACAGTCCCGGGCCCCGAGGGCTCCACCGTTGAACTGCGCACCGCCTGCCGGCGGTAGTGCATCCCTGGTTCGCTGTTCATCGAGCACAGGATCGGCGTCTCCTCACCACTCACGTCCGACAGGACACCACGGCTGCCGGCGGGAGTGACGACGTCGATGAAAGCCACCGCGCAGTGATGCATGTGCAGCACGAACGCCGTCGACGCGCAGCACTTCGCGATCTTCACGATCTGACCGACGTATTGGCTCGTGGACTCCCGCATCCAGAGCGGATCGTGGGCGAACAGCCCTTCCGCCTTCATCTCAGCGATGAATGGCCGGGCGAGAGCGCCCATCCGATCATGGTGGGGTGCAACGACCTGAACTCTGGCGAGGAAGGCGTCAGAAGCGGCGAACATCCTTACGCCCGCAACGGTCCACCCTCGAGCTGGCCCAGGACCTGCTCGATGAGTTTGGCGCGAACACCCGGCTCGACCGGAGCACCCGCGGGCAGACCGCTGGACGCGCTGTACCGACGGCTCCAGCCTCGATCACCGTTGGGTATGTGCACAAAACGCTCCTGGCGAGACTCCGGCCCTCTGATCACCAGCGTCAGCGCCGGCTCGAGCGCCTCGATCGAGTGGACATGCGACGGCCACAGCACATACGAGTTCCCGGGCAGTTCGACACGTGCGGACACCAGTGGCTCGGCCCCCACGGGCCGCTGCTCATACGTCACGTCCTCCTCGAACAGCAGGTGGCGAAGACGGCCGGTCAGCACGCGCGAGGCGAACACCCACCGGTGGCTGTGCCGGCTCCCCGGGGCTGCGGAGGGAAACACGTGCAACCGCAACGACGGACCGCCGTCAGACTCGGCCAGGACCACCTTGTAAAGGTTAGGGAACTGCTCGATCCGCTGCGAGCCGGACGCCACGAGGTCTCGAATTCGCTCAGGCTCCCGCGCAATACCCTCAAGAACGTCCGGCAGAACCGCGGTCAGTTCATTCGCGTCACGCCAATCCAGCCCGCTGATCCGTTCAATCGCCGAACTGACTGATGCCGAATTCACTGATGCCGAATTCACTGATGCTGAATTAGCTGAGGTCAATCCACTCGCCCACTTCTGGGAAAATAACTTCACCATCAAAGCTCGACGCTATCTCACGCTGCACCATGTGGTAATCGGACGGATCTGCGAGATGCTGCACAAAAATACGCTTGACACCCCACTGCGCCGCTAGCTCACCGACCTCACTCGCCACCGGAAACTTGAAACGCTGCGCGTCCTCGGCTTTGGAGGACGGACCCCATACAGACAAGACCACGGCGTCGATTCCGGTGAGCCGGGATTGGTGCGGCGCGAGTCCCGCAGCGGCGGTATCAGGGATGTAAGCGAGAGAGACCGGCCCCTGTGTCACGCGCGCGCCCCACGTTTCAACAGCGTGTTCCAGTTTCAACCACTCGTAGCTGGTCTCACCCAATGTGACGTCGCTGGTAACAACGTCGATGCGCCGAGGACCTGAACCCGCGAACAAAATCGGATAACCGCTGCGCGCGTAGTCGAGCATCGCGAGACGCTCGTGCGGGACCGCCCAATCCACTTTCTCCGGCCGACTGGCACTACCCAGAAGCCACGTCATGATGAAAGCCGGCACACCGCCACAATGATCCGCATGATCATGAGAAGCGAAGATGAGCCCGATATCGTCCGGGGTGAGGCCGAGGTTTTTCAACCCCTGCACCGCATATGGCCCGACGTCGATCAACGAATGCCGCTCACGGCCCTGAACCACAAGGCCCAACGACGTCACCCGCTCAGGGTCGACGTTCCGCGTACCGAGAAATGCAACCTTCAACTTTCCTCCAAGGCCCGATGCCGTGTCCACACTGACCAATTCACGTAGCCGTTGACCGCGAGTCGAACGTATCCGCCCGCCAATCCACACAAGAACTCGGCCCGGTTGCCGGCATCGCGCACAGAGGCACGCAACATGTTGCCAGGCTACGCCGTCCGGCAGCTCGCGCCACCCCTGCGTACCAACACAAAGGACACCAGCGGTCCGCGGCGCCCACCGAGTGTCGGCCTATCAGCAGCCACAGCCCCGCGACGGTGAAATCCGGTCCACGACCCAGTACAGCGGCAGGCGAGGGCATAATGAGCAACGTGTCAATTGTGCTGATACCCAGCTTGCTCGGTTCCCCTCGCCTTTACTCCGAGCAGCTCCCCGCGCTCTGGCAAACAGACCAAGTCACCGTCGCAGCGCATCAGCACGACGAAAGCATGACCGCGATCGCCAGCCGGATCCTCGCAACGGCCCCGAGCCGCTTCGCCCTGGCCGGCCTATCCATGGGCGGCTATGTCGCGTTCGAAATCATGCGCCAGGCCCCCGAGCGGATCACCCACCTGGCCCTGATGGACACCAGCGCACGCCCGGACACACCCGAGCAGAGCCAACGCCGCCGCGACCAGATCGCACTCGCCAAGAACGGCCAGTTCAGCGACGTGGTCGACCAGCTGTCGCAGCTATGGGTGGGCGAAACTCACCCCAACCGTGCCCCGCTACGACAACTGATCGCCCAGATGGCCTCCGAGACGGGCCCCGACGCTTTCGCCCGCCAGCAACAGGCCATCATCAACCGCACCGACTCCCGCCCCGGCCTGGCCGCGATAACCTGCCCCACCCTGGTCCTCGTCGGCAGCGACGACGAACTCACCCCGCAGGCCCACGCAGTCGAGATGTCGAGCGGAATACCCAACTCTCAGCTGGTCGTAGTACCCGACTGCGGCCACCTCTCCGCCATCGAACAGCCCCAAGCCGTAACCCAGGCCCTGCTCCAGCTACTCCAGCACTAGGCACTCGACGCGTCCCTCCGGCTGCTCCGGCCCGTCGGCAGGTACCTTGGACGGCAGATGCTTTCGGGACCGCAGAGGGGGCACAGGTGAGCGCTCAAGCCTTCGGCGCGAGGATGCCGACGCACGTGACCCTGGACGACGTCGCGAATATGGCAGCCGCCGACGAGAACCACCGGTACGAGCTGAGTCCTGAGGGAGTGCTGTCGATCATGCCCCCCGCAGACCCTGAACATGCGCTGTTGGTGATGCGCATAATTCTCTGGCTCGCCAGCCATGGCTACGAAGCCGAACAGATCGCTGCCGACTGCGGCATCGACGTCGGCGGTGGCCGCGTACCGGACCTGACAGTGTGGGCGAAAGGCATGCCGCCGCGTCGTGCCCGGTCGAGCTACGCCGGCACGTCCGGGCTTCTCCTCGCTGTCGAAGTGGTCTCCAGCGGGTCCGAGATCGTTGACCGGATCACGAAGAAGGCCGAATACGCGAAGGCCGGCATCCCGCGATACTGGATCGTTGAGCGTGATGGTGGAGCGACCGTGCACCGGAACGTCCTGAACGAATCCGCGGAGTACGAGCCTGACCCGGCAGGGCCTCAACCGCTCACCTGGCTCCTGTCCTCAGCCCCTGATATTGAGTGAATCCACTGCCAGGGTGACGATCTGCCGGGCTCCGGCTGGGCGTCAGTGCCGCCTCGACCGCCGCGAGGCAGCACTGGGAGCCAGCTGATCGCCGGGCGGGCCGAGAAAACGACAATCCCCCATCCGCGACTCAGCGGACAGGGGATGCAAAGAATTACCGTGGGCGATACTGGGATCGAACCAGTGACCTCTTCCGTGTCAAGGAAGCGCGCTCCCGCTGCGCCAATCGCCCCTCACTGCACTTCCGAAAAAGGAAGCTTGCGAGGTGGAGACGGGATTTGAACCCGTGTACACGGCTTTGCAGGCCGTTGCCTCGCCTCTCGGCCACTCCACCGAGGTGGCCCCGGTGTGGCAGGCCGCTCCGAGCGGACGACGGGATTCGAACCCGCGACCCTCACCTTGGCAAGGTGATGCGCTACCAGCTGCGCTACGTCCGCGTTGCACACCGCCCGGTTTCCCCGGCGACGCAGGAAACATTAGCCGGTCGCCGGTGCCCACGCCAAACCGGGGTACCCCGGCGTGTCGTGAGCAGCGAGGATGGGCGGATGGAGATCCGGCAGATCACGGCGGCCGAAAGGCCGGAGACGATGTTCCCGCTTCAGGCGTACGCGTTCACGCCTTCGCCCTGGTCAGCGGAGGAGTCGGAGGCGTACCGGCGCCGGATGCGGTTCTTCGGGACGGCGGTGAACCTGATCGCCGAGGAGGACGGCGTGGCGCTCGCGGGGGTGGCGTCGCTGCGGATGCGGCAGAACGTGCGGGGGCTGGTGCACGACATGGCGGGTGTGGCGTCGGTCGCCTCGCATCCGTCGGCTCGGCGGCGCGGGCTGGTTCGCAAGCTGCTGACCCGGTTGCTGCGGCAGGTCAAGGACGAGGGGTGCGCGGTGAGCGCCCTGTATCCGTTCCGGCCGAGTTTCTACGCCAAGTTCGGGTTCGTCGGGATTCCGCGCCGGCGAACGACGACGTTCGCCCCGGAGGGGCTTTCCGAGCTGCTGCGGCGGGACCTGCCGGGTTCGGTCGAGCGCCTGCCCATGTCTGAGGGCTTTTCGGCGTACGAAGGGCTGGCGCAAACCCTGCTGGACAGCCGCCACGGCTTCTCGGTCTTCGACGACGTGCGTGCCGCCGAGTATCGCGAGGACCCCGTGTGGCTGGCGGTGGCCCGGTCCGGTGATGAGGTGGTGGGTGCCCTGCGCTACCGGATCGACGGGCACGGCGGAACCCTGTCCGGGTCGGATCTGCTCACCACGGGGCCGCTGGGCCGGGCGCTGCTGCTGCAGTTCCTGGGCCGGCACGTTGATCAAGTCGCCCGGATCACGCTGACCGTCGGCACCGACGATGTGCCCGAGTTGTGGGGCACCGACCTGTCCGCGGTCACCGAGGGCAAGGTCGACTATCCGCGGGACAACGCCCCGATGGCGCGCGTGCTGGACGTGCCCGCGCTTACCGGGAGCCGGGTCGGCACCGGCGCGGTGACCGTCGAGGTTGTCGACGACGAGCTGATCGGCGGTGTCTGGAGCCTGGGCGCCGACGACGGGCAGCTCACGGTCACCGCCGGCGGCACCCCGTCGGCGACGCTGACGGTGGCCGGCTTCAGCGGCCTGGTCTACGGCGTCCTCGACCCGATCGAGGTCCTGACCCGTGGGCTCGGCGATGTCACCCCGGACGCGGTGACCCCGTTGAGCGAGCTCTTCCCCCGCCGGATGCCCTACCTGTTCGCCGACTTCTGACGCTTTCAGGAGGCGACGGGAAGATGTGAGATTCAGGAGGCGACGGGCGCGACGGGAAGACCCGGGGAGGTGAAGGCCCGTCCGTCGTCGGTCACCGCGGCGGACTCGTACCCCTCGTCGACCCGCTTGGCGAGCCACCCGAGTCCGTTCTCTCCCATGGCGAGCGCCGCTGTCGCGTACGCGTCGGCCAGTGCCAGATCCGGGCCGACCACCGTGACCGACCGCAGGCCGCTCGCGGCCTTCCCGGTGCGCGGGTCGAAGACGTGCGCGCCCCGCTCGTAGGTCCCGGACGTCGCCACCGCACCGTCGGACAGCTCCAGCACCCAGCTCAGCTTGTCGGCCTCCCACGGATGCCGGACTCCGACCCGCCAGGGCCGCCCACCAGGTCCGGAGCCGCGCATGCGGATGTCACCGCCGGCGCTCAGGAAGTGCCGGCTCGACCCGGCTTCGACGAGTCGCTGCGAGGCCACCTCGACCGACCAGCCCTTGACATATCCGGACGGGTCGAGCGGCCCACCGGCGTACGCGTCGAAGTAGCCGTCGGTGTCCCGCCACAGGTCGGCGCACCGGTCCAGAACCAGGCGGAGGTCCGCCGAGCAGTCCTCCAGCCGCAACGAGCCGTTCCGCAGGCGGCACACCTCGCTGTCGTCCTTGTACGTACTGAAGCGGGCGTCCACCTCGTGCAGCCAGGCGCAGGTGGCGGAGACCAGCTCACCGAGCCGCGAATCGGGTAGCTCGTCGGCCAGTTCGATGCTGACGACCGTACCCATGACCTGCTCGACGTGGCGCACGAACCTGGACCCTACGCGCCTGCCTTGTCCAGCGCGGCCTGGAGGGACTCGACATACGACTGGCTGGTGAAGGTCGCACCGCTGACGGCGTCCACGTCGGCGCTCTGCGCCGCCAGCGTGGCCTCGTTGAGCTTCTTCACCGCGTTCGGGTTGATGGTGCCGCTGAAGTCCTTCGTCGGGTACGTGGCGTCGGCCGCGCTGACCTTGCCACCGCTGACCTTGATGGTGACCTGGACGGTGCCGTACGGGTTCGTCGCCGCCTTGCCCTTGTAGGTGCCGGCCTTGAGACCAGCTTCCTCCTCGGCGGGCTCCTCTTCCTTCTTCTTGTCCTTGGACGGGGCCGAGCTCTTCTTGTCGGACGGCTTCTTGGTCTCCGAAGCGTCCGGCTTGGGTTCGTCGGCCTGCTCCTGCTCCTGCTCCTGCGCGACCGGTGCGGTGGCGACCGGTGCGTCCGGCGGCTGCACGCTCAGGCGGACCCCCAGGATCAGGGCCGCACCGGTGAGGGTGCCGACAGCTGCTGCGGTACTACGTCGCATCGGGGGAACTCCCAGGTCGTAGAGGGACGAGTGATCAGAACTCGAAGGGGTCCAGGTGGAGCTGGCTGTCCGGCACGTCGAGCTGGCGCAGCGTGCCGACCGCCGCGTTCACCAGCCCGGGAGGGCCGCACAGGTAGACGTCGCGCCGGTTGACGTCCGGCACCAGGCCACGCAGGCCGTCAGGGGTGAACAGCCGGGCCGGGCCGGGATCGGTACGGGACCCCACGATGTAGCGCACCCAGGCGTCCCGCTGCTCGGCCAGTTCCTCCAGCTCGGCGCGGAAGACCAGCTCGTCGGGGCGGCTCGCCCGGTAGATCACGATGGTGTCGGCGGGCATGTCCTCGAGCAGGGCCCGGATCGGCGCGATGCCGCTGCCACCGGCGATGAGCAGGGCCCGCCGCCGGGTACGCCGCTGCGCCGTGAACGTCCCGAACGGTCCCTCCGCCCAGACCGGGGTGCCGGGCAGCATCGCCGCCAGTTTCCGGGTGTGCCCACCGGCGATCGTCACGGTCAGGCGCAGCCACTGCTGGTTCGGGGCGGCGGAGAGAGAGAACGGGTGCGACTGCCACCAGCCGTTCGCGGTCAGGAAGCGCCACCGCATGAACTGGCCGGCCTGCGCGGGCAGCTTGTCGAGCCGCTTGCCGTCGATGTAGATCGAGAACGTGTTGGCGCCCTCACCGACCACCTCGGCGACGGTGAACCGGTGCCGGGCGTTCAGCCAGAGCGGCTCGATCACGCGGCCCCAGATCAGCGCGGCCAGGGTCAGAGCGCCGAGAGCGGGCCAGAAGACCTTGGCGAACTTGCCGGTCATGTCGGCGCCGACGGCCATCTGGTGGCCGTACCCGAGGAGCAGCACGCCGTAGCTGGTCAGGTGGATCAGGTGCCACAGCTCGTACGGCAGCAGGTTGCGCATGAACCGGATCGAGACGAGCGCGATCAGGACCAGCATGCCGGTCGCCACCGCCGCGCTGATCATCTCCGGGAACGTGGTGATCACGGTCCAGGCCTGGTCGACGACGCCGGTGTCGGCGGTGAGCGCGTAGCCGTACGAGATGAAGACGATGTGCGCGACGACCGCGGCGAGCAGCGAGGTGCCCAGCCAGCGGTGCCAGATCAGGAGGTCGCGGGAGCCGACCCACTCCTCCAGCCAGGAGACCCGGCTCATCATCAGCAGCTGGATGAAGAGTAGGTAGCCGCCGATCAGGCCGGTGATCCGGCCGGCGGCCAGCATCGTCGAGGTGGTGTCGCTGACCGCGCCGGCCTGGGTGTTGAAGAGCCAGAGGGCGATGCTGGTGGCCAGGCCGGAGAAGAACAGCAGGACGGTGAGGAGGCGGTTGCCGCTCGTCGCCTCGGCCGGCGGCCGGTCGTCCTCCGGGATCGGCACGCCCGCGCCGGCCTGCCAGCCGCTCGGGTCGGTGTGCGACTCGACAGCGATGTCGCCGCGACGGTAGGGGTCGGCCGGCTCGAACGCCGCGTGCTGCCCGGAGGCGTTCGACCAGGACGGCTGCGGCGGGTTGTCCCAGGACGGCGGCGGGGACGGGTTGTCCCAGCTGGGACCCGAGTCGGAGCGCAGATCAGCGAAGTAGCCGTCATCGTCGGGCAGCTCTCGCTGGTCCTGGAAGGCCGGAATGGCCATCGTCCTCACCTGCTCAGCAGTCGTCTCACGGCGTCTGCCACCCCTGCGGCTGACGTGACGGCCCGGTCGCCGGAAAAGGCCGTCAGGATTGGGTACGCGCACGACGGCCGGTTGGCTCAACCGGATCCGGAAAATTCCGAGCTACGGGATCGGGATAGGTTTCCCGGGTGCGTTCCGAAGATGTGGTCACCGTGGTCGGCGTCGGCGCCGGCGGGTGGCAGGACCTTTCCGGTACGGGCAGACGAGCGCTCGATGCCGCAGAAGTGATCTTCGGCAGCGCCCGCCAGCTCGCACTGTTACCGGATTCGATCTCCGCACGGCGGGTGCCCTGGCCGTCCCCGCTGGTCCCGGCGCTGCCCGGCCTCCTCTCCGCCGAACGCGGCCGCGCGACAAGCGTCCTGGCCAGCGGCGATCCGATGTTCCACGGGATCGGCACCACGCTGGTCCGGCTGCTCGGCGCGGACCGGGTGCGGGTGCTGCCGCACCCGTCGTCGGTGTCGCTGGCAGCGGCCCGGATGGGCTGGGACCTGGCCTCGGCGGACGTGGTGACCTTGGTCACCGCACCGGTGGAGACGCTGGTCAGGTGGCTGAACCCGGGCCGGCGGATCCTGATCCTCTCGGCCGGTGCGCAGACACCGGCGGCGGTCGCGGACCTGCTGGCGGCCCGCGGTTACGGGTCGTCGGAGATGACCGTTCTGGAACAGCTGGGCGGTCCGGGCGAGCGGGTGGTCACGGGCACGGCGGACGGGTGGGTGGCCCCGGCGGGCGATCCGCTCAACGTGATCGCGGTGCACTGCGGCGGCGGGCCGCCGGCTCCGCTGGTGGCCGGGCTTCCCGATGAGGCGTACGCCTCCGACGGTCAATTGACCAAGCGAGAGGTACGGGCTGTCACGCTCGCCGCCCTCGCACCCGTACCCGGCCGCCTGCTCTGGGACGTCGGTGCCGGCTCGGGCAGCATCGGCATCGAGTGGATGCGCAGCCATCCGTCGTGCCAGGCGATCGCCGTCGAGTCGTCCGCGGAACGGGTCGCCACCGTCACGGCGAACGCGGCGGCCCTGGGCGTACCCGGACTGCGAGTGGTACACGGCCGGGCCCCGGAGGCCCTCGACGGCCTGCCGGCACCGGACACGATCTTCCTTGGGGGCGGTTTGACACGCGACGGAGTCCTGGACCGCTGCCTCGCGGCGCTGCGCCCCGGCGGCCGGCTGGTCGCGAACGCGGTCACCGTCGAATCGGAGGCGGTGGTCGCCGCGGCCCACGCGAAACTCGGCGGCGAACTGACCCGGATCTCCGTGCAGCGCGGGTCACCGGTGGGCGGCTTCACCGGCTGGCGCCCGTTCATGCCGGTCACGATCTGGTCGGTGATTCCGCGATGACCGTTCATTTCATCGGCGCCGGGCCGGGGGCCGCGGACCTCATCACGCTGCGCGGCCACCGGCTGATCGCCACGTCCGCTGTCTGCCTGTACGCGGGCAGCCTCGTACCCCCTGAACTGCTCGACGCCTGCCCGCCCGGCGCCCGGCGCGTGGACACCGCCAACCTGAACCTGGACCAGATCATCGCCGAGATGATCACCGCACACCAAGCCGGTCATGACGTGGCCCGCCTGCACTCCGGCGACCCGTCAGTCTTCAGCGCTGTCGCCGAACAGATGCGCCGGCTCGACGCCGCCTCGGTGCCCTACGACGTGACACCCGGCGTACCGGCGTTCGCGGCGGCGGCCGCCTCCCTGGGCCGGGAGTTCACGGTACCGGGGGTGGCGCAGACGATCATCTTGACGCGCACCGCGGAACGGGCCACAGCGATGCCGCCGGGTGAGGATCTGGCGACGCTGAGTGCCAGCCGGGGCACGATGGTGCTCCATCTGGCGGTCCAGCGGATCGAGGCGGTGGTGGCCGAGCTGGTGGGTAACTACGGGGCGGATTGCCCGGTCGCGGTGGTGGCGCGGGCCAGCCGGCCGGACGAGTTGATCGTGCGCGGCACCCTGGGCGACATCGCGGTGCGGGTGAAAGAGGCGGGCATCAAACGGACTGCCGTGATCGTGGTGGGTGCGGCTCTGACTGCCGCTCACTTCCCCGACAGCCATCTCTATTCCACGGACCGCTGCCGGCCCGACTCATCTTCGGCTTCTTCGGCTTCGCCGGACCGCTGCCGGTCGTGAGGGTGCTGCTGCTCGGCGGGACGGCGGAGGCTCGTCAGCTGGCGGGACTTCTCGTGGCTGACGGGCACACCGTGATCACCTCGCTGGCGGGGCGGACCAGCACGCCGCTGCTGCCGCCCGGCGAGGTGCGGATCGGCGGGTTCGGCGGGGTGGACGGGCTCGTCGCGTATCTGCGTGACTCTCGCGTGGACGTGCTGGTGGACGCGACCCACCCGTTCGCGGCGACGATGACCGAGCACGCGGTTGCGGCGGGGAGGGCTTCTGGCGTACCCCTGAAGATCTTGCGAAGGCCCGGCTGGACCGCCGGTCCGGGCGACGAGTGGCACCGCGTCGCGTCACTCACCGCGGCCGCGACGCTGCTACCCCGGCTGGGTCGGAGGGTCTTCCTGACCACTGGCCGCCAAGGTATCGCGGCCTTCGCCCACCTGGACGAATGCTGGTTCCTGGCCCGCTCGGTCGAACCGCCTGGCACACCCGCCCCGCGCCATCTGTCGGTGCTGCTCGACCGCGGTCCGTTCACGATGGACGCTGAGCGGCGGTTGATGCTGGACCACCGCATCGACGTACTCCTCACCAAGGACAGCGGCGGCTCCGACGCCAAACTGGCCGCCGCCCGCGCCCTGACCCTCCCCGTCCTCATGATCAACCGCCCTCCCCCACCTCCGGTCCCGCTCTTCCCCACCCCCTACGCCATAGCCCTCGCCCTCCGCTGACCCAGCTGGCCCCCAGCGCCGCCTCGGCTCGCTCGACACACCGCTCACAGCCAGCCGGAACGCTCAGCTGGGCGTCAGCGGTGCCTCCCGGCCGTTTCCACACCCCTCACAGCCAGCCCGGACGCACAGCTGGCCGTCAGCGGTGCCTCCCGGCCGTTTCCACACCCCTCACCGCCAGCCGGGACGCTCAGCTGGGCGTCAGCGGTGCCTCCCGGCCGTTTCCACACCCCTCACCGCCAGCCGGGACGCTCAGCTGGCCGTCAGCGGTGCCTCCCGGCCGTTTCCACACCCCTCACCGCCAGCCGGGACGCTCAGCTGGCCGTCAGCGGGGCCTCCCGGCCGTTTCCACACCCCTCACAACCAGCCGGGACGCACAGCTGGCCGTCAGCGGGGCCTCCCGGCCGTTTCCACACCCCTCACAACCAGCCCGGTCGCTCAGCTGGCCGTCAGCGGGGCCTCCCGGCCGTTTCCACACCCCTCACAACCAGCCGGGACGCTCAGCTGGGCGTCAGCGGGGCCTCCCGGCCGTTTCCACACCCCTCACCGCCAGCCGGGTGGATGGGCTGAAAGTTGACACTGGTGGGGGTCTGCTGAGCGGGGGTATCGGTGCGAGGCTCGGGGGATGCCGGGTCGTGCGCTGCATGCCGAGATCGAAGCCGTGCGTGCGCTGGTGGCGGATGGGCTGGCGGAGGTCAGCGCGGCGGCGGGTGATCTTGAGCAGTTCTGGATTCGGTCGGCTTGCCTGCGGCTTGCGGCTGTTGATGCCGCGCTGGTTGAGGCGGCGGGTCGCATAACGGTGTCTGTGCAGGTCGCAGTGGGGACGGTTGTGTCGTTCGGCGTGGTATCAGGTGTTGCCGCGCTGGGGCAGGTGGCAGGGCTGGGTTCAGGTGCGGTCGTCGTTCTGGCCGGTGTGGTGCTGGGGGTGCTGGTCGGCACGGCTCCGATGGTTGGTCACCGTGTTCGGGTTGCTGTGGGGCGCCGGCGGTTGGCGCGCGCCGGGAGGGTGGGGGGCGCCGAGCCGGTCGGGGCCGGGGATGCCCACATCGGACTTCTTGTTGTGCCGGAGTCGCTGGAGCGAGCCCGGATTCGGCTGGTCTCCGCGACGTTGCGGGAGGTCGGTTCGGGGAGTTGGCGGGTGCCGCAACTGCGCCTGGCCGCCCGGACGGATCCGGTGCGCCGGCTGGCTCATGCTGACCTTCTGCTCTGTCAGGCGATCGATTGCCTGGAGCGATACCTGGACGATCTCGCCAAGGGCTGGCCGTGAGCCGCGAGGGACAGCGGGAGGGCCGGCCGTGAGCCGCAAGGGACAGCGGGAGGGCCGGCCGTGAGCCGTGAGGGACAGCGGGAGGGGTGGCGTGAGGCGGGACGATCCGTTTGCGGGTGGGGTGGGGCGGCGGCTCGTGCGTATCGATCGGGAGCTGGCGGCGGCGGTTCTGGATGCGCAGGTCCGGGACTGGGTGGCGGAGCGGCCGGACCGGGTCGGGTTCGCTCGGCTGGGGCAGGCGCGGCACGAGGTGTACACGGCTGCCCGGCGATATCGGGCGGCGCGGCTGCGGCTGGAGACCCCGTTGGTGATCGCGTGCGGGGTGATCGTGTGCGGGGTGATCGTGTGGCTGGCTCTGTCCGTGCGGGCTGTGGGTCCGCTGCTGCTCGGTGGTGCGGCCGTCGGAGGGTTCTGGGCTGCGGTCGCGACCGGGGCGGGGATCCGGTGGGTTCGGCGGAGGCGGGCGCGGAACGCTTGGGTGGGGCCGGCGCCGATTGACGATCCGTACCTCTATGCCGGGTTGCGGCGCCGGATCGAGGCCTGTGCCGCCGCCGCCCGTGCTGATCGGTCGTACCTGAGGCGGCCGGCCGCCGCCGATCTCGAGTATGCGCTGGACTGGCTCGCCGCCGCCCAGGACGAACTGCCGGGCCGGACCTGACCGAACCGCGGCGGTCAGGTCTTGGCTTTGAACGTGCTCCGGTAGGCCTGCGGGGTGGTGCTGAGCCGCTGAGTGAAGTGGTGTCGCAGCGTCTGCGCGCTGCCGAACCCGGCCCGGCCCGCGATGGCGTCGACGCCGAGGTCGGTCTCCTCCAGCAGGCGGCGGGCCAGCAGGACGCGCTGGCCGGTCAGCCAGTCGTGCGGGGTGGCGCCGGTCTCGGCACGGAAGCGGCGGGCAAAGGTACGCGGGGCCATGTGGACGGCATCGGACATGCTTTCCACGGTGTGCTCCTGGTCGAGGCGTTCCAGCAGGTCGTTGAGCAGGGGCTGGAGGGTTTCGCAGGAGACCGACGACGAGATGGGGCGCTCGATGTACTGCGCCTGGCCGCCGTCGCGGTGCGGCGGCACCACCATCCGGCGGGCGATCGTGGCGGCGACCTCGGAACCCTGCTCCTCGCGGATCAGGTGCAGTCCACAGTCGATCGCCGCGGCGGTGCCGGCGCTGGTGACGATGTTGTCGTCGACGACGTAGAGGACGCCGGGGTCGACCTTGGCGTTCGGGTAGCGGCGGGCGAGTTCGTCGCTGTGCCGCCAGTGGGTGGTGCAGCGCCGGTCGTCGAGCAGGCCGGCCTCGCCGAGGGCGAACGCGCCGGTGCAGACGCTCATCACCCAGGCGCCGCGGGCCTGGGCGCGGCGCAGCACGTCGAGCACCTGGGGCGAGACCACGCGGATGTCGTTGGGCACGACCGCGACCAGGTCGGCGGTCTCGGCCGCTGACAGGTCGTGGCTGGGTGCGATGTCAAAACCCGAATGACTGCGTACGGGTGCGCGGTCCACACTGCACACGGAGAACTCGTATCCCGGCAGTCCCTCCGCGGTGCGGTCGTAACCGAACAGCTCACAGAGGACGCCCAGCTCGAAGACCGCCACCTCGGGCATGGCGATCACTGCCACACTTCGCAACATACGGCCACCCTATCCGAGGTTGGCAGTTTCTTGAAGATGTATGGCATCTCTGCCACTGTTCGACGGGCTGCCACAGCGCGAAGCTTGATGCATGGGAATCACACTGGTTGTCTTCTTCGTCCTGCTATTTCTCGCTTCGGTCGCCGGCCTGACCTCGGACTCCCGGGACAGCGCCGACTGGAAGCCCACCCAGGACGGGCGCCGGGCCGCTTGACCCGGCACCCGCCCCGCACGCCGATCACTCCACCCGAGTTGGCAGGTCACGGGCGTATGGGGCACCGGGGGTGACATTCACCCTCTCACGTTTGGCACAGTGGACTGATGCTGACCGACGTGGACCTGCCCGCGCCCGGACTGCTCTGGACCCGCTGGGCGGCGCTGGGCGCCACCCTCACCGGCATCGGCCACGCCCACGTGTGGTCGATCGACGATCATGGGGCGCGGCGCGACGACCGCGATGAGAGCTGGGCGCGTTTCGCTCTGCTCGAAGGGCGCCGTGCCGTGCTGTACGGCGGGCGCGGCCACGACAGCACCACCTCCGATTCCCCGCCCGACCCGCTCACCGGTGCGCCCGACTGGCTGCCCTGGGCGGAGCTGGCCCCGCTGGCGGAGGCGGGCCGCCTCGGCTTCGTGATCTGGCACGAGAACGGCCGCTGGTCGCGGGTGCGTTACCGGGACGGGTTCAGCGACGGCATGACGACCCTGCTCGCCCCGCTGCTCGGCACGGAGAACACCGTCACCGCCCTGGCCGCGGTTGTCACCGGCCCGGGGCGCCTTCAGTTGTCCGGTCCGGCCCAGCGCGACGAGGTGCTGGAGGCGAGCGAACGGCTCCTGCTCGCCGCGATCCGTACCGAGATCTCGCCCGCCCACTTCGAGGAGCTCCTGGGCCGCCTGACCGATCCGGTTCTGGACAGCGCCGCGGCGATGGCGGTTGCCGTCCGCGGTGGCCTCACTCCGGGCACCCGGGCGCCGCGGATCGCCGCCGGGCAGCGGCCGCCGATGCGCCGGGTTCGCCGCCTCAGCCAGGGTGAACACGACCGGCTGGTGTGGGGTGCCATGCAGGAGGCCGGCGAGCTGCGCCGGCCGGCCCCGCCGGTCACCGAGGAGCTGGAGAGCCTGATCGGCTGGCTCCGGGAGCGGGCGCCGGGCGGTGACGGGCGGTGCACGCTGCTCGCCTATGCGGATGCCACCAGCGTCAGTTCGCAGCCGGGCGAGCACCCACCGGGCGACCGGGCGGGTGAGGAACGGTATGCGGCGTTCCGCCGGCTGACCGAAATGGTTCGGGCGGTGCGCCGGGCCGAGTCCGACCCGCGCTACGGACGCTGGCTCTATCTGCGGATCGAGACCAGCGAGACCGGGGTGCGCATCGAGCGGCGCTACGACTCCTGGCCGTCGTGGTGGCACGACGACGGGGTGTCCGGCCCGTGGCGCACCAACCTCCAGGAGGAGATGGACGGCCGAGGCCCGGCCTGGCGCCCAACCTGGGTCGCACTCCTCGACCCCGAGACCGCCTACCGCCCGATCGCGTGAATCCACCCCGGCGTGAGCATTCCGCCGGCGCGCAAACAAGCCCGGCGTGAGATCAGCGGGCCTTGCCGGCGCGCAGCAGGTCGAGGGATTTGGCAAGCCGCCGGGCACGGGTCTCGTCGGTCTTGGCCGAGGTGAGCTGGTCCGCGTGCCATCGCTGATTGCTGAACGACATCGTGTCCCAGAACGCCTTCACCGCAGGCTCTTCGGCGAGCGCCACTGCAAGATCATCAGGCACTTCTATCGTACGCGGAGCGGCATCCAACTCGACCTGGACGTCGTACTCCTCGCCGCCCTCGATCCCGGCCGCCGCACGCCGCTCGGCACTCACACCGAGCCAGTAATCGCCGCCCATCCGCGCGATCGACGACCGGAACTCGTACCCGTTGACCCGGACGAGGACCTTGGGCCGCCCGCCACCACCGAGACCGTCGACGATCTCGTCCGCCACCTGGAAGCCGGTGGTGTTCCCACCGGTCCGCTGCAATTCCGCCCGGAACTCCATGCGAGCCAGACTAGGACAGCCCGGCCTCGAAGCGGGAGCGGTCGAGGAAGGTCAGTTGAGCCCGCTTGTGACCGAGATCGATCTGGTCGCCGAGCGTGTAGCCCTCCCGCTGGAGCCGGCTGATCATGCGTTCGTTGCGGACGTCCGGTTCGGCGACGATGCGCAGGTGGGCGGGGTCGGCGAAGAGGTGCCGCATCAGGGCGGGAAAGACCGTGCTCGTCAGGTGCGGCAGGTCGCGGTCGCCGGCGTCGAGCAACAGGTGCATGCCGAAGTCGCCGGGGCGCACGTCGTAGCACTCGCCGACCGGATCGTGCACCGGCTCGTAGGTCTGGAAGATGCCGATCGGCGCGTCGTCGAGCATCAGCAGGTACGCGTGATGCGTCTCCAGGCCGTCGACGAACGCATAGACCTCCGCGATCTCCTCGACGGTGTGCGAGCCCATCCCCCAGAACTGGTTGCGCGGCTTGACCACCCAGCCGTGCACCAGCTCGGCGTGCGCCGCCGGGTCGAGCGGAATCATGATCAGCTCGCCCAGCCCGGCGAGCTTCTCGGAAAAGACGATCACAGGTCCTCCATGGGAAAAACGGTGAGGCGGTCCCAGTCGGTGACCAGCGGGACGAGCGATCCGGCCACCCAGTGCGGCAACTGGTCCAAAAAGTGCGGCGACTCCGGCGAGTCCACCGCGCCGAACGGGACGACCCAGCGGCTGCGCTGCCGGTCCGCGAGGTCCCAGACGTACCGGGCGACCGGCCCGCGCCAGCAGAGATCGCTGACCCCGGGGATGCTCGACGTGTTCAGCACGCAGTCGGCCGATCCGGAGAGCGGCGTCCGGGGGAAGTCCACGAACAGGCCGGGCAGCAGCAGCGGGTGCAGCAGGTGCCGGTCACCCCACGGCGCGGCGGGCACCGATGACGGCGGCACCACCTCGACGGGGTCCAGGCCGAGGCCGAGCAGTACCCCGTCCAGCGCGATCCCGATGCGGCCGCGCGGATCGGTCCACGGCGCGAACATCGGGTCGTACCCGGACTCCCCGAAGAGCGGTGCGAGCGCGGGATGCTCCCACAGCGCCCGCGCCACCGCGCTACGCCAGGCAGCCGCCTGCCCGGCCTCCGCCGACGAGGCCTCGAACGCGGTGTCCATGTGGATGAACTCGGGCTCGGTGCCGTCGTCGAGTAGGTGCCGGATCCGGCGGGCCCGGGCGGGCGGGGCGAAGTCGATACCGTGCGCCTCGGTGTCGGGCCGCCGGTCGTTGGCGTTGACAACCGACGCCACGCCGTTGGCGTTGACGGCCGTCGCCACGCCGTTGGCGTTGACGGCCGTCGCCACGCCGGTGGCGTTGGCGTTGGCGTTGGCGACCGTCGCCACGTCGAACCGGGCCGTCGGCGCCCACTCCGGCTTCCACTGGTGGGCGGGTTCCCAGGCGGGCACCGGGACCCAGCGATTTCGGTCGTCGCGGACCGGAACACGGCCCGCCGTCAGCTGCACCACGCGGCCGGTGGTGTCGGCGACAAGAACGCTGTTGACCGGTTCCACCCATCCGGAGAGTGCGTCCGCGACGTCGTCCACGGTGGACGATCGCAGCAGGGGCAACAGGGCGTCGAAACCCAGATCGGCGGCGGCGCGGGCCGGCGTGCGCAAGCTGAGGTTCCCGTCGACGATCGGGCCGCGCGGTGTCTCCGAGATGTCCACGAGGATCGAGTCGGCGTCGCGTACAGAAACGGTCTCTTGAAGGGTGACGACCGGCTCCCAGCCGGCCGCGCCCCGGGCCTCGACCCCGGCCGGGCCCGCGCGCAGTTCCTCGAGATAGAGATCTTGGTAGTCGGCCATCGCGTTGGTGACGGCCCAGGCCACCGACCCGGCGTGACCGAAATGCTGCACGCCCGGAACCCCCGGGAAGGTCAGCCCGGCCACGTCGAACTCCGGGCAGGCCAGGCGAATCTGCTGGTAGACGCCGGGTAGCTCGAGGAGCCGGTGCGGATCGCCGGCGATCTGACCGGGCACGGCCCACGCGTTGCTGCCCGAGGAGACCGGTCCTTCGACGGCGAACCAGGGCAGCGCGTGTGCGCCGAGCGTGCGTTCGACGTGAGCGCGCCACAGTTTGTTGGGAAAGGTCCCGAAGAGGATGTGTTGCACCTGGAAGACGCCGAGCGACGACCAGGGGTGCCAGTCGATCCCGCCGGCCCGGACCCCGTCGGCGTAGGCCTCCAGCCAGCGCTTTGTCTCCGGCAGGCAGGTGGCGAAGCAGCGCCGGGCGGTGTCGTCGAGCCGGACCTTGCGCGCGAACCGGTCCCAGCCCACCTCGTCCGCGCCGGCGATCTCAGCGAGCCGGCCCTCGGAGCGGCGCCGCTCCACCTCGATCTGCCGCCCGCGATCAACAGCGGTCACCCGCCCCTGCAGATATGCCAGCTCATCGATCGAGCCGGCCCGCAGGTGCGGGATACCGTGATCGTCGCGGTGGACCTTCATCGGGCGATGGGGTTGTCCAGCTCGCCCGCGAAGATCAGCGAGCTGGCCTGGTCGGCGATGTCCACCATCTGCAGGGTGTTGCGCAGTTGGAGCCGATTCAGGCAGGAGTGCTTGAAGGCCGGGCGCAGCAGGTCGAGCCGGCCGGACAGCGCGGGATGATCCTTGGCGTGCTCGCGGACGCAGTCGCCGGTCAGCGACCAGAACTCCGGCCAGGAGAGCAGCCCGTCCGCGTCGAGGATGCCGGCCAGGTGGCGCAGGAACCCGTCGAACACGTCGGTGAAGATCGCCAGTTCCTTGATCTCGTCGCTGACCTCGACCCGGATCCGCTCCACCTCGGGCGGCAGCGGCTGGTCGTTCATCACCGCGACCTCCTCGCCGATGTCCTTCATGAACACCCGGCGGGGCACGTGGTTCTCGAGTACCAGGATCAAGTTCTCACCGTGCGGCATGAAGGCCAGATCGTGCCGCAGCAGGCAGTGCACGATCGGCCGCAGGTAGGCGCGCAGATAGGTCGCCACCCAGTCGGCCGCCGCCATGCCGGAGGCCTGGATCAGTGCGGAGACCAGGGCGTTTCCGTCCCGGTCGCGATGCAGCAGGCAGGCCATCGTGGCCACCCGCTCGCCGTCGGCCAGTCGCGGCACGGGACTCTCACGCCAGAGAGCGGCAAGCATTTTCGTGTACGCCGACGGCGTGCCCGTCCGGTGATAGGCATCACCGACGAACCCGGTCGACGCGAGTTCCCGCAGCACATGGAATCCGCAGGACCGGAGCTCCTCGTCATTCTCCACGACCGACGCGACCCAGTCGTTGATCGGCGGGGTGGCCCGCATGTACTTCGGCGACAACCCGCGCATGAAACCCATGTTCTGCACGGCGATCGCGGTCTTCACGTAGTGCCGTTCGGGCCGGTCGATGTTGAAGAACGTGCGAATCGACTGCTGTGCCCGATAACGGTCAGGGCCGGCATCGAGCGGCACGATCGCGCGGCGGGCGACGTCGGCGGCGAACGTGACGGTCAGCTTGTGCTCCCACTGCCACGGGTGCACCGGAAGGTAGCGGTAGTCGGCGGGCGCCAGACGCCGTCCCCGCAGCTGCTGCTCGAAATGATCAAGCAGGTCCGCCCCCAGCTCGGCGGCGTAGTGCTCCCGCTCATCGCCCCCGGCCACGAAGATGCTCTCGTCCTTCAGGATCGCCACCCAGCGCAGGCGGACCGGGCTGCCCGCTTCCGGTGCGAACTGCGAGTGATCACGAAGTCCGAAACCGATCCGGCCGTTGTTGGCCACGAAGCCCGGATGCCCCTCGGTCATCGCCGCCTCGATCGTCTGGAAGCCGGCGTGCACCAACTCGTCGGCGGTCTCCCGGCGATGGGTGAACTTCCAGGCGGTGCCGGCCAGCGTCGCGGAGATCTCCTCGAGGTACGTCCCGAGCAGCTTCTCCGGAATCCCCAGTGTCTCCCGGAGCCCGGCGATGAAGTCGAGCGCGTCGAGCGGCCCCTCCAGCGAGTCCGGGTCGACGACCCAGTGCTCCAGCTCGTACCGCTGCGCCTTGAAGGTGTTCTCACCGAAGCGATAGCGATCGCCGCCGAGCGCGAGCGGGCTGATCAGGCGCTCGTGACTGAATTCGGCTATCGCTTTCGCGATCAGCCGGCGGTGGGCGTAGGTGATCGCTTCCGGCCGCAGGTGGGGGACGCTCATCTCGTACGCGGTGCGCGTGCAGAAGCTGAGCCGGGCCACCTTGTCGTGCAGTTGGACGTGCCGCTGCTCGACGAAGCCGACCTCGGCGTTCTTCCGTGCGATCGCCTCGTTGCGGACGTCCGGCTCGACGACGACCCGCTCCACCCGCGAGTCGGTGAAGCAGAGGTCCATCACCGCCCGCATCACCGCGGAGGTCAGCCCGGAACGCTTGCGGGTCGGCGGGGCGACGAGCACGTGCATGCCCAGGTCGCCGGGTTGCACGTCGTAGTGCTGGGCCAGCTCGCTGTGCGCCGGGTCGTAGGTTTCGGCCAGGAAGAGCGGAGAGCCGTCGTCGTCGTACCCCAGCCAGGCTTGGTGGTGTGGATTGTCGGCGATGGCCTGATATTCCTCGCGCACCTTCTCCCGCGTCGCACCCTGCAAGCCCCAGAAGTGCGAGCGCGGGTGGGTCACCCACGCGTGCAGAAGGTCCAGGTCACGTTCAAGATCGAGGGGTACGGCTCTCACGATTTCACCAATGCCTTGGGGATGTCGGCCTTGGGGGCGCCGAACTGCTGGAAGGCGATCGACTCCTCGACCCGGTAGACCTCGCGCCCGGTGATGCCCTTGAGGATCACCGAGTTGCGGTAGGGGCCCATGCCGAGGTCGGGGGCGGTGAGGCTGTGCGTGTGCTCCTCGGCGTTCTGCACGAACACCTCGCCCCCGTTGACATCGACCGTGTAGTCGACGGCGACGTCGAAGCGGCCGCGGGCGTCCCAGTTGATCCGGTCGCGGACCGGGTCCAGGAAGGACGGCACCCGGGGTGCGTATCCGGTGGACAGGATCAGGCCCTGGGTCGAGGCGGTGAACGAGCGGCCCTGCTCGGTGTGGTGCAGCGCGAGCGTGTAGCGCTTCTCCGCCTCGTCCCAGATCACGCCCTCCAGCTCGGTGCCGGTGAGCAGCGTGGTGGGCACCTCGCCGTGCAGGCTCTTCGCGTACAAGGTGTCGTAGATGGTGTCGACCAGGTCGCCGCTGATTCCCTTGTAGAGGTTGCGCTGCTCGCGGCCGAGCCGGTCACGCACCTCCATCGGCAGCCCGTGGTGGTAGCGGATGTACTCCGGCGACGTCATCTCCAGGGTCAGCTTCGTGTACTCCATCGGGAAGTACCGCGGCGACCTGGTGATCCAGCTCAGGTGGTAGCCGTACGCGTCGATCTCGTTGAGCAGGTCGAGGTAGATCTCGGCGGCACTCTGGCCGCTGCCGATCACCGTGATCGAGTCGAGCCGCTGGAGTTTGCCCTTGGTGTGCAGGTAGTCCGCGCTGTGCACGAACTCGCCCTGGTCCACCACCGCCGGGACGCGCGGCGCGGTGCCGATGCCGAGCACCAGCTTGCGCGCCCGGTACGTCTCGTTCGCGGTGTGCACCAGATAGGCCTCACCGTCGTGCGTGACGGTGTCGACCCTGGTGTTCCAGCGGATCGACGACAGCTGACCGGCCACCCACTTGCAGTACTCGTTGTACTCGGCCCGCAGCGGGTAGAAGCTCTCCCGGATGTAGAACGGGTAGAGCCGGCCCACCTGCTTGAGGTAGTTGAGGAACGAGAACCGGTTCGTCGGGTCGGCCATCGTGACCAGGTCCGCCATGAAAGGGACCTGGATGGTCACGCCCTCGATCATCAGGCCGGGGTGCCAGTTGAACTCCGCGCGCTGCTCCAGGAAGACGCCGTCCACGTCGGGCAGGTCCGCGGTCAGGGCGGCCAGACCGAGGTTGAACGGTCCGACACCGATCGCTACGAAGTCGTGCGTACGCATCAGGCCATCACCGCCGCGGCCTCGTGCTCGCCCATCAGGTCTCGCCCCACCTCGCGGATCAGGTCGAGGACGTCCCGCACGTTGCCCATCGTGGTGTTGGGGTTGAGCAGCGTGAACTTCAGCCAGTAGTGGCCGCCGATCGTGGTGCCGGCGACGATCGCCTGGCCGCCGTAGAAGAGCCGCTGCCGCAGCTTCGGCATCAGGTCGTCGCACTCGGCGACGCTCATGCCGTCCGGGCGGAAGCGGAAGAGCACGGTGCTCAGCGTCGGTGCGGCCACCGCCTCGAAGTCCGTCTCACCGCCGATGTACTGGTACGCCTCCTGCGCCCGGTCCACCACGGCGTCGAACATCTCGCCGATCTGGTCCGAGCCGATCGTGCGCAGCGTCATCCAGAGTTTGAGCGCGTCGAACCGGCGGGTGGTCTGCAAACTCTTGTCGACCTGGTTCGGCACGGTCGCCGTACGCGGGTTCAGGTAGTCGGCGTGCACCGCGATCCGGCGCATCGTCTCGCCGCGGCGGACCACGATCGCGCTGCAGCTGACCGGCTGGAAGAAGCTCTTGTGGAAGTCGACGGTGACCGAGTCGGCCCGCTCGATGCCGTCCAGCAGGTGCCGGCGGCGCTGGGAGACGAGCAGACCACAGCCGTAGGCCGCGTCGACGTGGAACCAGACGCCCTGCTCGGCACAGATCGCGCCGATGGCGTCGACCGGGTCGATGCGGCCGAGGTCGGTGGTGCCGGCGGTGGCGACGACGGCCATCGGGATGCCGCCGTCACGGCGTACGCCCTCGATGGCGGCGGACAGGGCCACCGGATCCATCCGGCCGGTGCCGTCGGTGGCGACGCCGACCACGGCGTCCGCCGCCATGCCGAGGATTCCGGCCGACTTGCTGACGCTGAAGTGGCTGTCGGTGGTGGCGAGGATCCGCAGGCGGGGGATCGTGGTGTCGCGGTCTTCCACCCTGTCGGCCAGGGTTTCTTCGCGGGCCAGGAGTAGGCCGTGGAGGTTGGATTGGGTGCCGCCGCTGGTGAAGATGCCGTCCGCGCCGAGGCCGAACCCGATCCGGCCGGCGGTCCAGTCGATCAGCCGGCGCTCGATGAGCGTGCCGGTGGCGCTCTGGTCCCAGGTGTCGACGGAGGAGTTGACGGCGGAGATCAGGACCTCGGCGCTCAGGGCCGGGATGGCGACCGGGCAGTTCAGGTGCGCCACGTAGGTCGGCTCGTGGAACCAGACGGCGTTGTCCAGATAGAGCCGGGCGACCTCGTGCAACGCGGCACCGGTGTCACCGAGCGGGCGATCCAGGTCGACGGCGTCGACCTGGGCCTGCAACTCGGCGACTCCCGCGCCGGAGTACGGCTGCCGCACCGCTTTCACCCGGTCGGCCAGCAGCGCCGACGCGTGCCACACACCGGACGTGTAACTGTCCAGCGTGGACCCGGAGAACAGATGCGGGGACGCGAACCCCTCCAACGTGGCCTCCACTAATAAGGTAAACCTAACCTAACTGAGGGGAGGCTAACTGGCCGGACATGAGAAGGAAACTCGACCATGGGGTGTCGGCCGGGGATGAACTCGCCTTCACCTCCGGCGCACTGGCCACCACCAGCGCATCGGCGCTCGCAAGATTGTTCCGGGCGGCGGGCGTGATTCATCCCATAATGCGGAAATGGAGCCCACCGTCTAGAACAGTGGGCTCCATCGATTCCTGGCGGTGGATCAGAACGGGGTCAGAACGATCCCGGCGGCGCGCGGGTCGCCGTCGTGCACCAGCGACTCCTGGTTCTGCACGTCGTCGAAGGCGAACGCGTACGCCTTGCCGTCGATCATGTTCTTGTGGATCTCCCGGGCGTAGATGTTGGTGCGTTCGCCCTGGTAGAAGTCGTTTGCCGTACCGCTCGGCTGGGTGTCGAGGCGGCCCAGCGTGGTGCGCTGCAGTGCCGCGCACAGGGTCCTGGCGATCGGGCCGACCACCTGGTCGTTCGGAGCGCCGAGGGCACCGTCGCAACCCCAGACGTTCGCTGTCGAGGGCTTGGTGAACGAGGCCACCGTACGGCCAGAGGTGTCGGTGAAACTCATGACGTCGCCCGAGGTCCGGCCCAGGTATTTCACATTGGGCTGATCGGTGAAGGGGGTGACGGTCAAGGTCTTCGAGGCGTACGCGCCCCAGGCACTCGTGATGTACGGGTCCAGGTAGGTCGGGCTCATCAGGCCGGCGTCGGCGGCCTTGCCGGGCGCGAGCACCCGCAGGACCGTACCGTCGGCGGCGGTCACCACGCTCTTCGCGAAGTCCGGGCTCGCCTTGATCGCGTTGATCACCTTCTGGCGGCCGTTCGCCACCGGCTCACCGGTCCTGCTGGTGTTCCCGTTGCCGCCGGTGACGCTGACGATGTGCGGTACCGCGAACATGTCCACCTGCGAGCTGTTGAGCCAGAGGCCCGAGCCGTTGAGGGTGAACTCGCTCCAGTCGAAGAGGATGTCGTGGTTCGGGTCGCCGGATGCCCACGGTGCCGGCTGCACCAGGCCGTCGTTGGTGAGCCGGAAGTCGAGCTTGCGGCCGAACGAGAAGTAGATCCGGCCGGAGATGTTCTTGGGAACCTTGAAGGTGGTCGCCGAGCCGTTGGCCGGGCCGGAGATCGCGACGTCCGGGGCGGGCACCGGGACGGTCCCGCCACCCGACCAAGCGGTGAACCCGCCGGCCCCGTTCACGTACCCCAGCTTGCCGGTGTTGAGATTGACCCCCAGCACGTAGATGTGGACGGCCTCGTTGCGCCCGCTGCGGTTCGTGAGGGTGACCGGCAGCAGGTCGGAGGCCGGCGGGACGGTCGCGGCGGGCGTGGTGGCGGCCGGAGTGGTCGCGGCGGGCTTCGTGGTGGCCGGTGCCGTGGTGGGTGCGCCCGTCGACGGCGCCACGGTGACCGGGCGCGTCGTCGGCGGCACGGTCGTCGGCGCGGTGGTGGCCGGTACGGTCACACCGCCGTCACAGGGCGCGCCGTTCAGCTTGCAGTTGACCGGCTGTCCACCCGAACCGACGAAACCGAACGTCACCTTCCCGCCCACCGGAATCGCGCCGTTCCAGGCACGGTTCGTAAATGTCCGATGGCTTCCCGAGGCGGCCATGTCGGTATCCCAGAAACTGCCGATCGCCGCGCCGGCGGGCAGGTCGAACTCCACCTTCCACGAGGTGATCGCGGATGCTCCGGTGTTGCTGATCGTCACCTCGTCCTGCCAGCCGCTGCCCCAGTCGGAGACTGTACGCAGGGAGGCAGTGGGTGCGGCGGCCGAGGCGGGTAGGGCGATCCAGGCGGTGCCCAGTGCCGCGACAGTGGCCACGGACGCGAGTATCAGACTTCTTTTGCGGCGCATGGGGGTGCGACCCTTCGAACAAGATCGGACAGGGATGCACGCCATTATTCGCAGCCGATCGCCCGATCCGCCCCTTCTTTAAACCTCCTTTAAGGTCCAATTCCCGGCCCTCCCCCGATAACACTTTTCCCCTCCCAAACCCCAGCTGGCACTGAGCGGCCCCAAAACGCCCCCCGCACCCCCCTCACCGCCAGCTGGCACTGAGCGGCCCCAAAACGCCCCGCGCACCCCCCTCACAGCCAGCTGGCACTGAGCGGTGCCGAAACGCCCCGCGCACCCCCCTCAGTGCCAGCTGGCTGTGAGGGGTGGCGAAACGGGCCGGGAGGCCCGCTCAGGGGCGGGTTAGGCGGAGGGCGGTCCAGGAGATGCGGGGGAGGGTGAGGGTGGCGGTGTTGGCGGCGAGGGTGACGGCACCCGTCGGGACGTCGGCGGTGGGGCGCAGGGTGACCCGGTCGGGGTCGTCCCTGGTGTTGGCGGCGCGGACGTCGTCGTCGGTCAGCGTCCAGGACTCGGCGATCACCAGCGGGCCGGGGAAGCCGCTCAGGTCGACGCTGAACTCGACCGGCTGCTCCTGGTCCCGGTTGACGGCGAAGACGACGACCTCGCCGGTGGAGGCGTCGTGGGTGGCGACGGCGTCGACCAGGGCGGCGGCGCCGTACTTCGCTGTCTCGTAGGTGGGGCTGTCGATCCGCAGGTCCAGGACGTCGCCCTTGGCCAGCGCGGCGGTCCGGGCGAACGGGTGGAAGATGGTCTGCCGCCACGCCGGGCCGCCCGGTTCGGTCATGATCGGCGCGATCACGTTGACCAGCTGGGCCTGGCAGGCCGCCGTCACCCGGTCGCTGTGCCGGAGCAGGGAGATCAGCAGGCTGCCGACGACCACCGCGTCGGCGACGTTGTACTGGTCCTCGATGACGCGCGGGGCGACCGCCCACTCCTCGGGCAGCGGCTGCTTCTGGAAACGCGACAGGTACCAGACGTTCCACTCGTCGAACGACAGATTGATCTTCTTCTTGCTCTTCAGCCGGGCGCCGACCGCGTCCGCGGTGGCCACGATGCTGTTCACGAAGTGGTCCATGTCGACGGCACTGGCCAGGAACGAGCCGAGGTCACCGTCGAACTCCTCGTAGTACGCGTGACAGGAGACGTAGTCCACCTCCTCGTACGCGTGCTCGAGCACCGTCGACTCCCACGCTCCGAAGGTCGGCATCGTCGAGCTGGAGCTGCCGCAGGCGACCAGTTCGAGATCCGGTTCGGCCGAGCGCAGAGCTCGCGCTGTGGAAGCGGCCAGTAGCCCGTACTCCTCAGGTGTCTTGTGCCCGGTCTGCCAGGGCCCGTCCAGCTCGTTGCCGAGGCACCAGATCTTGATCCCGTAGGGTTTCTCGGCGCCGTTGGCGCGCCGCAGCTCGGAGAGATGCGTGCCCTCCGGATGGTTGACGTACTCGTGGACGTCGAGCGCTTCCTGCACTCCGCGGGTGCCGAGGTTGACCGCGTACATGATCTCGATGTCGGCCTTCTCCGCCCACCTGGCGAATTCGTCGATGCCGACCTCGTTCGTCTCGATGCTGCGCCAGGCCAGGTCACGCCGGCGGGGCCGCTGCCCGGCCGGGCCGATGCCGTCCTCCCAGCGGTAGCCGGAGACGAAGTTCCCGCCGGGGTAGCGCACCATCGTGACGCCCAGTTCCCGGGCGAGGGCCAGCACGTCGGTGCGGAATCCGTCCTCGTCGGCGAGCGGGTGGGACGGCTCGTAGATTCCGGTGTAGACGCAGCGGCCCATGTGCTCGACGAACGAGCCGAAGGTGCGGCGGCTCACCGGAGCCACGACGTGGGCAGGGTTGAGTGCGACACGTGCACGAAGCATGTTGTTCCTTAGGAAGTCACTTGACGGCGCCGATGGTCAGGCCACCGCGCCAGTACCGCTGCAACATCAGGAAGGCGATGATCAGGGGCACGATGGCCACCAGGGACCCGGCCACGATCACGTTGAACAGCGCCGCGCCGCCGTTGCCGATGGTCGCGGACATGTACCAGGTCCGCAGGCCGACGGTGAGCGGGAAGAGCTGGTTGTCGCTGAGCATCACCAGCGGCAGGAAGAAGTTGTTCCAGGACGCGACCATGGTGAACAGCAGCACCGTGACCAGGGCGGGGCGCATCGCGGGCAGCGCAACGCTGCGGAAGACCCGGAACTCGCCGGCACCGTCGATCCGGGCCGCCTCGAGCATCTCGTCGGGCACCGAGTCGTGCGTGTAGACCCGTAGCAGGTAGACGCCGAACGGGTTCAGCAGCGACGGCAGGATCACCGCCCAGATCGAGTCGACCAGGTCCAGCTGCGACATCAGCAGGTAGGTCGGCAGCACCAGGGCCGTGGCCGGCACCATGATCAGGCCGAGGAGCAGCCCGAAGAGCGCGGTCCGGCCGGGAAAGCGCAGCTTGGCGAACGCGTATCCGGCGAGCGCGGACACGAGCGTCGCACCGACACCGCTCACCACCGCGTACAGCGCGGAGTTGCGCAGCCAGGTGAGGTAGATGCCGTCCTCCTGGCTGAACACCAGCTTGAGGTTGTCGATCAGGTGGACGTCGGCGAACCACAGCGGGTTCGAGCCGAACAGGCCGTCGTTGTCCTTGGTCGCGGCGACGAGCAGCCACCAGAACGGCAGCAGAAAGTAGATGGCCATCAGGCCCATCAGCAGGTGGGCGGCGACGCTGCCGGTCCTGGATTCCCGTGTCGTGGAGGTCATCGCAGCGCGCTCCGCTTCCTGGTGGCGAAGAGGAAGATGTACGACCCGACGAAGACCACCGCGCCGAGCAGGAACGAGATCGCGGCCGAGTAGTTGTACTGCTGGAACGCGAAGGCCTGGTTGTAGGCGTACAGGTTCGGCGTGTAGTGGGCGGTGATCGCACCCGGGTTGAGCGGCTGCAGGATCAGCGGTTCGGTGAAGAACTGCAGGGTGCCCATGATGGTGAACAGCGTCGCCAGCACGAGCGCCGAGGCGATCATCGGCGTCTTGATCCGCAGGGCGATCTGCACACCACCGGCGCCGTCGATCTTCGCGGACTCGTAGACCTCCCGGGGCACGCCCTGCAGGGCGGCGTACAGGACGATCATGTTGTATCCGGCCCACTGCCAGGTGACGATGTTGCCGAGCGAGCTCAGCACCATGCTGCTGGAGAGGAAGTCGACGCCGAGGCCGCGGAACGGGCCGGTGTTCTCGCTGTAGAGGAAGCCCCACATCAGCGTGCCGATCACGACCGGCACCGCGTACGGGACGAAGGCGGCCAGCCGGAAGGCGCGGGAGAAGCGGGACGTCGCGTTGTCGATCAGCAGCGCCGCCAGCAGCGCGATCCCGATCATCACCGGCGTCTGTACCAGCCCGAACACCAGCACCCGGACGACACCCTCGCGGACCAGCGGGTCGTTGAACGCCTGCTGGTAGTTGTCCAGGAAGGCGAAGACCTCACCCTCGATGAGGGTGGACCGGTAGAGGCTGAGCTTGAACGAGTAGCCCAGCGGCAGCAGCAGGAACGCGACGAGCAGCACCACGAACGGCAGGACGAAGAGCCATCCGATCGCGGCCTGCCGGGCGTTCGCCAGCCGCCGGCCGCCGGCTGCGGGAGCCGGCGATGGGGGCGGGGGCCCCGCGGCCGCCGGAGCGGCGGCCGCGGAGGAGGAACGGACCTCGGTCATTACTGAACCTTGAAGCCCTGCTGCGTGGCGTACGTGGAGATGTTCTGCTGCATCGTGTCCAGCGCCGCCGTCCAGGAGGTCTTCTTCTCCACGGCCTGGCCGAGCACCGTGGTCAGCTGGTTGAAGTTGTAGTTGTTGAACGGGCTCCAGGCGAACTCGGTGATCCCGTTGTACGCCGGGACGAAGACCTCGTTGACCTTCTGGCCGCCGAAGAACTCGTATTCCTTCTTCGTGAACGCGTCCGACTCGAGGATCGGGGTGGCGGTCGGGAAGAGGTACGCCTTGTCGATGCCGATCTTCCAGGCCTCGGTGTTCTTCGCGCCGAAGATCTCCATGGCCACCTTGGCGGCGATGTCCGGGTACTTGGCCTGGTCGGTCACCGCGAACGACGAGCCGCCCCAGTCACCCTGCGCGTTGCCACCGGCGGTCCACTGCGGCAGCGGCGCGGCCTTCCACTTGCCGGCCGTCGCCTTGGCGATGCTCTGCAGGTAACCCGGGCCCCAGCCGGCGGCCAGGTAGGTCGCGTACTTGCCGGAGCCGAGACCGTTGTAGAAGTCGGTGGTGCCGTACGCCTTGGTGTCGACGAGACCGCCGTTGACCATGCCCTCCCAGTACGTCATGACCTGCTTGGCCTCGGCACTGTTGACGTTCACGCCGACGTTCGCCGGGTTGCTCACGTCGTACGTGTAGGGCTTGGCCCCGGCCTGCCACATCAGACCGGTCATGAACCCACCGTCGTTCGCACCGAAGTCGGTGATGAAGTTCTTGCCGCCGGAGGCCGCCTTCAGCTTCTCGGCCTGCTGCTTGTACTCGTCCCAGGTCTTCGGCACGGTCAGGCTGTACTGCTTGAAGATGTCCTCGCGGTAGAGCATCGCCATGGGACCGGCGTCGACCGGGATGGCGTAGACCGAGTCACCGGCGCTGACCTGCTTCCAGGCCCAGTCGACGTAGTCGCCCTTGACGTCGTTGGCACCGTGCTTGCCGAGGTCGACGAGATGCTTGGTGAGCTGGAAGGTGGGGATCTCCTGGAACTCGAGCATCGCCACGTCGGGCGCGCCCTTGCCGGCCTTGAGCGCGGTCTGGAGCTTGGTGTACTGGTCCTGGCCGGCGCCGGCGTTCGTCCACTCGATCTTGATGTCGGAGTGGGTCTTGTTGAACAGGTCGACGACACCCTGGAACTCCGGGTACCACGCCCAGAGCTTGATGGTGACCGGGCCGGTGGGCTTCTCGGCGGGCTCGTCGCCGGAGTCGCTGCTACAGGCCACCAGCGTCACCGCGGTGAAAGCAGCGACCGCCGTCACGACTGATCGCCGGAGGCCTCGCTTTAGACTAAAGTTCCTGACGTTCACTGGGTCCTCACAGGGTTAAGCGCTCGAGTATCCGGTTTATGTCGGGTATGGCCGGCCTGCGGTGCTGGCACACCAAGGGCCGGCCGTCACGCTCACAAAATCGTGTCCCACCTGCGTGTATAGCCGCACGCCGACGGGTGTTGCTACGATTTTGCAGCGCTGCAAAGACAGCATGCACGGACGTCCAATCGACGGCAAGGGGTAACCTGCCGGAAACTTGGCGCTCGCGGGAAGCCGCAAAGGGGGGCACATTGCGTCGGGAGGTCACTCTGCGTGACGTGGCGGAGCTGGCTGGAGTTTCCAGCCGTACCGTCTCCAACGTGGTGAACGGCTACGCCAACGTCACCGAGCGGACCAGGGTCCGCGTCCAGCGTGCGGTCGAGGAACTGGGCTACCGGCCCAACGTGCTCGCCCGCAACCTGGCACAGGGACGATCCGGGCAGATCGCGCTGGTGGTTCCGTACCTGGACACGCCCTATTTCTCGGAGCTGTTGCAGAGCGTCATCCGCGCCGCGCGCGTCAGCGGCTACAACGTGCTGATCGACCAGACCGACGGCGACCCGGAGCACGAGCGCGCTTTCATCGCGCACGGCTCACGCCGGCTGCTGTTCGACGGCGTCATCTTCAGCCCGCTCGGCCTCGACCAGCAGGCCCTCACCGACCGCGACACCTCGCTGCCGCTCGTCATCCTCGGCGAACGCGCCAGCGACGGCTCCTTCGACCACATCGGCATCGACGACGTGGCGGCCTCCCGCCTGGCCACCGAACACCTGCTCGACCTCGGCCGCCAGCGGGTGGCAGCGATCGGCGACCAGCCCTACGCCACCGGCGAGGCGGCACAGCGGCGCACCCGCGGCTTCCGGCAGGCACACGAGGCGCGCGGCCTGGCCGTCCGGGAAGACCTCATCATCGGTACGCCGCGGTTCAACCGCATCGACGGCGCTCAGGCGATGGCGCACCTGCTCGATCTGGAGAACCCGCCGGACGCCGTCTTCTGCTACAGCGACCTGGTCGCGCTCGGCGCCATCCACACGATCGTCTCCCGCGGCCTGCGGGTGCCGGAGGACGTCGCGGTGATCGGTTACGACGACATCGAGGACGGCCGGTTCTCCAACCCCACGGTCACGACCATCTCCCCGGACAAGGAGATGATCGCGACCACCGCCGTGGAGCGCCTGCTGCTGCGCATCCGCAGCTCGACGCCCCCACCCGGCCTGGAGCTGCGCGCCCCATATCAGCTGATTGCGCGGGAAAGCACTATTGGAAGAGCTTTGCCGCAGTGATCACCGTTTGGACGATGCCGTAGCCGAGCATCAGGGTGACCAGGGCCCAGGACAGAACCAACCGCATCATGCCGCCACCTCCTCCTCCTTCTCGGCGGGCTCGTGATAGCGCTCGGGCACGGCCCGGATCATCAGGTTCGCGACGAAACCGACGGCCAGGACGCCGACCATGGTGAACAGCGCCGGCCGGTAGGCGTCCGCGGTCAGCGTGCCCGGTTTGCCCTGCGCGTCGAGGAAACCGTTGATGATGAGCGGACCGGCCACCCCGGCGGCGGACCAGGCGGTCAGCAACCGGCCGTGGATCGCACCCACCTGATAGGTGCCGAACAGGTCACGCAGGTAGGCCGGCACGGTCGCGAAGCCGCCGCCGTAGAACGACAGGATCAGGCCGGCCAGCAGCACGAACAGGGCGGTTGCGGTCTGGCCGACGAGAGCCAGCAGCGCGTACAGGATCATGCCGCCACCGAGGTAGAGCATGTAGATCGGCTTGCGTCCGATCAGGTCGGAGGTGGACGACCAGGCGAACCGGCCGCCCATGTTGAACAGCGACAGTACGCCGACGAAGCCGGCCGCCGCGGCCACCGCGACGCTCGAGGTCCCGTTCTCCCGGAAGAAGTCCTGGATCATCGGGCTGGCCTGCTCGAGGATGCCGATCCCGGCGGTGACGTTGCAGAACAGCACGATCCAGAGCAGCCAGAACGCGCGCGTCCGGATGGCGCTGGAGGCTGACACGTTCGCCGTGGTCACCAGCGGCTTGGCCTTCACCGACGCGGGGTCCCAGCCGTCCGGCTGCCAGCCCTCACGCGGCACCCTGATGTTCACCACGCCGAACATCATGATGACGAAGTAGCTGACGCCCAGGGTCACGAACAGGAAGGTCAGCGCGCTTCCGCTCGCGACCGAGGTGGCCACGTTCGGGTCGTAGCCACTGTCGTAGAACGACATCAGCTGCCGGGACAGCGGGCCGGCGACCAGCGCTCCCCCGCCGAACCCCATGATGGCCAGGCCGGTGGCGAGGCCGGGCCGGTCCGGGAACCATTTGATCAGGGTGGAGACCGGTGAGATGTAGCCGATGCCCAGGCCGATCCCGCCGAGAACGCCGTACCCGAGGTAGAGCAGCCAGAGCTGGCTCGTCGCGATGCCGAGGGCGGCGACCAGGAAGCCGGACGCCCAGAAGCAGGCCGAGACGAACATGGCTTTGCGTGGCCCGTTCGCCTCCACCCAGGTGCCACCGACGGCGGCGGAGAGGCCGAGCATGACGATCGCGATGCTGAAGACCACTCCGATCGCGGTCTGGCTGGCGTCGAAGTGCTGGACCAGGGAGTTCTTGTAGACACTTGTGGCGTACGCCTGGCCGATGCACAGGTGCACAGATAGCGCGGCGGGCGGGATGAGCCATCGGCTGTATCCCGCCGGTGCGACCGTGTGTTCACGGTCGAGGGCGGAGAGCAGGGCCATTGTGCGGCCATACCCATCGGTTGATCTAGATAAACCTATTCCTCCGGCGCGGCCAGGCCGGCCTTCTCGTCGCGGTCCGCCCACTCCAGCAGGGTCTCCAGGGAGAACGCCCGGTCGTCGATGGTGGCGTGCAGGTCACCGAGTTCGGCGAAACGGGCCGGCACGGTCCGGATGGTGAAGTCGCGCGGGTCGACGTCGGGGATCTCGTCCCAGTTCACCGGGGTGGAGACGGTCGCCGTGGGCACGCCGCGCACCGAGTAGGCGCTGGCGATCGTGTGGTCGCGGGCGTTCTGGTTGTAGTCGATGAACAGCGAGCTCGGGTCGCGGTCCCGGCGCCACCAGGTGGTGGTGACGTCGTCGGGTGCGCGCCGCTCCACCTCGCGGGCGAAGGCGAGCGCGGCACGCCGTACGTCAGAAAAGCCCCACGCCGGCTCGATCCGCACGTAGATGTGCAGGCCCTTGCCGCCGGAGGTCTTCGGGAAGCCGGTCATGCCCAGCTCGCCGAGGACCTCGTGGGCGACGCCCGCCACTCGCCGGACGGTGTCGAACGGGCAGTCGGGCATCGGGTCCAGGTCGATCCGCCACTCGTCGGGTTTCTCGGTGTCGGCGCGGCGCGAGTTCCACGGGTGGAACTCCACCGTGGACATCTGCACCGCCCAGATCACGTCGGCGGGCTTGGTCACGCAGAGCTCGTCGGCGTGTCTGTTGTACCGCGGGAACGTGACCCGGACCGTCTCCAGCCAGGGCGGTGCGCCGTTCGGCACCCGTTTCTGGTGCACCTTCTCCCCGGCCAGGCCGTCCGGGAAGCGGTGCAGCATGCAGGGCCGTTCGCGCAGCGCACGGACGATCCCGTCGCTCACCGCCAAGTAGTACTCGACCAGGTCGAGCTTGGTGGCGCCGAGCTCCGGGAAGTAGATCCGGTCCGGGTTGGAGACCCGGACGTCGTGATCGCCGACTTCGATGACGGTGGCTTTACCGGCCATGGTCAGAACCTATCCCAGCCAGGCGTCGTCCATGTCCCTTAGCAGGGTGTCGCCCGAATCGAGCAGATCCAGCATCGGGCCGATCCGGGGCAGCTCGTGGGTGACGAAGTACCGGGCGGCGAGCCGCTTACCGTCGTAGAAGTCGCCCTCCTTGCCCGCCGCGGCGTTCAGCTGCTCCAGCCAGATCCAGGCGATCACCAGGTGGCCGGCGGCGTCCAGGTACGCGGTGGCGTTGGCCAGGGCGGCCGACGGGTCGCCGGAGGCCCAGAGCTTTCCCGTGGTGGCGGCCAGCCGGTCGCAGGCGGCCAGCACCGGACCGCCGAGGTCGGCCGGCGCCTCGGCGGCGGTGGCCCGGATCCGGTCGAGCAACAGGGCCAGACCGGCGCCACCCTTCATGGTGACCTTGCGGCCGAGCAGGTCGAGGGCCTGGATGCCGTCGGTGCCCTCGTGGATCGAGTTGAGCCGGTTGTCGCGGTAGAACTGCTCGACCGGGTACTCGCGGGTGTAGCCGTACCCGCCGTGCACCTGGATGGCGTGGTCGTCGGCGAGCCGGCACCACTGCGCCGGCCAGGCCTTGACGATCGGGGTGAGCACGTCCAGCAGCAGGTCGTTCTCCTCGGACCGCTCGTCGAGCAGCTTCGCAGCGAAGAGCACCAGGGCCAGACCACCTTCGACGTACGCCTTGGAGGCGAGCAGCATCCGGCGTACATCAGGGTGTTCGACGATGGCGACAGGCGGAGCCGACGGGTCCTTGTCAGCGAGGGGACGGCCCTGTGCCCGCTCGCGGGCGTAGGCGAGGGCGTGCAGGTAACCGGTGTAACCGAGGGCGACCGCGCCGGCGCCGACACCGATCCGCGCCTCGTTCATCATGTGGAACATGTACGCCAGCCCGCGCCCCTCCTCCCCGACCAGGTAACCGGTCGCGTCGTCGAACGCCAGCACCGCGTTGGTCGTACCCCGATAGCCCATCTTGTGGTTGAGACCGGCCAGGCTGACACCGTTGCGCTCGCCGACCGTCCCGTCCGGGTGCACGTGCCGCTTGGGGACGATGAACAGCGACAGCCCTTTGACCCCGGCCGGTGCGCCCGCCACCCGGGCCAGCACCAGGTGCACGATGTTCTCGCTCAGCTCGTGGTCGCCGCCGGAGATCCACATCTTGCTGCCGCTGACCCGGTAACTCCCGTCGCCCGCCGGGACGGCCCTGGTGAGCACGTCGCTCAGCGCGGAACCGGCCTGCGGCTCGGAGAGGCACATGGTGCCGGTGAACCGGCCCTCGATCATCGGCTCGACATACGTCCTGATCTGCTCCTCGGTGCCGTGCGCCAGCAGCAGGTGCGCGTTTCCCGAGGTGAGCATCGCGTACGCGGAGGTGGCGGTGTTGGCGGCCTGGAACCACAGGAAGCAGGCCCGGCCGACCACGAGCGGGAGCTGCGACCCGCCGTACTTCTCGTCCAGGGTCGCGGCGAGCAGCCCGGACTCGGCGAAGACCCGCAGCGCCCGGGACACCTCCGGGATGATCTCCACGCGCTCGCCGTCGAAGGTCGGCTCGTGGAGGTCGTTCTTGCGGTTGTGCGGGGCGAAATCACGTTCGGCGATCTGCTGGGAGACGTCGAGGAACGCGTCGAACGTCTCCCGGGAGTGCTCGGCGAACCGCTCGCGCCCGGTCAGCGACTCGACGTCGAGCCATTCGTAGAGCAGGAACGCGAGATCACGCCGGGAGAGCACCTTGGACACCGCGGTCACCACCGTTTCTGGGAGGACTAACTCACTGCACTCAGTGTGCACTAAGTTTAGGCCTCCGCGCGGTGCCTGCCGACCCAGCTCATGTCGATCCCGGTGCCACGGCTGCCGCCGGTGTGCTTTATCGCATACATGGCGTGGTCCGCGGCGCGCAGGGCGGCGTCCGGGTCCTCGGCCGCGGGGGCCACGTGCACGCCGATACTCGCGCCGATCAGAATTTCCTGCCCACCGATGCGGAACGGCAGCTCCAGAACGTACCGCAGGCGGCCGCTCATGCTCTCCGCGTCCTCGGGGGTCACGCCGGGCATCAGCATCACGAACTCGTCGCCGCCGACCCGGGACAGCACGTCGCCGGAGCGGACGCAGGCGCTGAGCCGGTCGGCCACCTGCCGGAGCAGCTCGTCACCCACCTCGTGGCCGAACGCGTCGTTCACCGGCTTGAACCCGTCCAGGTCGACGAAGAGCACCGCCACCGGGGCGTTGCGCAGCGTCGAGCCGAGCGCGTCCTGCATCCGCCGCCGGTTCGGCAGGCCGGTCAGCGGGTCGTGCTGGGCCTCGTGCTCCAGCCGCTCCTGGAAGGCCCGGTTCTCCGAGACGTCCCGGGCGTTGATCACCAGGCCGGCCAGTGCCGGGTTGTGCATCTGGTTGGAGGCGGTGAAATCGAACCACCGGTAGTCGCCATCGGCGGAGCGGACCCGGCACTGCAGCCGGATCACGCCGGACGGGTCGGAGAGCAGCACGGTGAAGCGTTCCCTCATCTCCGGCTGGTCCTCGGGGTGCACCACGTCGAAGACGCTGTGCCCGGCGAGCGCGCCGGTCTTGAAACCGAGCACACTGTGCGCACTCGGGCTGCTGAACACGATCCGGCCGCGGCCGTCGAGCACCGAGACCAGGTCCGGGGCGTGCTGGAAGAGGGCCTGGAAGCGCTCGTCGGCGCGGCGCCGGGTGACCTGGGTGCGGTAACCGAGCACCGAGATGCCTGCCACACCGATCAGCAGCATGGCGAGCAGCGTCAGGTTGAGGGTCTGGCTGCGGTCGTGCACCACACCGTCGAACGACGACTTGGTCTGCGTACGGACGTACGACCAGCCGCTTGGCAGCCCGCCGTACACGATCGCGATCATGGGGGTCTTGCCGGACGTGTACTCGACGAAGTGCACACCGCTCTGGCTCAGCGTGGGCTTGACCGCCGGGTCGACGTCCGTGCCGATCATCGCGGCCTCGCTGGCGGCGCCGACCGTACCGGTGCTGTCCACGACGGTGGTCCGGTGCGCCTCGGAGTAGAGCCGGGCGAGGTAGCTCTGCAACGACGTCTTGGCGACCTGGTTGAGGCCGATCAGAACACCGGCCGGCGACCCGTTCACCATGATCGGTACGGCCACCGCGGTCACGGCGACACCCTCCACGACCATCACGTCGGAGAAGCCCGGCTTGCCCGCGGCGAGCAGGGCCCGCATCGGTGCCCAGGCCGGGTCGTCCGCCTTCGGCAGTCCGGCCTGCCGGCTCGAGGTCAGGATCCTGCCGCTCATGTCAGCGGTCAGCATCCCGTACTGGAACGTGGCGCTCTTCGCGGCGGCTACCTCGAGCATGGCCCGATCCTTCTCGGAGCCGGCGGCGAGGTTCAGGGCGTGCTCGGCCAGGATCTCGGCGAGCTCAGCCGCCGAGTTCAACTGCAACTGCCCCGTCAGGGTGCCGTTGTTGGTGCCGAGCGCACTGCTGTCCGATCGGTGCACCGCATCCGCGGCACGTAGTGCCGACCGGTTCACCAGGAACCCGACGACCCCGGCGGCGGCCAGCAACAACACGCTGACCACCACGGCAATCCAGTTGCGCAACCGCATCGTAATCCTCCTCACCGCATGTCATCGGCAGCCGGAGGCCTCGCTGAAACAAAAGGACTTAGGGGACCGCACTGAGATGAACCGGGGGTTCGGCCGAGCAAAACCCCGGGAAAAGGGGGCGGCGCACCACGCCATCGAACCCCGATGATGGAGGAGCAGTTCGCGGGTCCGACGTCGATGAACGGAGAGCCGCATGCGCAGACAGGTGGTGGCGTCGCCGCCGGGATGGCTCGCGCCGCTCCGCGCCAGGGTTCCGGCGCCGCGGCGATCCCTCGAACAGTCCTCCCCCGCCGAGCAGTCCCCCGGTACCGAGACCCCACCGTCAGTGCTTCCCCCGGCGGTCATCGGCCGTCCGCGAATCATCAGGTCGCCGTTCAGCATCACCGGCGCGGCCTTCGCCGCGCTCTTCTACTGCCTCTCCTTCACCCCGTCGCTGCTGCCGCGCGCCTGGTTCCTCCAGGGCGTGGTCGCCGGCATCACCGCCGCGATGGGATATGCGCTGGGCACCGGGATCGGAGCGCTGATCCGGCTGCGCCGCCCGTTCGGCGACCGGACCGTCCGGGTCGCCTGGCGGATTCTGATCGCCGTCGTGCCCCTGCTGGTGGTGGTCTTCCTCTGGCTCGGCAGCCGGTGGCAGCGCGAGGTGCGCGTGCGCCTGAGCATGGAACCGGCCCAGGAGTACGACGTCGCCCGTACCGTCGGCGCCAGCCTGCTCACCTTCGGGCTGCTGCTGCTGATCGCCCGCACGCTGCTGCTCGCCACGTATGCGTGCGCCTGGCTGTTCCGCCGGATCGTCTCGGACCGCGCCGCCTACTGCGCGGGAACCGTGGTGGTGGCCCTACTCACCTACGGCGCCTTGGACAGCCTGCTGGTCGCGCAGATCTTCACGATGGCCGACCGGTCCGCGGCAGTGATCAACAACGGGACCGGCAACGGTGTCCTCGTTCCCACCTCCGTCCTGCGGTCCGGCGGCCCGCAGTCCCTGGTCGCCTGGGACTCGCTGGGCCGGCAGGGCCGCTCGTTCGTGGCCGGCGCACCGAGCCGGGAGGAGCTGAGCGCCTTCGCCGGGCGCCCGGCCGCCGAGCCCATCCGGCTGTACGCGGGTCTCACCTCGGCGACCACGCTGACCGACCGGGCCGCGCTCGTGGTCCGGGAGATGGACCGGACCGGAGCGTTCGACCGCGCGGTGATCGCCGTGATCACCCCCACCGGTACCGGCTGGGTGGACGCCAAGGTGACCAGGTCCCTGGAGTACATGTACGCCGGCGACACCGCCCTGATCTCCATGCAGTACTCCTACCTGCCCAGCTGGGCGGCGTTCCTCGGCGACCGGTCCGAGGTGGTCGGCGCGGCCGACGCACTGATCACCGCGGTACAGCAGCGGTGGGCGGCCATGCCCGAGCGGTCGCGGCCCAAGCTGCTGCTCTTCGGCGAGAGCCTGGGTACGTACGGGCTGGAGAAGGTCTTCGGCACCGCGGACCGGATGGTGACCGGCTCGGACGGGGTGCTGATGCTCGGGCCGACCTTCGCCAACCCGATCCACCGCGAGCTCACCGACGCGCGCGCCGAGGGCAGCCCGGTCTGGGCACCGCACTATCCGGCACTGCCCGTGGCGTTCGCGGAGAACGCCGCCTCCCTGCGGGACCCGGGCGGCACCCGGCCGAAGGCGGTCTACCTGCAGAACGCGACCGATCCGATCGTCTGGTGGAGCTGGGACCTGCTCTGGAAGAAACCGTCGTGGCTGATCGGCGAGCGCGGGCCGGACGTGACACCCGACATGCACTGGTACCCGGGCATCACGTTCTGGCAGACCACCTGTGACCTGGTCTTCGCCAACCAGGTTCCGACCGGGCACGGGCACGTCTACAAGTCGGAGACGGCGGACGGCTGGGCGGCGATCGCCCCGCCGCCGGGCTGGACCGCCTTCGACACCCAGCGTCTGCGTGCCCTGCTGGACGGCTGATCAGAAGCCGGTTCCGGTGGCGACGTCCACCGGAACCGCGGGGACGGTGTCGACACCGCGGACGGCCGTCCGGTTGGCGAGGTTGAGGCTGGGTGCCGGCGCCGGGACACCGTCGGTGGTGAGGACCCCCACCTGGGTGCCGTCCGGCAGGACGATCCAGCCGCCCTTGATCTCCGCGTTGCGCAGGCGGGCGGCCGCGCGGTAGAGCCCGGACGGTGCGGTGACCCGCGGCAGGGTGAAGCCGACCCTCCGCTCGCCGTGGCTGACCGTACCGGTGATCTTCTGCCGGTCGAGGGTGCCGGTGAGCGAGGCACCGTCGCGGCCGGTGAGCGACACCTGGTCACCGGTCACCGGGCCCTTCAGCCACGCCTCGATCTGGTTGCCGTCGCAGAGGTACGCGATCGCGCGGCCGTCCCGCACGGCCAGCGAGAGCGTCCCGGCGTCCTCGGGCAGGTGGGCGGCGTAGGTGGCTCGGACGGGGGCGGCAGCGGCGACCTTCTGCCGCTCCACGGTCGGCCCGGGGCCGGCCGAGGCCTCCGGGGCCGAGCCGAATGCGACGGCTGCGGACGGTGCGGCGCCCGGCGAGCCGGAGTCATCGCCGGCTCCCGGCCAGGCGACGAATCCGATCAGCACGGCCGCCGCGGCGACACCCGCCGCGCCGGCGATCAGAGCGGTCCGCCGCCGGTCCGGGCCGTTCCGCGTCTGCGGGCTTTCCGGGGGCGGCCAGGCGGGTGACGGCTCGATCGGCATGGCGGCCGAGACCACGGCCGCCCGGATCCGGGCGGCCACGTTGCCCGCCGACGGGCGTTCCCAGGGGTGCGTCGCGAGGCAGTCCCGGACCAGATCGCGGACCTGGTGTGGAACCCGCTGGAGGCCGGAGCGGCCGGGCTCGGGCCGGGTGCCGGAGGTCATCTCGGCGAGCATCAGGCCGAAGGCGTACACGTCGGCGGCGGTTGTCGGCGGGTCACCGGCCGCCAGTTCCGGCGCCGCGTAGGCGGAGCTGTCCGGCTCGTCCGGCAACGCGGCCATCCCGAAGTCACAGACCTTCACCCGCAGCGGGTAGGCGCCGCCGACGAGCAGCACGTTCTCCGGCTTCAGGTCGAGGTGGACGAGTCCCCTGGCGTGCGCGGCGGTCAGCACGTCGGCCACCTGCACCGCGACCACGGCGGCGTCGTCGAGCGGCAGCGTCCCGCCCTCGCCCGCCATGAAGGCGCGCAGGCTCGGGCCGTCGACGAAGTCCACGATCAGCGCCACCTGGTCGTACTCGACGACCAGGTCGTGCATCCGGACGATCCCGTCGTGCGGCAGGTGCTGCAGGGACCCGCCGATCCGGGTGAGCAGCTCGCGGACCCGGGCGTTGCGGGCCAGGTCCGGCCGCAGGAGCTTGGCGGCGATGGGTGGGGCGCCGGGCACGGTCGCCCGGCGGACGAGCGTGCACGCGCCCCGCCCGATCTCCTCCCACAACTGGTAGCGGCCGATCCGATCGCCGTCGCTCATCGACCGCTCCTCCCGAAGTCCCAGCCTTAATCCTGTATCGCCGGATAAAGCCTGATAGCCGGGTATTCGACGGAACCTGTCCGAGTGACCCCACCTCTTTCGGGTGAACCCGCCCGATCACCCGGCGGCCGCTCCGTTAAGGGTCAGGGAGGGTTGATGCGCACGACCGGCCAGGACAGCACCAGCGACGAGTTCCTGATCCGCCGGCTCTACACCGAGCACGGCGGGGCACTGCTCGCGTTCGCGACCCGGCTGATGGGTGATCGCGCCCTCGGGGAGGACGTCGTGCAGGAGACGCTGATCCGCGCGTGGCGCAATCCGGGCGCGCTCACCGACGACAAGGGATCGGTACGGGGTTACCTTTTCACCATCACCCGCAACGTCGCCATCGACCGCCACCGGGCCCGCCGCGCCCGTCCCGCCGAGGTGGCCGAGACGATCAGCAGCACGCCCATGGAGCGCGACCACGCCGACTCGGTGATCGACTCGATGGTGCTGCTCGGCGCGATGGCGTCGCTCTCCTCGGAGCACCGTGACGTGCTGCGGTCGCTCTACCTCGAGGGCCGCAGCGTCGACGAGACCGCCGCCGAGCTGGGAGTACCCACCGGCACCGTCAAATCCCGCTGCTTCTACGCGCTCCGGCGATTACGGGAGGTCATCAGCGAGCCGACACCGGCGGGGCCGTGGATGGTCGTGGCGAGGGGAACGGGATGAGCGAACACGACAGTGAACTGCTCGGGGCGTACCTTCTCGGTGTCCTCGACCAGAGTAAGCAGGACACCGTGCGCGACCACCTCGGGGGTTGCGCGGGCTGCCGCGGCGAGATCGACGCCCTGCGCGAGATGGAGGCCGCCCTGGGCGGCATTCCACCGGAGGCCCTGATCGAAGGCCCGCCCACCGACGGTGAGCTGCTACTTCAAAGAACAATTCGTCAGGTACGCGGTGAGCGCACCAAAGTTCGCCGGCAGCGGCGCACCGTTCAGGCGGCCGCCGCGGTGGTGACCGGAGCGGCGGTGCTGGGCGGCGGCATGCTCGGCGGAAGCGCCCTGGTCGACGACGTCGCGGCCCCTCAGCCCGCACCGACGGCCACGACGGCGCCCGGCACCCGGACCGCCACCGGAAGCGACTTCGCGACCGGGGCGACCATGGCCGTCGCCGTCCAGCCCGCCGACGGCTGGGTGCGGGTCCGGGCCACCGTCGGCGGTGTGAAAGCCGGCGAGCAGTGCCGGCTGCTCGTCGTCGCGAAGAACGGCACCCGGCGGGAGGCGGGCACCTGGCGGGTGTCGGCTCAGGCGGAGAAGGCCGGCACGACCATCGACGGTGCTGCGCTGATCGCGCCGCCGGACGTCGCCAAGGTGCAGGTCGAGACCCTCGGGGGTCAGAAGCTGATCGAGGTGGGCGTCTAGCTCTCCCGGGGCCGGCGCCTCAGCCAGGGCTGGAGGGCCTTGGTGATGCGCGGCAGGACGAGGTAGGTCATCACCGGGGTGAGCGCGAGGGTGCTGATCAGCGTGCGCAGCACCACGTTCAGGCCGGTCAGGTGCGGCATCAGCAGCACCGCGGCGACCAGGCTGACCGGGAAGAACCCGAGCCAGATGGTGACCGCCTGCTTCCAGCGCGGCGGCGCCGGCGGCGCTGCCGGTGCGGTGCCGGCGGGCTCGTCGGGCCGTTGCTCCCGCGGCGGGTCGAACCAGCCCTCGATGCCGGAACGCCGTTCCTCGCGGGTGTGCTCGACGAAACCCTCGGCCGAGGAGAGCCACCACTGGCGCTGCGACGACTCCTCCCAGTTGCGCAGGGACTCGGCGTCGGCGAAGCGGTAGAGCATGTGCCACTCGGAGGATCCCTCCTCGGGGCGGACCCAGCCGGTGCCCAGGAAACCGGGGAAGTCCTCGGCGAGCGACGTGCCCGCGCGGACCCAGGCAGCCATCTCCGCCGTCCGGCCGGGATCAGCGCGGCGCGTGATCGCGACGGTCACGGGGAGGGCGGCCAAGGTCTGCATGTCTCACATTGTGGTAACTCCAGGTTGCAGCTCCAAGACCCAGTGCCGTACCCCACACCGCCGTTGGCCGGTAAGTTACCTGGACTATGACGCTGCAACGAAAGTTGTCTATATCAGCACTCGCTCTCGTCATGGTCGCCGGCACCGGCTTCACCCCGGGCCGCGGGCCGTCCTGGCAGCTCAAGGACACCGGGGTGACCGCCGGTTTCCGCGGGCTCGCGCCGGTCAGCGCCAAGGTCGCCTGGGTCGCCGGCTCGGCCGGCACCGTGCTGCGCACCGTCGACGGCGGCCGGACCTGGGCCTCGGTCGGCCCGCCGGGGGCTGCCGCACTCCAGTTCCGGGACATCGAGGCCACCGACGCGCGGCACGCCACAGCCCTGACCATCGGGTACGGCGAAGAGTCCCGGATCTACGCGACCTCGGACGGCGGCCGCTCCTGGACCGAGACGTTCCGGAACGACGACCCGACCGCCTTCTACGACTGCCTGACCTTCTCCGACCGGCGGCACGGCCTGGCCCTGGCGGACCCGGTCGGCGGCAAGTTCCGGATCCTCGCCACCGACGACGGCGGGCGCTCCTGGCAGGTCCGGCCGACCACCGGGATGCCGGACGCCCTGCCCGGCGAGTTCGCCTTCGCGGCGAGCGGCACCTGCCTGGTGTCGGCCGGCCGGCACGCCTGGTTCGCCACCGGCGGCGACGCCACCGCGCGGGTCTTCCACTCCCGCGACGGCGGCCGGAACTGGACCGTGATCGACTCCCCGCTGCCCAGCGGCCCGACCAAGGGCATCTACTCGCTGGCCTTCCGCGACACACGGCACGGCCTCGCGGTCGGCGGCGACTACGACGCTCCGGCACCGGCACCGGACGGCTCAGCGGTCACCCGGGACGGCGGCCGCACCTGGACGATCTCCAAGCGCGTACCCGGCGAGTACCGCTCCGGCGCGGCGTGGACCGGCCGCGGGCACACGGCGCTGGCGGTCGGCCCGACCGGCAGCGACATCTCCTACGACGGGGGCGTCACCTGGCGGCGCTTCGACACCGGCAGCTTCGACGCCGTCGCCTGCGCCAACGGCGCCTGCTGGGCCTCCGGCACCGCCGGCCGGGTAGCCCGCCTCTCCTGGCACTGACCCGTCCACCTCACCCGACCCCGCCGTCCCCGCCGTCCCCGCGATCTTGTGGAGTTGCTCGGACACGGTCAACCCGCACTCCACAAGATCGCGCTCGGGGCGGCGGTCGGCCTCCGCCCCGGCCACCCCGCGGGCCTCCCCGCTGGCCTCCCCGCGGGCCTCCCCGCGGGCCTCCCCGCGGGCCTCCCCGCGGGCCTCCCCGCGGGCCTCCCCGCGATCTTGTGGAGTTGTCCGAACACGGTCAACCCGCACTCCACAAGATCGCGGCGGGGGTGGGCGGGTGGGGGGTCGCGTCAGCCGTTGAGGTAGGTGAGGACGGCCAGAACCCGGCGGTTGTCGTCGTCCGAGGGCGGCAGCGCCAACTTAGTAAAGATGCTGTTGATGTGCTTGCTCACCGCCTTCTCCCCGATGAACAACTTCCCGGCGATCGCCCCGTTCGACCGGCCCTCCGCCATCAACCCGATCACGTCCTGCTCCCGGGCCGTCAGCGCGGCCAGCGGCGACTGATTGCGCGCCAGCAGTTGCGAGACCACCTCCGGATCCATCACCGTGCCGCCACGGGCCACCCGCCGAACCGCGTCGACGAACTGCGCCACATGCGACACCCGGTCCTTCAGCAGGTACCCGACACCGCCGTTGCGGTCCGTCAGCAGCTCCCGGGCATAGAGCGGCTCCACGTGCTGGGACAGCACCAGCACCGGCAGGCCGGGCACCACCACCCGGGCCGAGATAGCCGCCTGGAGGCCCTCGTCGGTGAAGGTGGGCGGGAGCCGTACGTCCACCACCGCCACGTCCGGCCGATGCTCCACCAGTGCCGGCAGCAGCGACGGTCCGTTGTCGACGGCCGCCACCACCTGGAAGTCGTACGCCTCCAGCAGCCGGGTCAAACCGTCCCGGAGGAGGGCGAGGTCTTCGGCGAGGACAACGCGCACGGCAGCTCCATGGTCACGACAGTCGGTCCGCCCGGCGGGCTGGACAGGCTCATCGTGCCATCGAAGGCGGCGAGACGGCGTTCAATGCCTCGCAGCCCGGTGCCACCGGCCGGATCCGCCCCGCCGAGACCGTCGTCGCTGACCCGCATGACCAGGGTTTCTCCGCTGTGCCAGAGCTCCACCTGGGCCGCCTTGGCGAAGCTGTGGCGTGTCGCGTTGGCGAGCACCTCGGCGACCGCGAAGTAGGCCGCCGACTCGACCGGGGTGTCGAGCCGCCCGGGGATGGCCGCGCCCACGCTCGTCGGGATCGGCAGGGCCATCGCCAGCGCCCGGACCGCCCCTTCCAGTCCGCGTTCGGCGAGCACCGGCGGGTGGATGCCGCGGACCAGGTGCCGCAGTTCGACGAGTGCCGCCGAGCTGGTCTCCCGCGCTTCGGCGAGCAGCTTGCGGGCGCGTACCGGATCATCGGCGACCATCTCCTCGGCCAGGCCGATGGTCATGCCGAGCGAGACCAGCCGGGCCTGGGCGCCGTCGTGCAGGTCCCGTTCGATCCGGCGGAGCTCGGCGGCCTGGGCGTCGACGGTGTCGGCCCGGGTGACGGTGAGCTGGCTGACCCGCAGGAGCAGGTCCGCGTTGCGGGTCGGCCCGAGGAACAGCCGGGCGAAGTGCGCGTCCACCAGCCGCAGGTAGGGCGCCGCGGCGATACCGATGGCGAGGAAGAGCGCGCCCTGGGGCAGGGACAGGAAGCCCTCACCGAGGGTCTCGATCGGCCAGATCATGCCGTAGCCGTAGTTGCCCGTGCCGAGCCAGATCCAGAGCGGGAGCAGGACGATGCCCTCCACGCCGTAGAGCGGCACCGCCAGCGACAGCACGCCCAGCACCACGCCCGCCACCATGCCGGGGAGCAGCCAGGCCAGGTCACGCCACGTCGCCGGGTCGGTGATGATCCACCGGTACCGGCGGAGCGGGCCACCCTTGGCGGGCCGGGGCCGGTACGGCCGGGCCATCTCCACCCCGTAGGACGCGCCGAGCCGGCGGGCAACCTGCGCCCGCCACCGGATCGCCGCGGTGACCAGGGGCAGCAGCACGAGACCGATGCCGAGGACCGGGGTCAGCACGAGCGACACCACGAAGAGCACGAACAACGGGATGTTCACCAGGGAGAGGGCGATGGCGAGTATCCCGCCGGCCACGGCTCGGATGCCGTCCCGGATCCAGTCACGCGAGTCCATGACCTCATCCTGACCCCGGCGAGCCACTGTGTCGGTAGTGCCAGCCCTACTCCCGCGTAGGGGAGCTAACACTCCTGACCACCGGCCGAATTTGATGTTGCCTGTACATATGACGACAACAGCGGAGACCCGAACCGCCGGAAGCGACTTCGCCGAACTGAACCGCCGGATCAACGCGGCCGGCCTGCTACGGCGGCGGCCCGCCTACTACGCGCTGCGCCTCAGCCTGGTGAGCCTCGCCCTGATCGGCGGCTGGACCGCGTTCTTTCTGATCGGGGCCTCCTGGTGGACGCTGGCCGTGGCCGTGTTCCTGGCCGTGGTCTTCGCCCAGGTCGGGCTCGTGGCGCACGACCTCGCGCACCGGCAGGTGTTCCGGACCAACAAGCCCAGCGCCCGGGCCGGGCTGATCGCCGGCAACCTGGCGATCGGGATGTCCTACGGCTACTGGATGGACAAGCACACCAAGCATCACGCCAACCCGAACCATGACGATCTGGACCCGGACGTCGGCCCGGGTGCCCTGGTCTGGAGCACGGAGGCAGCGCGCGGCAAGGGCTTCCTCGCCAAGCACCAGGCCTGGTTCTTCTTCCCGCTGCTCACTCTTCTGGGGATGTCCCTGAAGAAGGACAGCGTGCGCGCGCTGAGGAACGGCACCGTCAAGCGGCGCGGCCTCGAGGCCGCGTTTCTGGGCACGCATTTTGTCGGGTACGCGGCCGCGCTGCTTCTTGTTCTGACACCGCTCCAGGCTCTGGCGTTCTTCGTCGTGCACCAGGCGCTGTTCGGCCTCTACCTCGGCATGACGTTCGCCCCGAACCACAAGGGCATGCCGCACCCGGACGGCACCGAGGACTTCCTGCGCAAGCAGGTGCTGACCTCACGGAACGTTCGCGGCGGGTGGTTCGTCGACACCGCGCTCGGCGGACTGAACTACCAGATCGAGCACCACCTGTTCCCGGCCATGCCGAGCCCGAACCTGCCCAAGGCCCAGCCGGTGGTGCAGCGCTACTGCGAGGAGATCGGTGTCGCGTACGAGATGACCAGTCTGACCGACTCGTACCGGCAGGCGCTGCGTCATCTGCACGAGGTCGGGGCGGAACTTCGGGAGGGCTAGACCGAGCTAAAGCACAAAACGGCTAAATTCGTGTTACCCAGCGAGCCCTGGGCGCCCGGACGGGATAGAGTCCCCCAACGCGAAACAGTGAGCCGTCCCCACGGCGGCTCACCCGGGGCGCCCATTCGGGGGAAGGCGTCCGTCCGGTGACGGTCGATGGTGACATCGATCCCACCGGGCGTATCCGCCGTTGACCTGCTCAAAGCAGTGCACCATCAGTGTTACCGCAGGTAATAGCTGAGGTGAACGGCGGGGTACTTATCGTTTTCCTAGGATTAAGGTTTAGAGTGCCGCGCGTGAAGGTGACCTTGCAGGAGATCCGGGAGCGGACCTACAAGCCGGTTGACGCGTGGTGGACCGTGCTTCTGGTCGACCCGCTGGCAGCCCGGCTGGTCCGCTTGGTAGCGCCCTACCGGTGGATCACGCCGAATGTTTTGACCCTTGTCGCGACGATATTCGGCACGGCCGCGGCGGTCTGCTTCGCCGTCGGTGACAGGTGGTACCTGGTTGCCGGAGCCCTGCTCTTCCACCTCAGCTTCGTCGTCGACTGCATGGACGGCAAGATCGCCCGGCTGAACGGGACGGGAACGATCTTCGGCCAGTGGCTGGACTTCGTCCTCGACCGGGTTCGGGTCTTCTTCATCGCCCTGGCGCTCTTCGGCGGGCAGTACGTGCAGACCGGCGAGGACGCGTACCTCTGGCTGATGTCGGTCGCCGTCTTCCTGGATCTGTTCCGCTACCTGAACAGCAGCCAGATGGCGAAGGTCCGCCGCGGTATGCGCGACCAGCTGCTGGCGCTGCGCCCACCGAGCGCTGTCGAGCCGGAGGCGGCCGCCGACGCCGCCGAGCCGTCCGACGAGATGGGCGACACCGGCCCCGTGAAGCCGGTCGCCAACCCCTCGCTCAAGCGCCGGGTGGGCGGTTACCTGCGCGAGCGGCGAATCCGTACGCACCTGTTCAGCGGCATCGAGTACGAGATGTTCGTCTTCATCGTCGCGCCGCTGACCGGCCTGATCTTCCCGATCACGATCCTCTCCGGTGCGGCGCTGCTCGCCTTCGAGTCGTTCCTGATCTACAAGCTGTACCGGGCCTGCAAGGCGCACCCCGCCAAGCTGGCGGCGGCCGAGAAGGAGTTCGAGGCGTACCAGGCGGAGACCCCGGCTGTCCCGGCCGCGCCTCTCACTCACGCCATCTGACACCACGCACGTCGAGAAGCGCCCCCGGCGGATTCGCCGGGGGCGCTTCTTCGTCCCGGCCCCGCGAACGCGTCACACGGCATCAGAACGTGTCACGCCGTCATCGGGACGCCACCGTGAGTCTGGTGGCGATCCGCGCCGTCGCCGCCCGAGGGACACCGGCTAAATTTGCCCGATGCCACGACGACGTCTGCTCTACCTGCTCGCCGTCGTCGCCATGCTGGGGCAGATGGCGTTCGCCATGGTCACCACGGCGATGCAGCAGTCGCCGACGATCGACGAGCCGGTCTACGTGGGCACCGCCGAGGTCTACCGGCAGCAGCACAGCCTGCGCTACAACCCGGAGCACCCGCCGCTCGGCAAGCTGATCATGGCAGCCGGTACGGCGTTCGCCGATCCCACGCTGGATCCCGCCTATCCCGGCAACCAGACCCGGCTGGGCCGCCACCTGCTCTACGAGAGCGGCAACAACCCGTTCCAGCTGATGTTCCTGGCCCGTTTGCCGATCATCCTGCTCACGTGCGTGTTCGGGCTGGTCGTGCTGGCCTTCGCCCGGGACCTCGCCGGCCCGGCGGGCGGCCTGATAGCCCTCGGCCTGTACGCGTTCTCCCCCGACGTGATCGCGCACGGCTCCCTGGCGACCCTGGACGTCCCGGCCGCCGGCATGCTGCTGACCGCCGTCTGGCTGATCTGGCGCGCCCGCGCACGACCACTGCTCCATCTGCCGCTGGCCGGGCTGGCTCTGGGCGCGGCACTATCCATTCGGATGAGCGTGCTTCCGGCCGTACCGCTGCTTGTTCTTCTTGCTGCCTGGGCCCTGTGGCATGCGCAACGTTCCCGCCCGGAGCAAGCCCTGCCGGTGCGGACTGCGCTGTTGCGCAGCGCCGGTGCCGCGATCGGTGTGGGGCTGATCGCCGTGGCCGTGGTGTGGCTCTCCTACCTGGCGGTGGATCCGCGGCTGCGGTGGACGACGCCGCCCGGCCTGCCGGAGATCCAGGGGCTGAAGGGCCTGGCGGTCGATCTGATGCCGTTCCCGCAGGCGTACCGCGACGGGATGCTCGTCCAGTTCAAGTTCGAGAACAAGCTGTACAACGGGTTCCTGTTCGGTGAGGCCTACAAGGGTTCGCCCTGGTACTACCTGCCGGCCGCGCTGCTGATCAAGACACCGCTCGCGATGATCGGGCTCTGGGTGGCCGGCGCGATCACGATGCTGGTGATCCCCCGGCTGCGGGCGGCGGCGGTCCACCTGCTGCCGATCTCGGCGCTCCTGACGCTCGTCGCGATGACCGGCAGCCGCAACTTCGGCACCCGGTACGTGATCTTCCTGCCGCTCTTCCTCGCGGTGGCGGCGGGGACCGTGGCGCTGATCCGCTTCCGGTACTCGCGGATCGTGGCCGCCGTCCTCGTCCTCACGGTGGCGGCCGGCTCGCTGCTGACCTTTCCCTATTACCTGCCCTATTCGAACATCGCGTTCGGCGGAACCTCCAACACGCACAACAACCTGCACGACGCCAACGTCGACTGGGGACAGGATCTGGCCAGGCTCGGGCAGCACCTGAAGACGCGCTATCCGGGTGAGCCGGTCTGGCTGGTCTACAAGGGCGCCGGCGTACCGGCGTATTACGGCATCGATGCCAAGGATCCCTACAAAGTGCCCGAGGATCAGGTACGCGGCCTGCTGGTCATCTCGGATTCCCGGGTGGCCCTCGCCAGTCTCCGGCTGAAACGGCTGATCGACTCCAGCACCAGGATCGACCAGGTCGGATACTCGATCTCCATCTATCGTCGTTGACCTCTTGAAGGTTACCGGCCGGTAATGCTTAGGTGATGCGATGACGCATTACGACATCGTGATCGTGGGCAGCGGCTTCGGTGGCAGCGTCAGCGCCCTGCGGCTGGCGGAGAAGGGCTACCGGGTCGGCGTGCTCGAGGCCGGCCGCCGATTCACCCCCGAGACCCTGCCCAAGACCTCGTGGGACCTGCGCAACTTCCTCTGGGCGCCGAAGCTGGGCATGCGCGGCATCCAGCGGATCACCCTGCTCAAGGACATCATGGTGCTCTCCGCGGCCGGGGTCGGTGGCGGCTCGCTCGTCTACGCGAACACGCTCTACGTTCCGCCGGCACCGTTCTTCGCCGACCCGCACTGGTCGCAGATCACGGACTGGTCGTCGGAGCTGACACCCTTCTACGACCAGGCGTCGCGGATGCTCGGCGTCACCGAGCAACCGTCGATGACACCGCCGGACGTCATCTTCAAGCAGGTCGCGGAGGACATGGGCGTCGGGCACACGTTCCGGCGTACGCCAGTGGGTGTCTTCTTCGGCGAGCCCGGCAAGACCGTGCCCGACCCGTACTTCGGCGGCGCGGGACCCGACCGGACCGGCTGCGTCGAGTGCGGCAACTGCATGATCGGCTGCAAGGTCGGCGCGAAGAACCGGCTCGACGTGAACTACCTCTACCTGGCCGAGCGGGCCGGTGCGGTGGTGCACCCGGACACCGAGGTCACGTCACTGCACCCGGCCGGCGGCGGCTGGCGGATCAGCACCGGCAACGGCCTGTTCACCGCGGACCAGGTCATCCTGTCGGCCGGAGCGCTCGGCACACAGCGGCTGCTGCACGCCATGCGGGACACCGGCGTGCTGCCCCACCTCTCCGACCGGATCGGGCGGCTCACCCGGACGAACTCCGAGGCCCTGGTTGGCGCGGCGACCAAGGAGGTGCCGGAGCAGCCGTTCTCGACCGGCATCGCGATCACGTCGTCGTTCCATCCCGATCCGCACACCCACATCGAACCCGTCCGCTACGGTCCCGGCAGCAACTCGATGGGGCTGCTGACCACGCTGCTCGTCGACGGCGGCGGGCGGATACCCCGGCCGTTGCGGTTCCTCGCCCAGGCGCTGCGCCACCCCGTGGTGCTGGCGCAGTCGCTCTCGGTGCGCCGATGGAGCGAGCGGACCATCATCGCGCTGGTCATGCAGACCGTGGATAACTCTCTGACGGTCCGGCGGACCCGGCGGGGACGGCTCACCACCTCACCCGGCCACGGTACGGCGAACCCCACCTGGATCCCGGTCGGCCACGAGGCGGTCCGCCGGATCGCCGACAAGATCGGCGGTTATCCGGGCGGGACGGTCGGCGACGTGTTCGACATCCCGATGACCGCACACATCCTCGGCGGAGCGACGATCGGCGCGACAGCCGCTGAGGGGGTGGTGGACGGTTACCACCGGGTCTTCGGATACCCCGGGCTGCACGTGGTCGACGGCTCGGCGGTCCCGGCGAACCTCGGGGTCAACCCGTCGCTGACGATCACCGCGATGGCGGAGCGGGCCATGGCGCTCTGGCCGAACAGGGGCGACGAGGACCGGCGGCCGGCGCTCGGCGAGAACTATCAGCGGGTCGAGCCGATCGCGCCACGCTCCCCCGCGGTACCGGCACACGCCCCGGCGGCCCTGCGCCTCCGATGATCCACTCGCTGCCGGTCGTGCCGGCCGCGGTGCCCTGCGAGACGGTTGTCCGCCGCCCGCATCCCCGGCTGCGCGAGCATGTCCTGTCCTACAGCGGTTTCCGCACCACCGCGCCGATCGCCCACCGGATGCTGCCGTGCAACCTCCCCGTGCTGATCATCGACATCACCGGGGCGGGCCGGGTGGTGACCGGCGCCTCCGGCACCGCGGCGATCGAGCGGGACACCCTCTGGGGGCACGGCGTCACGATCGGACTCACCCCGGCGGGCGTACCCGCACTGCTCGGCCTACCGATGCGGGAACTCACCTCGGCACCGGTCCCCCTCGGCCCGGACAGCACCCGGCTGGCCGAACGCCTCGCCGCGATCCCGCACTGGGCGGGCCGGTTCAGCCTCCTGGAGGACTGGCTGACCACCCGCCTGAACCCGGACGTCACCGAGGATCCGCTGCTCATGGCGGCGTGGTGGCGGTTGCAGCGCCGGAACGCACCGACCGTGGCGGCGGTCGCGGCGTCGCTGGGCGTGGGCCGGCGCCGGCTGGAGACCGGCTTCCAGCGCCGGATCGGCCTGCCGCCGGGCACTGTCGCCCGCATCGCCCGCTTTCAGCGAGCCGTGAGCATGGTCGCGGTGGGTGCGGCGCTTCCGCTGGTCGCAACAGAGTCGGGGTACGCAGATCAGCCGCACTTCACCCGGGACATGCGATCCATGGCCGGCGTTACCCCGACGGAGCTCCGCCGAACCATCACCGCGGCCCTCCCGTCCCCCGGTGGGCTCTCTGGCGCGGGTGCGCAAACGTTCAAGACTCGGCGGGAGGAGCGGCTCTAGCGTCGCCTCATGACGCTCACGCTCACCGGAAAGACGGCCCTCGTGACCGGCGGCTCCCGGGGCATCGGCCGCGCCATCGTCCAGCGGCTGGCCGCCGACGGCGCCCGGGTGGTCTTCACCTACCGCTGCAGCAAGGCGGCCGCCGAAGAGCTGGCCGCCTCTCTCCCCGACGCCGTGGCAGTCCGCTGCGATCAGGCCGACCTGGAAACCCTCCCGGCCATCTTCGATCCGGTCCGTGGCGGCCTCGACATTCTCGTCAACAACGCCGCGATCACCACCTCGTCCCCTATCGCCGATCTCTCCGCCGCCGACTTCGACCGGATGATGACGATCAACGCGAAGTTCCCCCTGCTGGCCGTGCGCGAGGCGATCCCCCTGCTCCGCGACGGCGGCCGGATCGTCAACCTCTCCTCGCTGAACACCGTCGTACCCGCACCCGGGCTCGCCCTCTACTGTGCGAGCAAGGCCGCCCTCGAACAGTTCACGAAGGTGGCCGCCCGCGAACTGGGCTCCCGTGGCATAACCGTGAACACGGTCTCCCCGGGTGCCACCGACACGGACATGCTCCGCGGCTCCAACCCGCCCGAGGCCCTCGAACAGAGCGCCGCTTTCACCGCTCTCCAGCGCCTCGGACAGCCTGCCGATGTCGCCGCGGTGGTCGCTTTCCTGGCCGGCCCCGACTCCGCCTGGCTGACCGGCCAGAACCTTCGTGCCACCGGAGGTCTCCTGCTCTGATCCCCCGCGATCTTGGACACTTGAGCCGGTCCTGGGCGGCTTGGATGTCCACGATCGCGGAAAGGCTGAAGCTAGAGGACGAACGCGTCGGTCCAGAGCTGGCGGGAGCGGCCCGACAGCGCCTCCATCAACCCGACAGCCTGACTGTCCGTCAGACCCGCCACGAAGTCGATCACCGCGCGCCCTCGCGCCTTGGTGATCCGGCCGGGGGTGCCGGCGGGCAGCTCGGCCTCGGCGAGCTCCACCAGGTCGCGCAGACGACGGGGCAGGCGCAGGGCCTCGTCGGGGTCCGTGAGCCACGCCAGCAGCGCCTCCACCAGAGACGCCAGCAGCCGCGCCTGACCACGCTGGTGGAGGGCGAGATCCGGCCGCTCCAGAACGAAGCGGTTCTGGACGAACTTGAGGATCTGCACCTCGTGCCACTGAGTGCGGGACAGCTGGGCGTGACCGCTGCGGATCGCCGGCTGGCCGATCATCTCGATCGACTCGACCAGGCGCCTGGTCCAGTTCGCGGAGAACGCGGCGACCCGGGCCTCGGCCTCCAGCGAACCGTCGAACGGGCGGGCCAGCAACCCGTCCACCAGTTCGGCCCGGACCAGTTCGACGGCGTCCGCGAACGCCTCGTCGTCGGCGATCCAGTCCTCCTTGCGCCGCAACTGCCGGCGCAGCGACTCGATGGCGCCGCCGGCCCGGCTCAGGTCGGTGTCGGAGCGCCAGCGCTGCCAGGCCATCAGCTCGGAGGCGACACCGCCCTGCTGGAGTACGCCGACCCGGTGCACGTCCTCGAGGTCGTGGATGGCGTAGGCGATGTCGTCCGCCGCGTCCATCACCGAGGCCTCGACGGTCTGCTGCCAGTCCGCGACCCGCCCGGCGAACGGCGCGCGGGCCGCGCGCATGTCGCCCACCTCGGTGGAGTAGGCGCCGAACTTGAGCGAACCGCCGTCCGGATCGTCGGGCACAGCGGCGGCGCCCCGGGGTGCCGGGTCCATGAACCGCGGGTGCGGGTCGGGATGGTTGCGCCGGGTCCACGGATATTTGAGGATCGCCGCCCGGGTGGCGTTGGTCAGGTTGAGCCCTATCGTCGCCTGACCGCGGATCTCCGTGCTGGTCACGATCCGGTAGGACTGGGCATTGCCCTCGAACCCGTCCCGCAGGCCGAGCCGGTCGCGGGCCAGCCGGTCCAGCACCCGCTCACCGAGGTGCCCGAACGGCGGGTGCCCGAGGTCGTGGGCGAGTGCCGCCGCCTCCACCACGTCCGGGTCGCAGCCGCCCAGCTTCTCCGCCAGGTCGGGCTGGGCACGCTCGAGCCGCTCGGCGATGGCCCGGCCCACCTGGGCGACCTTGAGGCTGTGGGTGAGCCGGTTGTGCACCAGCAGGCCGGCGCCACCCGGGCTGATCACCTGGGTGACGCCGGCCAGCCTGGCCAGGAACGGTGAGCTGACGATCCGGTCGCGGTCGACCCGGAAGGGGCTGGCCGCGAGGTCGCCGGGCGCGACCAGGCTGTCGCCGAAGAGGCGCTGGGCACGGGGATCGTCCATGCCCGGCAGGTTACCGGGACTGCAGAGCGTCCAGAGCGACGGCCATCGCCACGACCAGGCGCCGGTCCAGGTTCGGGTCGTGGATCGTCACGTGGAAGGAGTCCCGCAGGCCCCACTTGCGGACCACCGAGAACGCCGGACGGCCGGCGACGGTGAAGTCGAAGTGGTACGGCAGCCAGGACAGGGAGTCCACGAACCGGCGCAGCACGGCAACCCAGACGTTGCGCTCCTGACCGGTCATCTCGCCGTATCCGGGCTGCTCCAGCACCCAGGTGGAGCGCAGCAGCGAGGCGGCGAACTGCTTGCGGAACAGGCCGATCTGGTGTCCCGAGGCGTCTGTCACGTCATAGGTCGCGCCGAGGTCGATCACCTGCCGGGCCTTGAAGCCGAGCAGTGGCGTCTGCTTGGTGTCGTCGGTGTAGAGGGTCACCTGTTCCTTGAACGCCATCCGCTTCTGCTGGGCGAAGGCCAGGATGCCGGCCTCCTCGCCGTTCGGACCGGAGGCGTGGACCTCGTACTGGTTGACCATGAGACGGATGCGCTGGCGCACGATGAGATGGTGCTGCGCCTGAAGGGTGTCGAGCGTCACTGCGGAAGTCTGTCATACCCGTCACTTACTGAGGGGAGGCTGAGGGGCGCGCTGGCAACGGAGGGCTTTCGCCGGTCAGACTGGACGGCATGGCGAAGCGAGCACGTACCCGTACAGTGATGGCTCTGGCGCTTGGCGCCGCGGCGGTCTGGGCCGTTCGCGACCTGCCCGCGCAGCTCGGCGCGAAGGCGCGCGGCGCCCGCAAGGCCCGGATCGAGGCCTCGCCTCAGTTCGCCGAGGGCAAGTTCCGCAACTCCGTCCCGTCCACCCAGCTCGCGGTGGCCTCCATGCCCCGGATGGCCGTCGCCGCCGCGACCGGCCGCGAGGCCCGCCGCCCGCACCTGCCGGTCCCGGTGGTCACACCGGTGCCCGGCGCCGACCCGCAGGGCCTGCACGTCACCTGGTACGGGCACTCCTCCGCCCTGATCGAGATCGAGGGCCGCCGGGTGCTGCTCGACCCGGTCTGGAGCGACCGCTGCTCGCCGTCACGGCTCAGCGGCCCGCGCCGGCTGCACGAGCCGCCGATGCCGCTGCGTGAGCTGCCGCCCATCGACGCCGTGGTGATCTCCCACGACCACTACGACCACCTGGACATGGTCACCGTTCAGAACCTGGTGGATCTTCAGGCCGCCCCGTTCCTGGTCCCGCTGGGGGTGGGTGCCCACCTGGAGCGCTGGGGCGTCCCGGCGACCCGCATCATCGAACTCGACTGGAACGAGAAGGCCGAGGTCGCCGGCATCACGTTCGTGGCGACCCCGGCCCGGCACTTCTCCGGCCGTGGCTTCAACCGGGACGAGACCCTCTGGGCCAGTTGGGTGATCAACGGACCGACCCGGAAGGCGTTCTACTCGGGCGACACCGGTTACTTCCCCGGCTTCGCCGAGATCGGCGAGGAGTTCGGGCCGTTCGACGTCACCCTGGTGCAGATCGGGGCGTACGGGGACGCGTGGCCGGACATCCACATGTTCCCGGAGGACGGGGTGGCCGTGCACGCCGACGTCCGCGGCGGCCTGATGATCCCGGTGCACTGGGCGACGTTCAACCTGGCTCTGCACGACTGGGCGGAGCCGGCCGACCGCACCTGGAGCGAGGCGAAGGCCCGCGGCGTCAAGCTGGCCATCCCGCGGCCCGGCGAGCGGGTGGACGTCGACAACCCGCCCGCCGTGGACGGCTGGTGGCAGCAGATCGCCTGATCTAGGCGGGTTCTGAGTCGGCGGGCACGCAGATCTGGACGGCGCCCGGCACGACCTCGGCCGAGAACTTCTTGGTCTTCGTCCGGGCGCCGCCGTCCAGCTCGTACTCGAGCTTCGACTCCAGCTTGACGTCGATCCGGCGCGCCCGGGTGGTCCGGACGAACGGCGAGCTGTCGGACCGGCCCACCGCCATCGTGCCGAGCGCGCGGGCCCACTGGAGGGCACCCTGCGCGGTGGCCACGCCGACGTCCAGCCAGCCATCGTCGGGCGCGGCGTCGTCGAAGGCGTGGATGCCACCGGTGATCCGGCCGACGTTGCCGATCAGGACGCAGCTCGCCTCGTCGTCGAACCACGGCTGCCCGTCAATCTTGATCTTGGCGCGCGGTGTCTCGCCGTTGACGTGCCGGATGCCGGTCCAGACGTACGCGAGCTTGCCCAGCCGGTCCTTCAGGTCACCGTCGGCGTCTTTGATCATCGCCCCGTCGAAGCCGATGCCGGCCATCACCGCGAAGTGCTCGCCGGCGAGCCTGCCCAGGTCGAAGCGGCGGCGCTCGCCGGAGAAGGCGATCTCGACGGCCCGCTCCATGTCGGCGGGGATGCCGAGGTTGGTGGCGAACAGGTTCCCGGTACCGGCGGGCATGATGGCCACCGGGATCTTGCTGCCGCCCTTCTCGCGGGCGAGCACGTCGAGGGAGCGCTGGACCATGCCGTCACCGCCCCACACGACCAGCAGGTCGACGCCGGCCTTCACGGCCTTACGGACCTGAGCGGGGGCTTTACGGCTCTTCGGGACCTCGTACCAGAGCAGCTTCTCGACCTCGTGGCCGGTGATCCGGCGCCGGAGTTCGTCGAGGCCGCCACCGAGGTTCTTCCGCTGGTGGGCAACGACGGCGATCGTGCGGGGGGTACGCATGTCGCCGCCGTTACCCCGTCCCGGAAATTTCCAATCAATGAACTTTTTTCAACGTGGCGAGGCCTGCGGCTCCCGGCGGTGATCAACGGCCCGGCACCATCGGGCTCGATGCCCGGTTGAAAAAGTTTCAGTCGGCCGATCAGCGGAAGCCGAACCGGCTGCGCTTCTTGCGGCCGAACATGCTCTGTGCGGTGTCGGCGCCCTGGCGCAGCAGGCGGGTGGCCCGGTTCGCCCCGCGCTTGCGCTCGATGCGGTCGCTGAGCTTGCGGGCACCGGCGGCGCCGAGCGGGACGAGGACGGCGGTCAGAATCATCTTGCGTGCAAGGTTCCAGATCATGACTACCTGAATACCCACTTTTGGCGATCAGCTCACCGTGTCGCGCATCCGTTGTTCGGAGGCGGCGCTGCGGATCACCATGAGGCGCAGCTCCAGCTCGTCGGAGACGATCGACGCCAGGTGCTCGAGGGCCTTCAGCTGGCGGGGGTTGGCGTCGCGGGGGCGGTTGTCGATGACGTTCACCGTGCCGAGGCGGTATCCGTCGTGGGTGCGGATCGGTGCGGCGGCGTAGAAGCGCAGGCCGAGGTCACCGCGGACCAGGGGGTGTTCGAGCGTGCGGGGGTCGACGGCGGCGTTGTTGATCACGTAGACGTCGTCCTGGGCGATCACCGAGGCACACAGGCCGGGCTCCTTGCCGACCTCCCGTACGCCGGAGAGTCCCTGACACGCCGCCAGCCAGACCCGGTCCTGCTCGACCAGGGACACGGTCGCGATCGGGGTGTCGAAGATGGCTCCGGCCACGAAGGCGATCCTGTCGTACGCGTCCTCGACTGGTTGATCCACCAGCCGGTAGCGGCGCACCGCCGCCAGCCGGGCCTGCTCCTGCGGGCCGACGTTGTCCAGATATTCGTAGGCGCTCGACGACGATGTCATGGATGCGAGCCTATGGGCTCACCGTCCACTTGCAACCCGTTCAAGCAGGCCGAAGCGCGGCCGGCGGGTCCGGAGCGGGCGGAAATCGCACAACCTGTCAGTCTTCGGCCGCCAGGGCACGCACCCGGACCTGGGTGATGGCGCGGCCGGTCACCTCGACCACCTCGGCGGTGAACTCGGGCAGCGTCACCGACTCCCCCGGCGCGGTCGGGATGTGGCCGAGCGCGGCGAGCACCATGCCGGCGATCGTCGTGTAGTCGCCGTCCTCCGGCGGATGACCGTGAAAGCCCACGTCGGGCAGGTCGTGGATGGGGAACGAGCCGGGCATCAGCAGGGCACCGTCCGCCTCGCGTACGGTCGCCGCGACGTCCCGGTCGGTCTCGTCGTAGATCTCACCGACGATCTCCTCGACCAGGTCCTCCATCGTGACGATGCCGTCGATGGCGCCGCGCTCGTCGACGACCAGGGCGAGCGGCTGGCGCTCGGTGCGCAGCTGCTTGAGCGCGTCCGACACCCGCAGCGTCTCCGGCAGGAACAGGCCCGGCCGGGCCACCTCGTCCACCGGCCCGGCGGCGCACACCAGGTCACGCAGGTGCACCACCCCGATCACGTCGTCGAGGCCGGCCGGCCCGACCACCGGGGCCCGTGAGTGCCCGCTCTCGATCAGCGTGTGCAGCGCCTGCGGTGCCGGTGTGCCGGTCAGCAGGCTGAGCACGTCGCGGCGGGGCACCAGGATCTCCCGCAGGATCCGGTCGGCGATCTCGAACGCGCCGGAGATGATCTCGCGCTGCTCGGCGGAGAAGTCCTGCTGTGCGGCCACCATGTCGCGGATCTCCTCGGTGGTGACCTCTTCGCGCTGGGCGGTGGGGTCGACGCCGGCGAGGCGTACGACGCCGTCGGTGACCTTGCCGAGCAGCCACACCGCCGGCCGCGACAGGGTGGAGAGCAGGTCCAGCGGGCGCGCCATGATCAGCGCCCACGCCTCGGCACGCTGCATCGCGATCCGTTTCGGTGCCAGCTCACCGAGGACCAGCGTGACGAACGTCAGCACCATCGTGAGCAGCACCGTGGAGACCGGCTGCGCCGCCTTGCCGAGGAAGCCGAGGTGCGCCTCCACCTGCTCGGAGAAGGACTTCGCGACCACCGCGGAGGCCAGGAAGCCGGCAAGTGTGATGCCGATCTGAATGGTGGCCAGGAACCGGTTCGAGTCTCGGGTCAGACCGGCCAGCACCCGGCCACCGCGGGACTCCCGCTCCAGGCGCTGCAGCTGGCTGTCCCGCAGCGAGATCACCGCCATCTCGCTGCCGGTGAAGACGGCATTGACCAGCGTCAGTACCAGCACAAGCAGGATCGGACCGACGATGCCATCCATTCGCACGCCCTCCGGACTAATCGATCATGCCGGACAACGGTAGCGATCAGGGAGAAGGTACGCGGGGCGCAGTGCCGATATCAGAACCGGGAGAAGGAGCGAACCGGCATCCGCGGGCCGAATTTCGGTGCGCCGATGCCGCCGAGGGCCAGCAGGTCGCACACCCGGCCGCGGTGTCCCTGGAACGGCGCGAGCAGCTCCAGCATCCGGTCGTCGGTTCCCCGCGCCTCGCCGGCCAGGGCCCACGCCACCGTGTTCGGGATGTGGAAGTCGCCGACGCTCACCGCGTCCGGGTCGCCGAACGCGTATCGCACGGTCTCGGCGGCGGTCCACGGGCCGATGCCGGGCAGCGCGGTCATCCTCGCTGTCGCCTCGGCCGCGTCCGCGCACCGTTCGAGGCGCTCGGCGACCAGGGCCGCCCGCAGCAGCGCCTGGGTGCGGCGCTGTTCGACGCCGAACGGATGGAAGGCCCAGTAGGGGGTGGCCGCGACGGCGGCCGGGTCGGGCGGGAGGACAAGATCCACCGGTCCGGGCGCCGGCTCACCGAAATGACGGCAGATCGCACGGTACGACCGGTGCGCTTCCTTGCCGGTGACCTTCTGCTCCAGGATCGCCCGCAGGAGACGGGGGAAGAGACTGCCGGTGGCCGGTAGGCGTACCCCGAAGAAGGTCTTGGCCAGACGCTCGACAAGCGGATTGCGCGCCGCCAAGCCGGCGAAATCGCTCAGATCGTCGCGGAGTCCGGCGATCGCGTCCGCGCGGTCGGTGATCCACCGGGCGCCCGGCCCATGACCGGTCGCGATCAGCTCACCGCCGGAGCGCGCCAGGTGCAGGGTGGCCGGCCCGTCCGGGGTCCGCGAGGCGAGCCAGAACTCACCGTCGCGCAGCAGGCCGCAGGGATCGTGCTTGGGTGCCAGCAGCGGCCGCACCGAGGCGGTGAACTGATACCGCTCCGGCGGAAGCAGCCGCCGCGGCACGGTGGTGGTCACCGGAGCAACTATGCCATCGACGGCCGGATAAACAAGCAGGCCGATGGCCCTGACCGTGCTCCGTGGTCAGGGCCATCGGGCGGTGAACGGACACCCGAGAATGGTCCGATCACCCGGTACGGAGCGGTCGCCCGGTGGTGGCCGGGCAGGCAGCCGCGTAACCGTCCGGCAGGGGGAAGGACGGCCGGCGATACCGAAGGGGGGTCCCGGACCGGGCTGGGAAGCCCGGTCCGGTCCGGTACCGACGATGCGGCAGTGCTCCGCGTCGTTGCTCTGTTCTTGCTGTTCCTACGCCTTGCTGTTCCTACGCCTTGCTGGTCTTGCTGCCCTGCTGGGTCGTTCTAGCGGACGCGGACTCGAATGGAGTCGAAGGCCGGCGTCTGGTTGGCGCGCTCCATCATCGGGATACGGTGCGAGCCGTCACCCGCCCACGAGGAGCACTGGAAGTTGCCGGCCTGCGGCAGGCCCGGCACCTGGATGGCGACGGTGTCCGCCTGAGCGCCACCGCGGCTGTCCTCGGTCGCGACGAAGAACGCCGGTACCGGCTCGGGAGCGGGTGCCTGGTTCTGGCTGTCCAGGATCCGGCAGGCGCTGTGGAAGTGACCACGCACCAGGCCGTTCTGCAGGACGCTGCTCTCCACGTAGTAACCGCCCTGGCCGGCCGCGAGGAAGCGGTCACGGATCAGGTTGCGGGTGCTGACCTGGATGGTGAACGGCTGGTTGACCCGCACGTTGCGCGGCGCGTTGGTGATCAGCAGCGTCGGGTTCTGGGCGGCGTTGCCGACCTCACCGAACTCGGTCGAGACGCACCGGTTACCGCGCTGGAAGCCGTCGTGCGCCTCCAGGTTGGAGGTGTCGCAGCTGTTGGTCAGGATGCCGAGGCCGGCACCGGGCGGCGGGGTGGTCTGGCCCGGGTCGGGCTGGTCGCCACCCTGGTCTCCGCCCTGGTCGCCACCGTTGTCACCACCCTGGTCGCCACCGTTGTCGCCCTGGTCGCCACCCTGGTCGCCACCGTTGTCGCCCTGGCCGCCGCCTTGGTCGCCACCCTGGTTGCCACCGTTGTCGCCGCCCTGGTCACCACCCTGGTTGCCACCGTTGTCGCCACCCTGCTCGCCACCGTTGTCGCCGCCCTGCTCGCCTTCGGCGGGAGCGGACTCACTCGGGTCGACAGCGGGCTCGGACGGGTCGGCAGCGGGCTGGGACGGGGCAGCGCCACCGTTGTTCCCGCCGTTGTTGCCGCCGTTGTTCCCGCCACCGTTGTTGTTGCCGCCGCCGTTGTTGCCGCCGTTGCCGCGGCCGGGGCGCCGCGCCTGGGTCGTCGCCTCGGAGCCGACGTTGTTGATCACCCAGTCGCGACAACGAGCCCGCACCTCGGCGGTGGTGGCGACGTCGCCGGCACCGTCGTCGGCGTGCTGGGTGACGCGACCGTTGTTCGTCGTCCAGGTACCCCGCCGGGTCTCCGTGGAGAGCCGGCTCTGGTTCGGCGCGGCCAGGTCGTCACAGGCGGCCAATGCCTTCTTGGTGGTGCGGTCGGTGCTGGCGTTCGAGACCTGGGTAACGGTCACGATGCCGCCGAAGGCCACCACGGTGGCCGCGACGGCGATGATGCGGCGCCGACCGCTGAACCACGTCGGGGAACTGGCGCGCCGGTACTTTGACCTTCGCATGGGTGACACCTTTCTTGGTCGCCTGGGCGAGTTTGTCCTACCGCGCGCGGAAGATGCGCATGGTCGTGGCGACCCCGACCACCAGGGCGGCGGCGAGGACGATGAGAATTACGGTGTTGCTAAGGCCAGGCACGCTGCCGCCCTCGGTCGCGGCAACGAGCATCTGGTTGTCTACGGGCACGGGGCCCTGGCCCGCGGCAGCCGCCGGAGCCGGCGCTGTGGGCAGCGCGGCGTAATCGACGATGCCGCTGCTCTCCAGCAGCGTCATGTGGGTCATGACGAACTGGTTGGTCTGCTGAGCCAGCTTGCGGACCGTGTCGTTGCGGGTGGTGGCACGGATCGTGCCGATCGCCGGGAAGATCTTGCCGTGCGCCGCACGGAGCCGGTCGATGAAGATCTGGTCGAACTGCGCCGGAGTCGGCGCGTTGCGCATCTCGCTGAGCCAGAACTGCTGGTCGCCGTTGGGCTGGTTCGGCAGGCTGATGCCGAGCCTCTTGGCGGCCGAGCGGGTCAGGCTGTCCAGCGAGACGTGCTGAGCGGCGATCGACTGGCCGACCTTGGCGACCGTCGTGTTCTCCGACTTCTCAACCGCCATGTTCCCGGCGGGAACCTCCCAGAGGCCGGCGAGCCGGACCTTGATGACGAAGTCCCGGTCAGCGGCCGTCAGCGTTCCGGTGCCCTTGTCGGTCAGACCGGTGTTGGGCGGTACGGGCACGGCGTCTTCGGCGCGTGCCACTCCGGCCGGCGTCAACAGGAACGCCAGGAACAGCGCCACAGTGGCGACCAGCCATCGGGGAATGTGCCGGGCCTTCATCTTGTCCAACCTCCAATGCCTTGCTCTGCCGCGGGGATGAGTCGCCGGGGTTCGGCTCAGTAGCTGTAGTCGCTGCCGGCGTCGTCGGCCTCGCCACCGGCGTCGCCGCCCTCGGCCTCCTCATCGGACGGCGGGGCGACCGGCTTCGAGATGGCCGGGAGACAGGTCAGGTTCTTGGTGCCGTCCGGGTTGATGACAAACCACTTGCCACCGACGTTCTGGCCCTTCCACTGACCGGGCTTCTTGTCGCCGATGTACTTGTAGAGCGGCCAGCCCTTGAGGGTCAGCTGCTTGGTGCCGTCCGCCCGGGTCACCGTGCCGACCAGTTCCGCCTTGACGCCCTTGATCTTCGGCTCACCGTCGTTGGTCAGCGCCGGCGGCCACAGCTCGGCGCACTGGCCGTTGCAGTTGCTCTTCGCCGGGTCGTCCTTGTCGTCGTCGAACCGGTAGAGCACGAAGCCGTCCTGGTCCTCGACGACCTTGCCCATCCGGGCGACCTTGGAGCCCGTCAGCGACGTGGTGGTGAGCTCGTCGCTGATCTCCGGGGTGTTCGCCTCGTCAGCGGGATCCGCCTCAGCGGTCGCCTCCGCGTCGGGCTCGGCGCCGGCGGTCGCTTCCGCGCCCGGCGTGGCTGCCACGTCGTTCGACGCCGGCTCAGCCGCATTGCCGTAGTCCGCCGCTTTGTATCCGGCCGGGGCACAGGCGGGCAGTGCGATCACCGCCGCCAGCGCTGCGCCGACGACCATCAACTTTCGCTTCTCCGGTACCACGGGGCCCTCCAGCTGATTCATGGCTCTGCTGTCTTTGCTCTCAGCCATTTCCGGCCAGTAGTACGGAGAGGGTCCGGAGTCGGTTGAACATTCGGGTCGATCAAATTGGAGAATTTTCTTTTGAACCATCCGCTCGGCCCGTACGTAAGAAGTGCCTCAGGCGCGCAAAAAGGCCCGGTCGCGTCGCGACCGGGCCCTTTTCGTGTTCGTACGGTTACGGAATGCGAACCAGGGTCTCCCCGGCGACGCCGTCCACGATCTCCTGAACCTGCACGTGCGCGATGTCCTTGCGCTCCGTCGAGGTGACACCCTGCAGCAGGAGCGGGTTCGGGTTGGCGGCGGTGCCCCAGCCCTTGTCCCCGATGGACCAGGTTGCCACCTGCTCCGACGTGCCGTCGGTACGGACGACGACCAGAGCGCACTTCTTCGGACCGGTCACGTTGGAGATGGCGAAGGAGATCTGGGTGCCCCAGTCCTTGCCCTCCAGCCCGACCGCCGCCGCCACGTTGGTACGCGGATCGGTGCCGTCGAACGTCTCACCCGGCAGCTTGGTGCCGCCGAGTCCGACGCCGTCGCTGTTGGGCAGCGGGTCGAGCCGGCTGCTGCTGCTCTGCGGGCTCTGCGCACCGTTCTGCGGCTGCGTCGCGTCCGGCCCGAGCCAGCGGCCGCCGGCGAAGAGCGCGCCGATCGACAGCATGGCGAAGACGACCACGGCGGCCGCCAGCGAGTAGAGCCGGCGGCTGTTGGCCCGGCTCCGCTCGACGCCGACCTCGCGAAGCATCGTGTTCAGGACGGCGCCGTCACGCTCCGACTGCTCGGCGGCGATCAGCGCTTCCGCGTCGACGGTCGAGAGGACATCCGCCACCTCGACGAACGACTCCAGCTCGTACGCACACTGGGCGCACTCGATGAGGTGGTCCTCGAACCTCGATGCGTCGTGGTCGTCGAGCACACCCAGTGCGTACGACGCGACGTCGAGGTGCTGTTCCTGTGTCATTCGGTCACCCCCCGCTGCTGAAGAGCGGTCCGCAGCGCGCGCAGGGCGTAGTAGACCCGCGACTTGGCCGTGCCGAGCGGCAGGTTGAGCGCCTCCGCGGCCTCGGGAACGGTGCGACCGCGGAAATACGTCTCGATGAGGATCTCCCGGTGCGAGTGGCTCAACTGGCGGAGTGCGTCCGACACCGTCATCGACTGGAGGACCTTGTCCGTCTCGTCGGACGTGGTCGGGAAGCTCTCCAGCTCCCGATCGTACGTCTCGGCGGGCCGGGCGTTGGCGCTCCGGTGCTCGTCGATGGCGATGCGGCGGGCGACGGTGACCAGCCACGGGCGCAGCGACTGCTGACCCTGTGCGCCGAGCCGGTGCGCGTTGCGCCAGGCCCGCAGCAGGGTCTCCTGCACGATGTCCTCCGCGCGCTGCCGGTCTCCGCCGGTCAGCCGCAGCACGAACATCAGCAGGGGTCCCGCGTGCTCCTCGTAGAGCAGCTTGACCAGTGTGTCCTCATGGCTCGGGGCGCTGCTGGAAGCGGCCTCGTGCCGCGGCGCCTGCCGCGGGATCACTGTTCCCTCGTCCCGGTGGTTCCCACCGTCGAGAGCCTGCCACCTGCCACCGGAGTGTTGCCGCGCCATTACACGCACCCTCTCCGGCGCGAGCCGATACTCGGCCACCGCATGCATCGATACCTCCGCCCGGACCTTTCCCCGTCGCCTGTAGTACGGCTGGGAAGGTCGGCCGGGATCAAAGCCGGCCCGAGATTTTCCGGGGTGGTCGGTCTCAACGGTCCTCCGCTGCGATCATGATCGTGAGGGCGTGGCGGCCGCCGATCACCCTCCGTATTGATCCACGCCGATTCCCACGCCTGGTAAGCCGGAATGATACTCAGTGAGAACCGACGCGAGACATGCCTCTGAGAATAATTTCCCCGGACGCGGGAGAGCGTGATCTCGTAGCGTGAACACGCGATTCCGCAGCGTTGTCCTAGCTGAGTATTGTGCGGTGAATAGTGGGGCCGCCGAACCGTTCGGGTGATGCTCGAATGCCGGTCGGACCCTTTCGGGCGTCACCCGTCCGGGAGCGCTCCCATTGTTGATCGCCCTGCTCGCGGCGGCTTAATGATCGTTTCGGTGGCACGCCGCCCGAGCCCGTCCGCCCACATTTCGGCACGGTTCCGCCCCTCGTCCCACCACGCGGGAGAGGGGATCAGGTCGTGGGCGCGGGTGCCAGCATGTGGGATCAGCGCGAGCGGGAGGTCGCCACGGCGAGCGCCCGGTGCAGCACTCGGGAGTCGCCGAGCATCCCCCGCAGGCGCCGCTCCAGCCCCGCGATCGGCACCAGATTCTGCGGCGCACGCGGATCCTTGTAGGACGAGGAGGCGAACCGGGGAACCGTCACCCCCGACAGCTCGGCCAGCTCGATCGCCTGCTCCGCGGTGAGGTCAGGAGAGCACTCGATCCGGACGATCCCGGACCACGGAGCGCCCGACGAGCCGGGCAATCGCAGGTACCACGACCAGCCGCCCCAGACCGTACCCAGGTGGAACACCGGGGTCCGCTGGCCCGGGCGCAACCGGGGCACGATCACCTCCTGGGCGGCCGGCAGGTAGTGCTTCTGCTGGGTCTTCACATAACCGATCGTGCGCGGCAACTGACGCCGGTTCCGCAGCGGCCCGTCGACGATCAGCAGGTCAGCGCCGTCCGAGCCGCCGTCCCGCGCCGCCGCCGAGATCTCGATCTCCAGCGCGGTGAGCGGGCCCTGCACCGCGGCCGGCAGCTTGCTCGCCTCACCGCCCCCGCTGATCCGGTGCACCTCGTAACGCACCGAGCCGGCCTGGACGTCGGTCGCCGTCGGGCTGGCCGTGAACAGGCCACGGGCGACCCGGGCACCGGCCAGCTCGGCCACACCGCGAGCCAGGTCGCAGCGGACCACCCCGGCGGCGTACGAGGCGGCCAGCCCGGCATACGTCGTTCCGTCCTCCTCGGCCGTCCAGAGGCCGGCGTCGTTGCGCCGCACCCCGTCGACCAGGAACACCACGTCGGGCTCCCGCACGGTCCGGGAGGCGTCGATCGGCGCCCACTCCGCCGCCGGCACCTCCACGTCCACGTCGACCTGGGCGCTGCTGGAGGACGCGGGCCCGTCCGAGGACGATCCCTCGAAGGACGATCCGTAGGACGGGTCCCACGCGTCGACGAACATCCTCGTCACAGGCCGGCCCTCTCGACGTACGCGGTACGAGCGTCCTTGTGCACCTCGAACCGGACCGGCACCCGCTCGGCGAGCGCCTGCACGTGGGTGACCAGGCCGACCATGCGATCCCCCCGGGCTGCCAGGTTCTCCAGCGTCGCGGCGACCACGTCGAGCGTCGCCGCGTCAAGCGTGCCGAAGCCCTCGTCCAGGACGATCGACTCCAGGCTGGCCGCGGTGGTGCTCATCCCGGCCAGCTGCTCGGAGAGGGCCAGCGCCAGCGCCAGCGACGCCTGGAACGTCTCACCGCCGGAGAGAGTGCGCACCCCGCGCCGCAGACCGGCGTCGTGATGGTCCAGGACGAAGAACTCGCCCTTCTCGTGGATCAACTCGTACTGGCCGCCGGTCAGCTCCCGCAGGATCCGGGAGGCACCGTCGACCAGCAGGTCGAGGGCCTCCTCCAGGAGCCAGCGCTCGAAGTTGTTGGCCCGCAGGTGCCCGGCGAGCGACTTCGCCACCCGGCTCTGCAGCAGCAGCGTGTCCCGCTGCTCGGCCGCGGCCAGCGCTTCCTGCCGTCGCTCGGCGAGCCGCTGCCACGCCGCCTCGGCTCGCTCGGCGGCGACCGCGGCGGCCCTGATCAGGCCGGACTCGGCGTCGGCCACCGACATGCCGCGCTCCGCCGCCCGTGAGGCCGAGACGCCCGCCGGGGAGAGGCCCGGCGCCGGGCCGCCGGGAGGGTCGAGCCCGGCCTCGACAAAAAGAGCAACGATCGAGGTGTACGCCTGGACTGTCGCCTCGTGCGCCGCGGACACCGCGGAATCCGCCTCCGCGCGGGCGGCCAGCCGGGTGCCGTGCTGACCGCGAGCCCACTCGACCATCGTGTGCCACGCACCGGCGAGGTCGTCCCGGTCGGCGGACGGCGGCTCGAACCGGGCCAGGCCGTCACGGACCGCGTCGAACTTCCGCCACGCCGTACGCTGCTGGTCCTCCGCGGAGCGGACTGCCGCCTGTGCCTTGCGCTGCGCGTCGCGGGCGGCGCGCACGGCGGCGGTCGCGCTCTCCAGCTTGCGCTGCCACTCGCCGAGATCCGCCAGCCGGGCCCGCACCGCCTCCACCGGCGGCAGCGCGGACACCGCGGCCCGCACCTCGGCGAGCCGGGAGAGATGATGCTCGTACTGCCCGCGCTTGCGCTCCAGGTCGCTCTCCAGGTTGCGGGCCACCGCGTCGCGCTCCCGCCAGCGGGCCGTGGCCGCCTCGGCCGACTCCTTGGCGACGTTGCCCGCCGCCTCGGCCAGCCGGACCGCCGACTCGCGCGGCACCTCCGGCACGACTGTCACCGGCTGCTCGCAGACCGGGCAGGCGTCACCGGCGACCAGGTGCCCGCGCAGGGCGGTGGCCCGGTCACGCTGCTGCGCGTCCCGGTAGTCCTGGCGGGCCTGCTCCAGCAGCTGCTGAGCGCCGGTGTGCTCGGACTGTGCCAGCTCGGCGGAGGCGAGCGCGTCCCGGTATTCGACCTCGGCGACCGAGACCTTGCCGGCGAACCACTCCTCCTGCTCGACCAGGCGGGACAGCTCGGTGTGCCGGTCCAGCATCACCCGCAGCGATCCCGCGTCGCCGGCCGCGGCCAGCTCGCCGCGGACCTTCTCCTCGGCCTCCTCGGACGCGTGCACCTCCTGCGCGGCCTGATCGGCCGCCGTGCGAGCCGCGGCGATCGCGCCGGTCGCCTCGTCCAGCCCGGCGGGGGTACGCACGGACGACAGCAATTCCAGTTCCGCGTCCACCGTGTCGCGCGCGCCGAGCGCGACGGTCTCCGCCTCCCGGGCGGTACGCAGGCCCGGCACCGCCTGCTCCACGGCCCGCGTCAGCTCCCGCATCCGCTCCAGCCGCTCGGCGGCCGCGGCGACCGCCTCCTCGGTGGCGTCGTCGAGCGCGCCGATCTGCTGCTCGATCACGCTGAGCTTGGCCTCCGCGGTCTTGCCCCGCTCGGCGGCCTTGACCTGCACCTCCTCGTAGACGTGCAGGCCGAGCAGGTTGACCAGGATCTGCTGCCGGGTGGCCGGCTTGGCGTGCAGGAAGTCCGCGAACTGACCCTGCGGCAGCACCACGCAGCTGGTGAACTGCTCGTACGGCAGGCCGACCGCGTCCAGCACGGCCCGGTCCATCTCGGCCGGGGTGCCGGCCAGCGCCTCACCCAGGTCGGCCAGGTCCATGCCGGTGTCGAGTTTCGTGACGTCGAACCCGGCCGGCATGAGCTGCAGCCCGGCACCGGAGGTCTTGACGTTGCCCCGGCCGTCGCGCCGGACCACCCGGGTGGCGACGTACCTGTCGCCCGCCGACTCGAAGCAGAGCCGCACCCGGGCCTCGGCCGCCGACGGGGCCAGCGCGTTGCCGATCCCGCGGGTGCCACCCCACCGGGGAACCGTGCCGTAGAGGGCGAAACAGATGGCGTCCAGCACTGTCGACTTGCCGGAACCGGTCGGGCCGACCAGGGCGAAGTAGTCGGCGTCGGTGAAGTCCACCGTGGTCGGCTCGCGGAACACCGTGAAACCCGCCATGTCGAGCCTGAGTGGCCTCATGAGTTGCTGCTCACCTCGTCGTACAGCTCGTCGAAGAGCTCGCGGACGCCGCCCTCGGCGTTACCGCGACTGTCCAGGTAGTCACCGAAGAGCTCGCGGGGTGAACGGCCGGCCCGCTGAGCCGAGCGCTCCCCCGTCTTGTCCGGCAGCATGTCCGGGTCGATGCGCACCTCCAGCGCGTTCGGCAGCATGTCCTGCACGTCCTCACGGAGGCCCGGCCGGGGCACCTCCCGGACCAGGACACGCAGCCAGGCATCCGGAAGGTTCACCGTGGCCAGCTGCTCGAGGGTGCCGCGGACGGTCCGCAGGGTGATCGCCGAGGTCACCGGCACGTCCCGGATCCGGGCGGCCTGGTCGGTGCCGACGTCGACGATCGCCACCGAGCAGACGTTCTCCTCCTCGCCGAAGTCGACGGCGAGCGGACTACCGCTGTACCGAGTGGGGCAGGGTGCGATCACCTGCTGGGAGCGGTGCAGGTGGCCGAGGGCGACGTAGTGCGCGTTCGGCGGGAAGACGGTGGCGGGAACCGCATAACCCATGATGGTGTGCGCCTCGCGCTCACCGCCGCCGGTGCTCGCCCCGACCATCGTCAGGTGGGCGGTGACCAGGTTGACCGCGCCCGGCTCGGCGAACGGCTCGCTGAGTTTGCCGACCAGCCGGGCCACCAGGTCGGCATATGTCTGGTTCGCCTCGGCGGCGGTCAGGTCATACATCTCGGCGGCCCGGATCGCATATCGCTGGGAGAGGAACGGCAGGCAGACCAGCCGCCAGCGCTCACCGCCCTCGGTCTCCCCCTCGATCAGCAAGTCGTTGAGGTTCTCCTTGAACGAGCCGCGCAGCTCGATGCCGGCCGCGTCAGCCCACGGGCGCAGCGCGTCCAGCGAGGCACCGTTGTCGTGGTTGCCGCCGATCGCCACCACCCGGGCACCGGTCTGCCGCAGCGCGGAGAGCGCCCGGGTGACCAGGCGCGTCGCCTCGGCGGTCGGTGCCGCGGTGTCGTAGAGGTCGCCGGCCACGATCACCAGGTCGGGGCGCTCGGCACGGGCGATCTCGACCACCTGGGCCAGGACCTTGATGTGTTCCTCGTGGCGGTTACGGCCCTTGAGGACCTTGCCGACGTGCCAGTCGGAGGTGTGCAGGATGCGCATCGCGAAACCTTAGATCAGCAAACTCGGATCAGAACGGGATGTCGTCGTCTGAGCCGCCGCCACTGCCCACCACGGCGAACGGGTCGGCTCCCTGGACTATCGAACGCAACGTTTCCGCGGGTGGCGGGCCGGACTCGGACTTTCGGGTGGCCCAGGCGGGGAACGGGAACTCGACGCAGAGCGGCACCGGGATGTCGGGCTGGTTGACGAACATCGTGCCCGGACGGGCCAGCAGCGCGCGCTGCCGCATGGCGGGTGGCAAGAACCCGTACTCCGGGCGGGAGGCCTCGGCCGGATCGAGCCGGCCGACCACCCGGACCGCCGAGTTGGTGACGATCCGGCGCTCCACCTCGCTCGCCGTCTGCTGGGCGCCGATCAGGATCACGCCCAGCGAACGGCCGCGCTCCGCGATGTCGAGCAGCACCTCCTTGATCGGGGAGGAGCCCTCCCTGGGTGCGTACTTGTTCAGCTCGTCGAGAACGACGAAGAGCAGCGGGCGGCCGGTGCCGGACTTCTCCTTCTCCTCGAACTCGCTCTTGAGCGTCACGCCGACCACGAACCGCTGAGCCCGGTCCGGCAGGTTGTGCAGGTCGACCACTGTCACCTGAGCGCTGTTCGCCGTTTTGATCTGGTGCGGGCGCCGCTGCGCCAGATCGCCCCGGATCAGCCGGGACAGGTCACGCTTGCTGGCGATCATCCGCCGCGCGAACGCGTTGACGGTGCCCATGTTCACAGCGCTGCCGGCCCAGGTGGACCGGGTCTCGTCGTCGGTCAGCTGCTCGACAACATGGTCAACAAGATCCTGGTACGACCCGATCCGGCGGCCGTCGATGCTGATACCGCCCTCGGCCGGCACGGCGTGCCGGTTGAGGTGGGCGGTGACCGAGTGGACCACCATCGTGTACTGCTGACGCTCGTCGTCGGCGTCGGCGAACACGTAGGGCAGGAGCTTGAGCTCGCAGAACTCGGCGAGGGTCCAGTAGAACGAGTCGACCCCGGTGAGCCGGCTGCTCACGTCCGGCGCGCCGGAGGAGTCGCCGGGGCGGGGCGGCGCGTAGACCCGGACATCCGGGAACGGCGCGGCGGGCAGTCCGAGATGCGCATACGCCGCGCGGGTGTTGTCGTCGAGTTTCGTGTTGGGGTGGTCGAGGAAGAGCAGGTCCTCGCCCTTCACGTTGAAGATCAGCGCGCGGGCGTTGGGGCCGTCGGCGCCCAGCTGCCCGGACCGGAACACCGAATAGAGCAGGAACGTCGCGAAGCTCGTCTTGGTGGCCACACCGGAGATGCCGGAGATGGAGACGTGCGCACCCCGCGTGCCGTCCAGGAAGTCGGCGTTGAGGAAGACCGGGACCCCGTCACGCCCGGTGCCCATCGGCACCCGGCGCTCCATCCGGTCGAAGTGCAGCGCCGCGTCGCGGGCCTCGCCGGTGGCCCGGTGCACGACAGCGCCCGGTGCGGGCGGCACATAGAGCTCCGGGTCGACCCGGGTGGTGGTGATCTCGGCCGCCTCCTGGACCATCGCCGGCAGCGTGCCGTCGGCGATGGCGAAGACATCCGAGTCGAACTGGGCGCCCTCGTGCCGTGCGCGCACCTGGGTCACCACCCCGGCGATGGTCACCGGCTCGCGATCCGGCAAGTCACGCTTGGTCACCACGACGTCGTCGAGTTGCAGGTAGTTGCCCGGGGTCACGGCCGTCCAGAACTGCAAAGGTGTGGCGTCCGCAGTGCCTAGCACCCGGCCGACGGGTTCAACCGGGGTTTCATTCTGTTTTCCGCCGCGGGGAAGCCCAGTTTCGTCAGACACGCCGATCATGTTGCACCAGGGGTACGACAGAAGACCCACGGCAAGGGCACTCTGTCGAGTTGTCCACAACTTATGGGGCTCATCCACAGAGTTATGCACAAGATCTTGATCACATCGAGGAGGCGCGCCCACCATCACCCCTCACCCATCAGGTTGGCCTACCGGGTGATCAAGCCTGGCGGCGGATAGGGTCGAACCATGATTTGCCAGGCGTGCCGGGAGACACGTCACGAGGAGTGCCGGGGCGGCTCCTGGTGCGACTGCCAGCACCGCGAGCCCGAGCCGACGCCGCCGGTCACCGGTCCGCCCGGTTCATGACCGAGGCGTACCCCTGGCCCGCGCCTCTCGTTGATCTCTATCCCCGTGCCGCCGGCCCGGTCCTGCGCGCCAACTTCATCGCCAGCGCGGACGGCGCGGTCTCCGTCGACGGCCTCTCCGCCGGTTTGCAGGGGCCCGGCGACAAGGAGATCTTCGAGTCGCTGCGGATGGTCTGCGACGGGCTGATCGTCGCCGCCGGTACCGTACGCGCCGAGAACTACGACGCCCTCCGCCTGACCCCGCAGGCACGCGCCTGGCGGCTGGCCAACGGGCTGCCCGAGTACCCGCTCATGGTGATCGTCTCGGCGTCCCTCGACCTGGACCCGGGGCAACTGATCTTCTCGGACGCCCCGATCCGCCCGATCGTGATCACGCACGGCCGCGCGCCGGGCGGCCGGCTCAGCGCCGCGCCGCTCGGCCGGCTGGGAGACCTCGCCGAGGTGGTGGCGTTCGGTGACGAGCGGGTCGACCTCGCCGCGGCGATCCGCTTCCTGCACTCGCGTGGCGCCACCCAGCTGCTCTGCGAGGGCGGGCCCACGCTGCTCGGATCGCTGATCACCGACGACCTGGTCGACGAGCTCTGCCTGACCGTCGCCCCGCTTCTGGTGGGTGGTCAGGCCGGCCGCATCGCCCAGGGCCCGCCGGCCCCACCGCGCCGCATGTCACTGCGGCACGCGATCACCCACGACGACATGCTCTTCCTGAGATACACCCGCTCGCCCTGAGGCCTGCCCGAACATTGCGCGAGCTTGACGGCGGGGACACAGCCGTGCAACGGGTCCGAAATGCCGGTCCGGCAGGCTGAGCGGCAGGACGGCGCTCCCGGCCGTCCGCGACGGGAGGAGCCACATGTTGCTGCGGGTACGAGTCACCCTGCCGGACCGTCCTGGCGCGCTGGGACAGGTCGCCCGGACCCTCGGGGTGGCCGGCGCCGACATCGTCCAGGTCGTGGTGCTGGAGCGGCTCGGCGGCCGGGCCGTCGACGACTTCACCGTCGTCTGGCCGGGTGCGTCCCGCGTGGAACGCCTCCTCGCCGGGCTGGCCGCCATACCGGGAGTTCAGGTGGACGGTGTGTGGCAGGCGATCGGAGCACCCGTCAACGGTGGCCACGACGCCGAGCTGCTCGCCCAGGTCGCGGCGAACCCGGCCGACGGCCTGGCCACACTTGTCGACGCGATGCCCGGCCTGCTGGCCGCCGACTGGGCCGCCGCCGCGATGGTGCCGGCCGACTGGGCCGCACGCAGCGGTGGCGAGTCGCAGGTGGTCTACGCCAGCTGGCGTGCCCCGTCGCCGCTGCGGCTGCCCGAGGTGACCCCGTTGCGGGCCCGGCCGCTCGTCGAGCCCGGCGGCGCACGGTACGCGGTCGCCCCGTTCGGCCGGGCCGGCCTGGTGCTGCTCGTCGCCCGTACCGACGAGGACGACCTGCCCGCCGCCGCCTTCCACGTGACGGAGGTGGACCGGGTCGCCCAACTCGTCCGGGCCGCCGCCGTGATCCTCGGTGACCGCCTCGACCAGGTCGCCGAGCCCGCCGCCGCCGACCTGGTGTGATCCCGCACCCGCAGGCCGCGCACCCGACCCCGCACCCGCCGACCGCGCATCCACTGATCGCGCACCCGCCGACCGCGCCTGTGATGCAGCCGACCCTGTGTCCTGACCAACAAAGCCCAGGTCAGGCAATATTCGGTTAACACTGACGGGGCACTCTTGAGGCAGAGCAGAAAGGAGTGCCCCGCATGGCGTTGTGGCGGATCAGGGCAACGGTCGACGACCGTCCCGGCTATCTCTCCGTGCTGACCGCGAGCCTCGCTCTCCGGTCGGTGAACATTCTCGCCGTCCAGGTGCACACCACCGAGGAAGGCGCCGTCGACGACTTCCTCGTCGACGCACCGGACACGATGGTCGAGACCGATCTGATGGCAGCCGTGCTCAAGGGCCGCGGCCGGGACGCCTTCGTGGCCCGGGCCGAGGCGCAGGGCCTGGCCGACCAGCCGACCCGGGCGCTGGCGCTGGCCGGCCGCCTGGTGCACGAGCCCGACTCGCTGGGCGACGTCCTCGAGAGCCTGCTCGACGCGACCGAGGTGCGCTGGCGCCCGCAGGGCAGCACCGACCTGCCCGGCTTCCACGGCGGCCGGATGGTCCTCACCGACCCGGCCGGCGGGTCGTATGAGGTGCTCCGAGCCCTGCCCGCCTTCACCCCCGCGGAGTATGCGAGGGCGCAGGCCCTGGTCGAGGTCGCCGGCACGGTGCAGCGGCAGCACCGCGAGCAGGTCGGCATGCTGCTGCCCGACGGCACCGAGCTGGTGCTGCGCCCCGCCGCCCAGGACGACGCGGCCGCCGTGGCGGAGATGCACGGCGACTGCTCGGCCGCGACACTGCACCACCGCTACCTCGGCGGTCCCGTGCCGGACGAGTCCCGCCTGCGCCGCATGCTGGAGCCCACCGGCGGGGTGACCCTGCTCGCGACAGCTCCCGGCGGCCGGGTGGTGGCCGTGGCGAGCCTGACCGCCGAGGGCGACCTCGGTGAGGCCACCGTCCTGGTGGAGGACGGCTGGCAGCGGCGCGGCCTGGGTACGGCCCTGCTGCGCCGCCTGCACACCTGGGCCGAACGCTCGGGGCTGGCCGCCGTGACCGCACACACCGGTGCCGACAACGTGGCGATGCTGCGCACCCTGCGCCGCCTCGGCGCGGACCGCTTCGAACGCGACGGCGCCCTGATCAGCGTCACCATCCCGGCGGCAGGCCGGCCGGTCGGCGACGAAACTCCCGCCACCTCCGGGTAGGCGAGGCTCCCGCCACTTCCGGGCAGCGGGTGAGAGGGGTGACGGCGGGTACCGGTTCGGGCCCGCCGTCACCCAGGGCCCGCCGTCACCCAGGGCCCGCCGTCACCCAGGGCCCGCCGTCACCCAGGGCCCGCCGCCACCCAGGGCCCGCCGCCACCCAGGGTCCCCGCCGATTCAGCCTCGGAGCACGCCGTGCTCCACACAGGTAGCCGTCCACCCCGCCGGGACGACCTGCACCTTCATCCGGCGGCGGCAGTGCGCGCAGAACCGTGGCGGTTCCAGCTCCCGGGCAGCCGCACACGCGGTGTGATCATTCTGCTGAAGATCAAGACCGCAGTGGTCGCAGTACATCAGAACGTCGACGACAGCGACTTGACCGGCATCTTGAGGTCGGCGAGCAGGTCCAGGTCGGCCGTGGCCGGGCGGCCCAGTGTGGTCAGGTAGTTGCCGACGATCACCGCGTTGATACCGCCGAGGAGCCCGTCCCGCGTACCCAAGTCACCCAACGTGATCTCTCGGCCGCCGGCGTACCGCAGGATCGTTTTCGGCATCGCCAGCCGGAAGGCGGCGATGGCCCGCAGTGCGTCCTTGCCCTCGACCACCGGGCGGTCACCCAGCGGCGTGCCCGGACGCGGGTTGAGGAAGTTCAGCGGGACCTCGTGCGGGTCGAGCTCGGCGAGCTGGGCGGCGAACTCGGCGCGCTGCTCGACGGTCTCGCCCAGCCCGAGGATGCCGCCGCAGCAGACCTCCATGCCGGAGTCGCGCACCATCGTCAGCGTGCTCCAGCGCTCTTCCCAGGAATGCGTGGTGACCACGTTCGGGAAGTAGGAGCGGCAGGTCTCGAGGTTGTGGTTGTAACGGTGGACACCCATCTCGACGAGCTCGTCGACCTGCTCCTGGGTGAGCATGCCGAGGCTCGCGGCGACCTGGATGTCGACCGCCTCTTTGATCGCCGCGACACCCTGGCGCATCTGCTCCATGAGCCGCTTGTCCGGCCCGCGGACCGCCGCGACGATGCAGAACTCGGACGCGCCGGTCGCCGCGGTCTGCCTCGCGGCCTCCACGAGAGAGGGAATGTCCAGCCAGACGGCGCGGACCGGTGAGGCGAAGAGCCCGGACTGGGAGCAGAAATGGCAGTCCTCGGGACATCCACCGGTCTTGAGGGAGACGATGCCCTCGACCTCGACCTCGGGACCGCACCACTTCATCCGCACATCGTGGGCGAGCTGCAACAATTCCGGGAGGTCCTCGTCGGGCAGGCGCAGGACCTCGAGGATGTCCGCCTCGTCCAGTCCGGCGCCCGTGTCGAGAACCCGGGTCCGGGCCCGGTCGAGGATCTTCGGCATGCCCGTACCCTACAGACCTCCCGGCCCGGGAAAACTGTCGGCGGTGGGTGATAGTTTCCCATTCTCGTGATCTATGGGGGTGTCTTGACCGGCTGGCTGGAGGCGCTCGATCGCCTGGCCCGAGAGCGGGCCAAGGCGGGGCTCACCCGTCAGCTGCGGCCCCGCGGGGCCACCGACACCATCATCGATCTGGCCGGCAACGACTACCTCGGCCTCTCCGCCCACCCACGCGTCGTCGCCGCCGCGCAAGAGGCAATCCTGATGTACGGGTTGGGCGCCACCGGATCCCGGCTGGTCCGCGGTTCGACCGCCGCGCACGCCGCTCTGGAGGACGCCCTGTCGGCCTGGCTCGGCACCGCGGGAGCCCTGGTCTTCTCCTCCGGCTATCTGGCGAACCTCGCCGTCGTCCGAGGTGTCGCCGCCGTCTGCGACCTGATCGTCTCCGACGCCTACAACCACGCCTCCCTGATCGACGGCTGCAGGATCTCCGGCGTCCCGGTGACCGTGGCGCCGCACAACGACCCCCGCGCGGTCGCCGCCATCCTCGACGCCCACCCCGGCCGGGCCGCCGTGGTGACCGAGTCGGTCTTCTCCGTCGACGGCGACCTCGCCCCGCTCGCCGAGCTGCACGAGGTCACCTCGGCCCGGGGCGCGCTCCTGATCGTCGACGACGCGCACGCTCTCGGCCTGCTCGGGCCGTGCGGCGCGGGCGGGGTCGCCGCCGCCGGCCTGAGCGGGCAGCCCGACGTGCTCGTCACCGCGACCCTCTCCAAGTCGCTCGGCGGCGCCGGCGGCGTGGTGGCCGGCCCGGCGCCGTTCCTGGCGCACCTGGTCGACACCGGCCGCACCTTCATCTATGACACCGCGCCGCCACCGGCCGTCGTCGCCGGCGTGCTCGCCGCGCTCGGCGTGGCCAGGGCCGCCGACGACCGGCGGGCCGTGCTGAGCAGCCGCGGCACCGAGATCGCCGGCAGACTGCGCGAGGCCGGGTTCCCGGTCTCCCCACCGGCCGCCGGAGTGCTCTCCGTTCCCGCACCGGGTCCGGAGGCCGCCCTCGCGTGGGCCACCGACTGCCGCGACCGTGGTGTCGCGGTGGGCTGCTTCCGTCCGCCGTCGACGCCGGACGGCAGCTCGCGACTGCGACTGACCCTGAACGCGGGCGTTCCCGCGGCCGACTTCGCCCGGGCCCTGAACGTGATCGTGGAGTGCGCACCATGACCGCCGACCCCCCTGAGGTGTCCTACTCCTACTACGCCGGGGTCTCGATGGTCCCGCCACCCCGAGGCGCGGGCAGCCGCGGGCACGGCCTGCCCCTCGGGCCACCACCACGCCGATCCGCGAGCGCCGACCCCCTCCGGGGCCGGGGCAGCGGCAGGACGCTGCCGTCCGCCACCGCGCCGGCCACCGAGCCTCCCCTCGACCCGCCCGTCGCTCCCCCGGCCGAGCCGCCGTTCGAGCCGGTCATCCCCCCGGTGGAGGTCCCGGCCGAGCCGCTCGCCGAGCCCATCGTCGAGTCCGAGGTCGACGGCGAGGCCCTGGCCGCGGAGATCGACACCGAGCTCGCCGCCCAGTCCGCGAGCCAGCCCTCGCCCAGCCGCCCCGATCCGAACGAGTGGCACGGCATCGTCCTGGTCACCGGCACCGACACCGGTGTCGGCAAGACGATCGCGACCGCCGCGATGGCCGCCGCCGCACAGGCCGCCGGTCTTCGCGTCGCCGTGATCAAACCCGGTCAGACCGGCACCCTCACCGGCGAGCCCACCGACGTCGAGGTGATCACCCGCCTCGCCGGGCCCGCCACCGTGCGCACCCTCGCCGAATACCCCGAGCCGCTGGCGCCCCTGGCCGCGGCGAAAGTCGCCGAGCTGCCCCCGCTCGACCTCTTCGACGTCGTCGACGCGATCCGGGCGGAAGCCGAGAAACACGACCTGGTTCTCGTCGAGGGCGCCGGCGGCCTGCTGGTCCCGATGGGCCTCCGCCCCTCCGGCGAGGCGTGGACCTTCGCCGACCTGGCCACCACCCTCGGCGCCAACATGATCGTGGTGGCCCGCGCCGGCCTCGGCACGCTCAACCACACCGCGCTGACCATGGAGGCCCTGCACCGCCGCGGCGTACCGGCCCGGGTGATCATCGGCGCCTGGCCGGCCGACCCGGAACTCGTCCACTGGTCCAACCTCAGCGAACTCGTCCCCCACCTGGTCGGCGCCTTGCCCTCGGGCGCCGGTTCGATGGACCCCGGCGTGTTCCGCCGCTCCGCGCCCGGCTGGCTGACCCCCGCCCTGCACGGCGTCCTCGACAACTGGCGCGTCTGGGCCGAGGAAGCCGGCTACTGAGCCCAGCAACTGGGGCCAGCAACTGGGGCCAGCTCCTTGAGGCCAGCAACTGGGCCAGCTCCTGAGGCCAGCAACTGGGGCCAGCTCCTGAGGCCAGCTTGGGAAACCGCCACGCAAACCGAGGCAGCGCCCCACGAACCAGGGCAGCGCCCGCACGCCACACCCGGCACAATTGCTGTGCCGGGAGGTGGTCCACATGCAGACTGGCGGCGTGGCTTTCACCCTGACGATCGACTGTGGCGGCGGCGGCATCAAAGGCTCGGTGCTCGACGAGGCCGGCACGATGCGGGCGCACCCGATCCGGGTCCCGACACCGTATCCGCTTCCACCCGACCTCTTCGTCAAAACGCTCGTGAACCTCGGTGAACAGCTGCCGAACGCCGACCGCGTCACCGTCGGCATGCCCGGGATGATCAGGCACGGCGTTGTCGTCGCCACCCCGCACTACGTGACCCGCAGCGGCCCGCGCACCAAGGTCGATCCGGAGCTGGTCGAGGCGTGGCGGGGGTTCGACGCGCGGACCGCCCTGGCCGAGGCGTTCGGCCTGCCCACGCTGGTGCTCAACGACGCCGAGGTGCACGGCTGCGGCGTCGTCGCGGGGACCGGCTGCGAGCTTGTCCTGACCCTCGGCACCGGCCTGGGCTGCGCGCTCTTCGACGGCGGCGAGCTCGCACCGCACCTGGAGATGTCGCAGGCGCCGGTGCGGTGGGGCATGTCCTACGACACGTACATCGGTGAGCACGAACGCCGCCGCCTCGGCGACGCGCTCTGGTCGCGCCGGGTCCGCAACGTCATCGACGGCCTGCGGCCGGTCTTCCTCTGGGACCGGGTCTATCTGGGCGGCGGCAACTCCCGGCTGATCACGCCGGCCCAGCTGGCCCGGATGGGCGACGACGTCGTGGTCGTGCCGAACACCGCGGGCATCGTCGGCGGCGTGCGCGCCTGGACGCTGGGTCAGGTCCGCTGATGCCGGCCCGCCCCGAGGCCGTGCTCCTCGATTTCGGCGGTGTGCTCGCCGACGCCCCGTTTCGCGCCGATCCGCCGGAGCTGGTGCTGCGCCTCTACAACCAGATCAAAGGCCTGATCACTCCCGGTCAGATTCAGCGGTCGCTGGTTGAGGGCGCCGCCGCCTACGCGCGCTGGCGCGACGAGGACTGGCCCGACGAGATGCCGCAGGCCGAGGTCTGGGAACGCTTCGTGATCACCGATTGGCCGCCGCTGGCCCAGGCCCGGGTGCGCGGCGTGATTCCCAAGCTCAGCTACGACTGGGCGTGGCGCGAGAAATGGGCGCTGCGGCCGGGCATCACCGAGGCGCTCACCGCGTTCGCCGAGGCCGGCATCCCACTCGCCGTCGTCAGCAACACCCTCTGCGGCGCCGCGCACCGCGATTACCTGGCAAAATCCGGTGTCGGCCGCCTTTTCGCCGCGCAGATCTACAGCGACGAGGCAGGCGTACGCAAACCCAACCCGCAGATGATCTGGGCCGCCACCGACGCCCTCGGCGTCTCACCCGCGGGCTGCTGGTTCGTCGGCGACAGCCGCCGCCGCGACGTCCTCTGCGCGCGCCGCGCCGACGTCGGTACCGCGATCCTGATGCCCTCCAGCCGCGCCGACGCCGGCAACGACTGGCCAGAACCGGACATCACCGTTGCCGACGGTCACGCTCTCCGCGCCCTGATCTAACTGCTTCATCGTACGGTCGACGCAAAGTCACCACCTCCGGCTCGGGCCGGCCAGTCGTCCCTCCCGGCCGTCGCCCGCCGCCGGCTCATGAACCCACCCCGCCGCACAAGACCCCCCGCCGGCTCATGAACGCACCCCGCCGCACAAGACCCCCCGCCGGCTCATGAACGCACCCCGCCGCACGAGACGGCCCGCCGGCTCATGAACCCACCTCGCCGCACGAGATCAGCGGGGAGCGGTCACCTGCCACACCGTCGTGCGCCGAACCGGAACGCTCTCCAGCTCCTCGGAAACCGGCACCTCGTAAACCGCCCTCTCGATCAGCCCCTCCGGCAGGTACGCCCGCCCCGGATCGCCGACCAGAACGAGCGACCCCCGCCCGGCCGCCCGGTGCAGGAACGGCAGGACCCGCCCGGCCATCTCCCGGCTGTAGAAGACGTCACCGGCCAGAACGACCCCGTACTTGTCGTCGGTGTCGAGCAGATCAGCCTCGACCGTCTCCACCTTCACCCCGTTCGCCTCGGCGTTGGCCCGAGCCGCCGCCAGCGAGTACGGGTCGATGTCGTTGGCGATGACCGGCGCCGCCCCGGCTCGGGCCGCCGCGACCGCCACCAGTCCCGATCCGGTGGCCAGGTCGAGCACGCTGCGCCCGGCAACCAGGTCGGGGTCGTCGAGCAGGTGACGGGCCAGCGCCTGCCCGCCCGCCCAGGCGAACGCCCAGAACGGGGGCGGCTGCGGCGTACCGGACGCCTCGGTGGCCTCCCAGAGGGCGATCGGTTCCCGGGCCTGGCTCAGCAGGAGCTCCGGGACGAAGGGCACGGGCGCCAGGGTGGTGTGGGCGCGGACGAAGTCGAGTGGCACCACCCGATTGTGCCGCTTTCGCTCAGATCAGCGGCTCCCGGGCCGATCAGGCCGACATCGGGGTACCTCGGGAGGGGAGCACAAGCAGGATGCCGACACGGTGGCCCGCCGCCCTCTTCGGAGCCTGGATGGCGGTTCTCGCCGTGACTGTGGCGTGGCTGCCGGGCCTGGAGATACCCCTGCGCCTGGTGGCCGGCGTGACCGCGGTCGCGGTCGTCGCCGCCGGGATCCGCCGCAGCCGGCCGGACGACGCACGTCCCTGGTGGCTGCTCGCCGCCGCGGTCGCGCTCTCGGCAGCGGGTGGCGGCACCGCCGAGGCGCCCTCCTGGATCACCAACTGGCTGACCTGGCTGGAACCGGCCGGTACCGCGCTCCTGCTCCTCGCCTACCCGGTGCTGGCCGTCGCGCTCGCCGGTTTCGTGAGCCGCCGCACCAGCTCGGTACGCGACTGGGCGGGCCTCTTCGACGCACTCACCGTCACGGCCGGTGTCGCACTGCTGATCTGGACCTTCGTGATCGGCCCGCGGATGGACGGCTCGGCCGGCGAGGGCTGGATCGGCCTGGCGTTGCCGGTGGCCGACCTGCTCTGCCTCGGCCTGCTGATCCGGCTCGCCACCATGCCCGGCCGGCTGGTGGCGCCCGGTCACTGGCTGGGTGCCGGGGTGTTCGCGATGCTCGTCGCCGACGTGGCCGGCCTGCAGGTCCTGGGCCACCTGGCGTTCTACACCGCCGCCGGCCTGGCCGCGCTGATCCCGTCGATGGCCGAGCTGACCCGGCCCTCCGAGGTGCCACCGGCCGAGACCAGCCGGAGCAGGCTGGCCCTGCTCGGCCTGGCCGCGCTCGTGGCGCCGACCGTGCTCGTGGTCAAGATGTTCCGGGACGGGCAGGTGGCCGGCCTGACCTCGGTGGCCGCGCTCAGCACGGTGATGCTGCTGCTGGTGCTGGCCCGGATGGCCGGGATCATGGCGAGCCACCGGCAGGCGATGGCCCGTGAACGGGCGCTGCGCGAGGCTTCGGCCGCGCTGGTCTCGGCGGTCGACACCGAGAGCGTCGGGCTGGCGGTACGCACCGCCGTGGCCCAGCTGCTCCCCGCCGACGTGCCGCACGGTGTGGTGCTCGCGATCGCCATCGCGCAGATGGAGCCGCAGGGGCACGAGGCCGCCTCGCAGGCCGCCGTTGACCGCGCCACGGGTACCGCCGCCCGGCTGGTGACCACCCGTGACGTCGACTGGGCGGTAGCCGTACGCCTGACCCAGTTCACCGAGACCCTGCGCTGCCCGATGGTCCTCAAGGACCGCCCCGGCGGCGACCCGCTCGTCGGTGTCCTGCACGTCGGCGCACCCACCTGGGCCCTGCTGGAGTTGCAGCGCTCGGTCGAGGTGCTGGCCGGCCAGGTGGCGCTGGCGCTGGAGCGGATCGCGCTGGGTCACGAGGTCGCCCGGCGCAACAGCGAGACCTACTTCCGTACGCTGATCCAGAACACCGCCGACGTCATCCTGATCGTCGACGACACGGACCAGATCCGTTATGCGAGCCCGTCCGCGCTCGATGTCTTCGGCGGCGACCCGACCGGTGCCCTGCTGCCCGAGGTGATCCACCCCGACGAGGGGAACCGGCTGGCCGAGGTGCTGCTCGCGGTGCGTGGCGGCGAGCAGTTGCAGCAGCAGCTGGACTTCCGGGCGCAGGGTAACCGGCGTACCGAGGTGCTGCTCGAGCTGCACTGCCGGGACCTGCGCCACGAGCCGACGGTGGCCGGCCTGGTCATCACCATGCGTGATGTGACCGAGCCGCGGCGCCTGGAACGCGAGCTCACCCACCAGGCGTTCCACGACTCGATGACGGGCCTGGCGAACCGGGTGCTGTTCAACGACCGGCTCCGGCACGCCCTGGCCCGCAGCGCCCGGGACGGCTCGGTGGTCGGCGTGCTCTTCATCGACCTGGACGACTTCAAGATCGTCAACGACACCCTCGGCCACGCGATCGGTGACCAGCTGCTGATCGCGGTGGCCGGCCGGATCGCCGGGGCGCTGCGGGCCGACGACACGGCCGCACGGCTCGGCGGTGACGAGTTCGCCGCGCTGGTGGAGAACGTCAACGACCCGGGCGCGGTCGAGGAGACCGCCAACCGAATCTTCGCCGCCCTGGCCGCCCCGATCGACACCGACGCCAAGCCCCTCTACGCGGCGGCCAGCATCGGCATCACCACCACGCCGGAGGCGAACGACGCCGACGAGCTGCTCCGCCAGGCCGACCTGGCCCTGTACGTGGCGAAGGGCGCCGGCAAGAACCAGTGGCGGCGCTATCAGCAGCACCTGCACGACGACATGGTGGCCCGGCTGGAGCTGCGGTCGGCGCTCGACCACGCGGTCAACGAGGGCCACTTCCTGCTCCACTACCAGCCGATCATGGACATGGCAGCCGGTACGGCAGTCGGCTTCGAGGCGCTGGTCCGCTGGCACCACCCCCGGCAGGGGATCATCACGCCGGACCAGTTCATCGAGGTCGCCGAGGAGAGCGGCCTGATCGTCCCGATGGGCCGCTGGGTCCTCGAGGAGGCGCTGCGTACCGTTGCCGAGTGGCGGCGGATCCTCTCCCCCGGCCAGGCGCCCTACATGAGCGTCAACGTCTCGGTCCGGCAGATCCGCGAGGCCAACTTCGTCGACCAGGTGCGCACCGCGCTCCAGCACACCGGTGTGCCGCCGCAGTCGCTGATGCTGGAGATCACCGAGACCATGCTGGTCAAGGACGACGAGCGGATCTGGGCGGACCTCGCCACGCTGCGCGACATGGGCATCCGGATCGCGATCGACGACTTCGGCACGGGCTATTCGTCGCTGGGCTATCTACGGCAGCGCCCCATCGACATCGTGAAGATCGACAAGACCTTCATCGACGACATGGTGGCCAGCCAGCAGGCGCTCGCCCTGGTCAGCGGCATCGTCAGCCTGGCGCAGTCGCTGGGCCTGACCGTAGTGGCGGAGGGCATCGAGGACCCGGCCAACCGGGATCTGCTGGTCCGGATGAGCTGCCCGCTCGGCCAGGGCTTCCTCTTCTCCAGCCCGCTCGGGCCGACCGAGGTGCTGGCCTGGATGCGCAGCGCCCAGTCGATCGCCGTCTGAGGCCGGCCACGGCGCCGCGATCAGCAGCGGACACTCGACAGCGTTTCGACGTCCACGGGAGTTCCGACGTCCACGGGCGCTTGACGTCCACGGGCGTTTCGACGCCCCTGTGGCGTTATGACCATCCCTTATCGGGAAGCTTTGGCCGTACCCTAATAGGGGTTGCCTGTGCCTGGCAGCCGACCTCGCAGCAGGCCACCCATCCGCCCCGGTTTGCCGGAATCCGCCGACAGCGGCGGACTGTCCGTGTGCGCCCGCGCGGCCATGCCCGCGACCAGCTCGCGCAGCGCACTCACCGCATCGGTCTCCGGCCGCCAGCCCAAGTCGGCCGCGGCCCGGTCGCAGCTCATCAGCGGCGCCTTCAGCGCCAGCCGGACCCATCCACGATCCACCGGCTGCAGACGCAACCACCAGGTCAGCGCGGCGGCACCCTCCAGGGCAAAACCGGGCACAGGCAGGGGTACGCCGTGAAACGCACTCGCCACAACCTCGGGATCGAGGACCGGCCCGGCCGCCAGGTTGAAGGCGCCCCGAACGTCGGCCCGGACAATCCGCAGGTAGGCCTCGGCCAGGTCGTCGGCGTGCACCGCCTGCATCCGCAGGCCCGGGTGAGCGGGGAGCACCGGGATCCAGCCCGGCCGCAGCAGGCGTGCCGGAAGCAGCGGCCCGGCGAAGTAACGGCCGATCTCGGTTCCGGCGTCCCGCTGAAAGATCAATCCCGGACGCACCCGCACCACCCGCAGCGTCGGATGGTCGCTCTCGATCTCGTCGAGCATCCGCTCGACGAGCACTTTGTGCCGGCTGTAGGACGACTCCGGTACGCCCGTGCGCAGCCACGTCTCCTTGACGAACGCCCGCTTGGGGCCGGGCGCGTAGACGCCGACGGACGAGGCGTGCACCAGCGTGGGCACCCCGGCACGCAGCGCGGCGCGGAAGACGGCCCGGCTGCCGAGGACGTTGGTTCGGTAGAGGCGGCGCTGATCGTGGCTCGGCTGGATCTGCCAAGCTAGGTTCACGACGGCGTCGGCACCGGCGAAAATGCTGGCCAGGCGCTCGGCCGCGTCGTCGTCACCGACGTCGAGCGAGTGCCAGGGAAGATCGGCGTAGGGCCCGGCCGGATCGGGCGCGCGCCGGGAGACGCCGACGGGCTCGATGTCGGACTCGGTACGGACGCGGCGCAGCAGGGCGGTGCCCGCGTTGCCGCTGGCTCCCACGATCACCAGACGCATGGATTTCGCGTACCCGGAGGCGGGCGCTTGAATCGCCGGGAAGCCCCTCCGTTTTCCCACGGTCCCGTTCCGGCGTTTCGTCATCGACTTCGATCGCTTGCTGAGCGCAGCGGAATGCCTACCGACAGCTCCGGCCGCTATTCGACCCCGGCGGGTTTTCGTCATCGGTGCCGTGTTTCCGGTCTGCCCCGGCCGGTGTTTCCGGTCTGCCCGGCCGGTGTATCCAGCCTGGCTCCGGCCGGTGTTTCCAGCTTGGCTCCAGCCTGCGTTTCCAGCTTGGCTCCAGCCTGCGTTTCCAGCTTGGCTCCAGCCTGCGTTTCCAGCTTGGCTCCGGCCTGCGTTTCCAGCTTGGCTCCGGCCTGCGTTTCCAGCTTGGCTCCGGCCTGCGTTTCCGGCCGGGCTCCGGCCTGCGTTTCCCGGGGCCTGGTCAGTGCGGCCGGCCGCACCCTCAGCGTTTCCGGAAGCCTGGTCCCGCCCGGCTTCCTGCTCGTTTCCCGCCGCCCCCAACGGAAAACGGCGCTGCCGAGGGCTGTCCCGGCAGCGCCGTTTTCCCGGCGTTCGTACCAATTCACCGCTTGCTGTGGTACGCCTCCACCACGTGGCTCGGGATCCGGCCCCGCTCGGACACGTTGTGCCCGTTCTTGTTGGCCCATTCCCGGATAGCCTGGTTCTGGTCGCGGCTGGAACGGCTCGTCGCAGCGGGCGCGGCACGCCGGGCAGCGGCAGCCGGAACGCTGCCGTTGCGGCCCAGCCGCGTGGCGGCGGAGAGGAACGGCTCCAGGACCTTGCGCAACTTGCCGGCGTTCTTCTCGGACAGGTCAATGGTGTAGTTCACGCCGTCGAGCCCGAATTCGACGGTGCGGTCGGCTTCGCCGCCATCGAGGTCGTCGGTGAGAAGGGTAATAATCTGCTTGGCCACGTGTTCACTCCTACAGCGATGTCATTCGGGTGACAGTACCCCCGCGCGGAGTCTCGGCCGCGAATGGTCGTTGTCGCATTCATTCTGTCTCGACCAAGGTATCCAGTGCAAATTGCCGCTCCTTGCATGTCGCAATTACTGACCGCGATCCGCCCGCCGACCAGCGAAGCCGATGCCGAAAACTCTTTTCGGGAACGTCAATCCGCGGTAACGTCCCGACGGGGAGCGCTCCCAGATTTCTTGGGAGTACCGATGAGACGCGCCATCACCGCCGTTGTCCTTGCCGCACACGCAGCCTTCGCCGTCGCCACTGCGGTCACCACCGCGGTAGTCGCCTCCCACCCCACCGGCCACGGTTGACACCCCGCCACACTTTTCGATCACCACCAGGGCCACCCCTTGTCGCTGATCCAAAGTGGACAGTTTCGGAATGCCGCGACGCGAACCCCCCTCGCACACCGACTCCCCGCCGCCCCCTGCTTGGCGCCGCCCACGCCGCCCTGTCTGACGCCGCCCACGCCGCCCCGTTTGACGCCGCCCACGCCGCCCTGTCTGACGCCGGCGCGTTGCCAGCTTGCCGCCGCCCGCGCCGTCTGCTGCCGCCGCTCCCTTGCGCGCCCTAGCCGCAGTTCGCCCACTGCGAACACTCTGTCATCCGTCGGCGCAACGGTGTAAGCATGTAATCAAGTAAGCCATTGGGAGGTTGGAATGCGTATCCGAGTCGCTCCGCCAGGTGGGCGGGCCGAGCCACCCAACGCCGACGACGCCGCTGCCTGGGTGACCGGTGCTGTGCCGGACGGTTGGTTCACCGAACCGCCCGAGGTCATCGTCGACCGTGACGAAATCATCATTTGGGGCCGCCTGCCACGGCCCGAACTGGCTGCCGAGGCCACCGAGGCCGACAACGCCGCGGGCCAGGCCGGCCGGATCACCCAGTTCCGCGAGGACACCCGCGACGCCAGGATTCGCGTCGCTCGCCAGGTCGAGCACCGCTACCAGCGCAAGGTCGCCTGGGGCATCCGCTGCGGCGACACGTCAGAACTGTTCACCCACCTGGCCGCCCCGGTCATGACGCGCCTGCGCCAGCCGGAACGCCAAGTACTCGACACCCTCGTCGACGCCGGCGTGGCCCGCTCCCGCTCCGACGCGCTCGCCTGGTGCGTCAAGCTGGTCGGCAGCCACACCGAAGACTGGCTCGGCGAACTCCGCACCGCCATGACCCGCGTCGACGAACTCCGCCGCCAGGGCCCCACCACCTGAACCCCACCACCTAACCCTCACCACCTGAACCCGCACCACCTGAACCCCACCACCTAACCCTCACCACCTGAACCCGCACCATCTGAACCCGCACCACCTGACCCGGAACGCCTGACCCGGACGCCTGGCCCCCACCGGATCAGGCGAGCGAAGTCAGCAAGTCACACCGCCACGGCGCAACGAGTGAGCAAGCCAGGTCACCGCAACAAGATCCGGTGGCCTGGCAAGCGGCCGAGCGGAGTGGTGGGTTGCGCGGAGTGGGTAGGTTGCGCCACCCGGAGTGGTGCCCCGCCCGGAGTGGTGCCCCGCCCGGAGTGGTGCCCCGCCCGGAGTGGTGCCCCGCCCGGAATGGTGCCCCGCCCGGAATGGTGCCCCACCTGGAATGGTGCCCCACCCGAAGTGGTGGGTTGCGTGGAGTGGTGCCCCACCCGGAGTGGTGGGTTGCGCGGAGGCGGTGGGCTGCGCGGTCGTAGGGTGATCGGCGTGCTGCGTCAGGTCATCGCCATCCGATATGTCACCCCACTCCGCGAGGGCGGCTCGCTGCCCGGCGTCGTGGAGGCCGATGACCTGGGTACCTATGTGGTGAAGTTCCGGGGTGCGGGGCAGGGGCTGCGCGCGCTGGTCGCCGAGGTGATCGCCGGGGAGTTGGCGCGGCGGCTGGGGCTTCCGGTGCCGGAGCTGACGCGGGTGGAGCTGGACCCGGTGGTGGCGCGGGCCGAGCCAGACGAAGAGGTTCAGGAGCTGATCAAGGCCAGCGCCGGCGGGAACCTGGGGATGGACTTCCTGCCGGGCGCCCTCGGCTACGACCCGAACGCGCACCCGGTCGAAGCCGGCCTGGCGAGCCGGGTCCTGGCCTTCGACGCCTTCGTCGAGAACGTGGACCGGAGCTGGCGCAACCCCAACCTGCTGATCTGGCACGGCGGCCTCTGGCTGATCGATCACGGCGCGACCCTCTACTTCCATCACAACTGGCCCCGGGCGGCGAACGTCGTGCACCGCGCCTACCGATGGGACGACCACGTCCTCAAGCCCTACGCCACGGCATTGACCGACGAGGGCCCGAAACTTGCCGAGCGGCTCACCCCCGGCCTGCTCAGCGAGGTGCTCGCTCTCGTACCGGATGAGTGGCTCGACGACGGTGACCGCGACGCCTACCTGAATCACCTGTCGCAGCGGGCGACCCAGCCGGAAGCGTGGTTGCCGCGATGACCCCCTACGAGTACGCGATCATCCAGGCCGTGCCGCGGATCGAACGTGGTGAACTGATCAACGTCGGGGTGTTGCTCTACTGCCAGCGCCACGACTTCCTGTCGGCCCGCACCCACCTCGCCGAAGACCGCCTCCGAGCTCTGGACCCGGCCGCGGACGTCCCAGCGATCCGGACCGCCCTGGACTCCTGGGCGAAGACCTGCGCGGGCGGCGGCGCCTCCGAGGGCATGCGCCTCGGCGAACGTTTCCGCTGGCTGGTCGCCCCGCGCAGCACCATCCTCCGAGCCGGCCCGGTCCACATGGGCTTGACCACGGATCCCGCCGCCGAACTGGAAAGGCTCGTCGACCTGCTGGTCCGCTAACGGCCACCCCCAACCGCGCTCACGGAGCGCCGCCATCCACGCTCACGGAGCGCCGCCATCCACGCTCACGGAGCGCCGCCGCAGATCGACATCGGAGACGACCCCGCGAGGCGAGTAACAGGTGATCACATCGCCGGGGTGCAGCCCAGGATCCTCCGCATAACGAGCTGCCAGCTTGCTCTCGGCGGCCCTGTCCCCGGAGTCCGCGGCCAGCAGCATCTCGGCGATCTCGTCGATCACCGCGAGCTCGCCCGGCTCCCAGGGCGGCAGGTCGCTCCACGCCTCCTCGGGTGGGCGCCGGGCCAGCTCGGCGCTGAAGTCGGCCGCGAGCCCCCAGACGTCCCAGAGGAGCAACTCGTCACCCCTGCGATGGGCGAGCTCCGTCAGCAGCTGACCGCAGATCATCCGCGAGCCACGAATGGGATGGCCGGGGGCGACCCCGAACGTCTCGGGATCCTCGCCGTCGCACCGAAAAGCAAGCCACGATTGCGCCGCCGACCGAAAGCCACCCGGACCAAGCGGCAGATCCGTGACGTCGAGGCCGGAGCCGGGCACGAGGCCGGGACCACGGCCGGAGCCAGCGACGGAGCCAGCGCCAGAGCCGAAGCCAGCGACGGAGCCAGCGACGAGGTTGGGATCGCCCGCCGGATCGAGCTGAGAGTCGAGCAGGATCCAGCGGTTGCCGTCCTGGTATTCCGTGACGACGTGGTCGATGTGGAAGCCGGGCTCGAAGTAGTCGGCGAACCCGACCCGGCTGCGCGCCGGAATGCCCTTCGCCCGCAAGGCCGCCACGGTGAGCAGGGTGAAGTCGCGGCAGCACCCCACGATCCGCTGCTCGGCAGGCCGGGGCGCTTCGAGTGGCTCGGTGAAGCGGGAGGCGTCGGCATCCAGCATCCGGTCCACCCAGCGGCTGTCGATCTCGGCCAGCCGGTCGGGTGGGAACTCCAGGCCCGAAGCGCGGTAGTGCACGACGAGGTTGCGCACCACCGCCGCGATCCCCGCTGGATCGTCCGGCAGGGCCGCCAGCCGCTGCCGGTGATGCCGGGGATCGGAATAGATGGTCTGTCTCGTGTAGTCCATCAAGCTCACCCTTCGATCGGTTGTGCGACGTGCACGAACGGGTCGGACCCCTCGAGCCGGTCCCACCAGTCGAGGTAGATCTCGCGGGGTGGACCGGCGAGCAGGTGACCCGCCGCGGTCACGTGCTCCCACACCGCCTCGTAGGCCTGGGTGATGCGCGGGTAGAAGCAGTCGTCGCGGGCCACCGACACATAGGCCACCAGGTGCTCCGGCTCCATCCGCAGCGTGAGCCGATCCACCGGCTCCACCGAGCCCGCATAGGGCACGCACACCTCGATGGACCCCTCACCGTCCGTCGGGACCGGACTGGAATAGATCACCCAGTGCTCGGCCGTGGTCGTCGCGCCCTGCTCGTCGAGATGCCGGCGGATCTCCCACTCGGCGGCTCCCATGGCCGTGACCAGGTTCTGCTGGTCGACCTCGGTCCGCATGGTCGCCACTTTCCGCGCGGGTCGCAGCATCGTCCGCACCGCATAGGCCCGGTCGGGCTCCTCGCCGTGCGCGAGCTTGGTCCGCAGCCAGGTGCAGCTGTCCCGCCGGGCCGCGAAGGCGGCCTCCTCGGTGCTCCACCAGCGGTCCAGGCGCCGCACCGCGGCGGGATCGGGCAGGTCGATCACCTCGGTGATCACGGACAGCGGCATGCCGAGCCGGCGGAGCAGGCTGATCCGGCCGGCCCGATCGAGTTGAGCCGCGGTGTAGCGCCGATAGCTGCTGGCGGCATCCACCTCGGCCGGTGGGAGCAGCCCGGAGGCCTCATAGAGCCGGAGCGCCTTGATGGACAGACCTGCTCGCCTGCCGAACTCCCCGATGGTCATCGACCCGATCCCCCGCATCACCATGGGATCGATGATGAAGTCTGCCCCTGGGGACGAGTAAAGGCCCCCGAAGGGACTTCCGCGAACGAAGTTTGCGGGCACACTGAGCGGATGCAGCTGCCGCTCAACCCTCCGGTCAAGCCGATGCTCGCCAAGCCCGTCGCGGACATCCCGCCCGGCCAGATCTACGAGCCCAAGTGGGACGGGTTCCGGTCGATCGTCTTCCGGGACGGGGACGAGGTGGAGATCGGCAGCCGCAACGAGAAGCCGATGACCCGCTATTTCCCCGAGGTGGTCGAGGCCGTCCTGGCGAACTTCCCGGAGCGGGTGGTGATCGACGGCGAGGTGATCGTCGCCGACACCGGGCGCAACACCCTCGACTTCGAGGCGCTTCAGCAGCGCATCCATCCCGCGGCCAGCCGGGTCAAGCTGCTCTCCGAGCAGACTCCGGCGAGCTTCGTGGCCTTCGACCTGCTGGCGATCGGCGACGAGGACCTGACCGAGCTGCCCTTCAGCGAGCGGCGCCAGCGCCTCGACGAGGCTTTGAAGGACGCAAAACCTCCGGTGTACGTGACTCCCGCGACCGACGACCTGGATACCGCCCGCCGGTGGTTCTCCGAGTTCGAGGGCGCCGGGCTGGACGGCTTGATCGCGAAGTCGCGGGATCTCGCCTATCAGCCCGACAAGCGGGTGATGGCGAAGATCAAGCACAAGCGGACAGCCGACTGCGTCGTCGCCGGCTACCGCGTCCACAAGTCGGCCGAGAACCGGATCGGCTCGCTGCTGCTCGGGCTCTACGACGAGCGGGACGTCCTGGTCTCGGTCGGTGTGATCGGCTCGTTCCCGATCAAGGTGCGCGAGGAGCTCTTCGAGGAGATGCAGCCGCTGGTCACCGAGTTCGAGGGCCACCCGTGGAACTGGGCGGCCCACGTGCAGGGCGAGCGGACCCCGCGCAAGAACGAGGTCAGCCGGTGGAACAACGGCAAGGACCTGTCGTTCATCCCGCTGCGTCCGGAGCGGGTCGTCGAGGTGCGTTACGACTACATGGAGGGACTCCGGTTCCGGCACACCGCACAGTTCGAGCGCTGGCGGCCCGACCGCGAGCCGCGGACCTGCACGTACGAGCAGTTGGAGCGGCCGGTGCGGTTCGACCTGGCCGAGGTGCTGACCAGCCGTTGACCGGCGTACCCGGACCGACCGGATAGGGTCGTCTGGTGGATCGTCGCTCCCGTTTGGCCGTTGTACTCCTCGTGATGGCTGTGACCCTCGCCGGGTGCACTCTGCCGACGTTCGCGCCGAACGGCGCCGACGAGCCGGCCAAACCGGGCGGGGGCAAGGGCACCGCCTCGGCCCCCGGCGCACCGGCACAGTGGAAACCGTGCCCCGAGGTGCCCCGTGAGCTGGTCGGTCAGGGCGCGAGCGGTATGACGTACGAGTGCGCCACGGTGGCCGTCCCGCGCGACTGGGCGACACCGGCGAGCGGCGAGACGTATGACATCAGGATGATCCGGATCCGGTCGAAGAGCCAGAAGAACCGGATCGGGTCGCTGCTGCTGAACCCGGGCGGTCCGGGCGGCTCCGGGGTCGACGTCGCGGTCTACCTGTCGTTCGGGCAGGCGCTCGGTGGTCTGCCCGCCGAGGTCACCGACCGGTTCGACATCGTCGGGTTCGACCCGCGCGGTGTGAGCCGCTCCAGCCCGGTGAAGTGCATCTCGGACCGCGACCAGGACGCGAGCTTCTCCGCCGACCCCGACCCGGTGAGCCAGGCCGACTTCGATCAGGTCGCCGCGCTGAACAAGAAGATCGCCGACGGCTGCGCCGCGAAGTACGGTCCTCAGCTGCCCTTCTTCTCCACCGAGCAGGCCGCCCGCGACCTGGACGCGCTGCGTGGCGCCGTCGGCGACCCCAAACTGACCTACCTCGGCTATTCGTACGGCACCCTGCTCGGTGCCACGTACGCGCAGCTCTTCCCGCAGAACGTGCGGGCGCTCGTGCTCGACGGCGCGGTGGACCCGACCGAGGGCTACGTGCAGGGTTCCGAGGCGCAGGCCAAGGGCTTCGAGCGGGCGTTCACCAACTTCACCAAGTGGTGCACCCAGACCCCGGCCAAGTGCCCGATCGCGCCGGATGCCCGGGGAGCGGTCACCGACGCGCTGGCCAAGGCGGAGAACTCGCCCGTCCGCGGTGCGGACGGCCGGGAGGCGACACCCGGCTGGATCTTCGTCGGGCTGATCTCCTCGCTCTACACCGAGTCGGGCTGGGCCAGCCTGGCCAACGCCATCGACGGCCTGGAGCGCGGCGACGCGAAGGGCGTCTTCGAGCTCGCCGACCAGTATGCGGAACGCAAGCCCAACGGCTCCTACACCAACCTGTTCGACGCCAACCTCGCGGTGAACTGCGCGGACACCGAGGGCGCGCCGAGCGTCGAGGAGATCCGCCGGTTGCAGTCGGAGTGGCGGCAGAAGTACCCGTTGTTCGGTGCCGCCCTGGCGATCGGCATGCTGCCCTGCACGTACTGGACGGGCAAGCGGGACCCGTACCCGGCGGGCCCGGCCACCGGGTCGCCGGAGCTGCTGGTGGTCGGCACGACGGGTGACCCGGCCACGCCGTACGAGAACACCGCCGACCTGGCGAAGATGCTCGGTGTCGGTCAGGTGCTGACGTGGGAGGGCGAGGGCCACACCGCGTACCCGACGACAAGCTGCATCCGCGAGGCGGTGGACGGTTACCTCATCGATCTGAAGATGCCTCAGGAGGGCCTGCGCTGTCCGGCACGGTGACGCCCTGACGGGTCGCCATCTCCTCCAGGAGCGCGCGGACCCGGCGCAGGTTCGCCTTGAGCTCCTCCTGCTCATCGTGGCGGAAGGCGTCGGTGTCCACGATCAGCTTGCTGGCGAAATGCGCGGTGATCAGCGGGATCACCAGCAGGACCATGATCGAGATGAGCAGGCCGGCCATCACCCGGGCCTGCCAGGTCTCCGGTGAGATGTCGCCGTAGCCGACGGTGGACGCGGTGACGACCGCCCACCAGATCGAGTCGCCGAACGACGTGTCCGGCTCGAACCTGTCGTAGAGGGTGCCGCAGACGACGATCAGGATCGAGTACGACAGGAGTAGCTTCCTCGGCGAGTTCGCCAGCCAGACGAGGACGCGGTAGAGCAGACGAGGCACGATGAGCAGCGCATGCATGTCGTCATCGTGCCCGAGGCGCGCACCTCGCGACAGGCCGTGACAAGCTTTCGATCATGCAGATCCGTACCGCCACCCGCGCCGACGTCCCCGCCGTCCTGGGCCTGCTCGCCGACGACGACATCTCCCGGCAGCGGGGTTGGGGCACCGTGCCGGAGGAGGTGGACGCCGCGATCTGGGCCGCTTTCGAGGCGATCGACTCGGACGACCGCAACGAGCTGGTGGTCGCCGCCGAGGACGGCGAGGTGATCGGCACCCTCCAGCTCACCTTCATCCCGGGGCTCAGCCGCGGTGGCGGCGAGCGCCTGCTGATCGAGGCCGTACGGATCCGATCCGACCAGCGCGGGCGCGGCCTCGGCGGTGAGCTGATCCGCTGGGCCGTCGAGCGCGCCCGGGAACGCGGCTGCCGGATGGTGCAGCTGACCACGGACAAGCGGCGCACCGACGCACAGCGCTTCTACGCGACCCTCGGCTTCGTCGCCTCCCACGAGGGCATGAAACTAGCGCTCTGATCTAAGCGAGTCATGAGGCTAGCGCTGTGACTTGAGGTCACGGTCCTTGGAAGGCTGCACCCGCTTCGGCTCGCCGGGCATCTTCGGGTGGTCCGGCGGGTACGGCAGATCGCCCTGTCCCGCCTTCTCGTCCCGCTCGGACCACTCCAGCAGCGGGGTGATGTCGTGGGCCACGTCGTCGATACCGGCGTGCGGATCCCCGATCGAGGCGATCCGCGGCGGCATCGTCCGCAGGTCGAAATCGTCCGGCTCCACCCGGGGCAGCTCCTCCCAGGTGACCGGGGCGGAGACGGTGGCCCGGGCGTTGGCCCGCAGCGAGTAGGCGCAGGCGATGGTCCGGTCCCGGGCCATCTGGTTGTAGTCGAGGAACACCTTCTCACCGCGCTCCTCCTTCCACCAGGAGGTCGTGATGCCGTTCGGGTTGCGGCGCTCCACCTCGCGGGCGAGCGCGATCACCGCACGGCGCACCTCGACGAACGACCATTTCGGGGCGATCCGCACGTAGACGTGGACGCCGCGCCCGCCGGAGGTTTTCGGGTATCCGGTCCAGCCCAGGTCGGCGAGCACCTCACGGACCACGCCGGCGGTGGAGATCACGTCACCGAAGTCGGTGCCGGGCTGCGGGTCGAGGTCGAGGCGCAGCTCGTCCGGGTTGTCGGCGGCGGCGGCGCGCACCGGCCAGGGGTGGAAGACCACGGTGCCCATCTGGGCGGCCCAGGCCACATGGGCCAGATCGGCGGGGCAGAGCTCGTCCGCCGTACGCATGCTGGGGAATTTGATCGTCGCGGTCTTGACCCAATCGGGGACGCCGCGGGTGGGGATGCGTTTCTGGAAGAACGTCTCCCCCTCGATGCCGTCGGGGAAGCGTTGCAGGGTGGTGGGCCGGTCGCGCAGTGCCCGCAGGATGCCGTCGCCGACCGCGCGGTAGTAGTCGAATACGTCCCGCTTGGTGTATCCCGGCTGCGGGAACATGATCTTGTCGGGACTGGACAGGCGCACGGTGTGCCCGGCGATCTCGAACTCTTCCGCGGCTGCTTTCGGCATGCCCTTGACCATAGGCCCCGCAGCGACCGAAGGCCGCCCGGCGAACCGGACGGCCTCCTTCGCGAGCGACGATCAGGCGGTGCGGCGACGGCGGGTGTACCAGACCGCTGCGACGCCCGCGGCGACCATCACGCCGCCGGCCACCAGGGTCCCGGTGAGCGGTGCGCCGGTCAGCGGCAGGGTCTTGGCGTTCAGGAGACCGGTGCCGCCGGGGCCGTTGCTCGCCGGCGGCGCAACCGCGTCCGAGACGCTGCCGGACGGGGCCGGCGAGCTCGGGGGCGTCGAGGTCGGCGGGGTCGAGGTCGGCGGGGCGGTCGTGGTGGCCGTGTAGCCCGGGTTGCCGCGGTCGTCGCCCGGGACCTCGTCGGCCGGAGCCGCCGGGGTGGTCGCCGCGGCGGTACCGCCGGGCACCTCGGAGACGTCACCGGTGTAACCGTCGTTGCCACGCGTGTCCGCGCTCGGGGTGGTCATGACCGCCGGGTAGGCGACCTCAACAGTCGTTTCGGCGGCCGTGGCCGGGGAGCCGGCAAAGGCCAGGGCAGCGAAGACAGTGACGCCGACCGCAGGCAGTCCAGCGGCCAGCCGACGCGAAAAGCTCATGAGGAGTATCCGTTCTGTTGCTGAAGGTACGGTTCCATGGTCGCACGGGAGCTTAGCGGTAATTGCCCGATTTACCCGAAAACATCCCCCGGCGGGTCTTCAACTCGGAAGACCACCGAAACGGTGACTTCGCCACAAATGGGACAGGGCGAACACCTTGAGCTCGAACTGCGGATCCGCGGCGAAGAGACCCCCGTCGTACGGTGCGTGCAGTTGCACGCTGGCACCGGAATCCAGGTAGACCGAGACCACGTTGCGGCTGCCCCGGCGCTCGGCGCGCAGGTCGACCACCCGGTGCCAGTCGGCCTCGCCCTCGCCGAAGACCGACGACGTCCGGATGCCCCGCGCGCCCACCACGACACCGGTCCGGCGCCCGGTCAGCAGGCCGATCACCGTGCCCAGCAGCATCGGCACGCACATCAGCAGCGGCCACATCCACCCCGGCGGCCCGCCCGGCCGCTGCCAGGCGAGCTCCACGATCACCCCCGTGGTGACACTCGCCACGGCGCTGAGCGCACCGAGGTAGAGACCGTGGCCGAGGACCTGCTGCCAGGTGGGCCGGAACGTCGCCGGTGATGCAGCTTCCATAGATGGTCCAACGGCCTCACCAGCGCGTCAGGCGCACCCGGCGTGCGACGTACCGTTGGAGCATGGCAACTGATGAGTCGACCCTGCCCACTACCGAGGACGAGTGGCGCGTGCGCCTCAACCCGGCCGAGTTCCGGGTTCTGCGGGAGGCGGGCACCGAGGCGCCGTTCAGCGGTGAGTATGTGGACACCAAGACCGAGGGCATCTACAACTGCCGGGCGTGCGGCGCACAGCTCTATCCCAGTGACACCAAGTTCGACTCGCACTGCGGGTGGCCGTCCTTCGACGACGCCATCCCGGGTGCCGTCAAGGAGATCGAGGACAGCGGCCACGGGATGGTGCGTACCGAGATCAGGTGCGCCCGCTGCGACTCGCACCTGGGCCATGTGTTCCGGGGTGAGGCCTTCACCCCGAAGAACACCCGGCACTGCGTGAACAGCCTGTCTATCCGGCTGGACCCCGCGTGACCTCGTAAACCGTCACGTTCCCGGACTTGAAGCGCTCCGTCGCGTACCGGCCCAGCTCGGGGCTGGCCGACGTCTCGCCCTTGCGCAACGGGTCCGGGATCGGCGTGGGGCTGACCGCGACGAGCCACCGCACGTTGTGCTTGGCGGTGAAGGCGGCGACCCGCTCCGCCGTCGGGTCGGTGAAGACCTTGTCGTTGGCGGCCAGCAGCTTCGGCTTCCAGAACTTGCTGCGGTACAGGGTGCGGTCCCACAGACCGCCGGTGGCGAAGGCCGGCTCGGTGTAACTCCAGCCCTCCAGGATCACCTGGCGCTCGGAGTACGCGGCCAGCCAGAAGTCCCGGCTGTCGCAGAAGTTGAAGCCGGTACGGCAATGGCTGTTCGTCGCCACCAGGTCCCGCGGGTCCGAGTGGTCGCGCACCCAGCGGGAGGCCGCGATCGCACCGGGCGGCATGGCGAACACGTTGCCCGGTGCGACGATGTCCTTCTGCGATTCGCCGGACACCAGCCGCTCCCAGATCGGCTTGCTGTTGATCACCCCGGTGGTGACCGCGAGGCTCGCCACCGTCAGCGCCAGCACCGCCACCGTCTGGGGCCGGCCGAGCCGGATGAACCGGGCGGCCACGGCGATCGCCAGCACCAGGCCGGCCAGCCCGGCGAACAGCACCAGGTAGGGCCGGATCGCCTCCGGCAGCGTCAGGCTGCTCAGCGGCTCGGCCGGCCCGTCGGCACCGGCGGTCGCGCGGACCACCAGCAGCAGCACGACGCCTCCGGCCACACCCGCACCGGCCGTCACGACGAACTTGCGGGAGAGCCGCTGACCGGCGGGCAGCAGGGCGGAGATCCCGATCGCGGCGAGGATGCCGAAATACGGCGCTGCCGAGCGGCCGAAGTAGGACTGGCTCAGCCCCGGGTGAGCGAGGGCGTAGAGCGCGGCCAGCCCGGAGAACGCGAAGCCGGCCATCACGTGCACGATCGGGTCGGTACGCCACCCGCGGCGCAGCAGCCCGGCCATGCCCGCCCAGCCGAACAGCACGGCGATCACCGCCACCCCGGTCAGCACCAGGATCGGCACCCACGAGTTGGCCTCGGTCTGCGAGCCCATGACCGCCCGGCCGAGCACTGTCCACTTCACCGTCTGGAACGGGTTGACCTCGGTGCCCTGCGAGCCGGAGCCGTAGAGCACGATCTGCGCGAAGCCCATCCAGCCGGCGCAGATCAGCAGCGCGTACAGCTCCGGGCCGGGCCGCTGCCGGCGCAGCAGCAGCCGCAGGACCATGGCCAGGCCCAGGCCGCAGATCAGCATCGGCAGGAAGGTCGCCTTGGCTCCGGCAAGAGCACCGACCAGGGCGATCAAAATCAGCCACGGTACGGGGCGGCGCAGCTCACCGGGCTCGGCACGCAGCAGGTCGCACAACACGTAGATGACCGCGACGCAGAACAGCGCGGCGAACGTCTGCGACGCGCTGACCCAGAGGTTGTCGAGGAAGTACAGCGGATCCATCGGCCGGGTCGTCCACGCCAGCGGGATCGTCACCGTGCCGAGCAGCATCAGCGGTACGGCGAGGTTCCCCGGCCACCAGCGGCCGGTGACACGGTGCACCAGGGCAAGCACGAGCACGAGGAACGCGGCGAAGATCGGCACCGGCATGAGCCGCATGATCATCGTCTGCGCCTCGATGCCGGTGACCCAGCTGGCGGCGGCACCGTGGGCGTACGCGTACCAGTGGTAGAGCAGTTCCGTCCCGTATACCCACGGCGTGTTCAGCGGCACGTCGTGCTTGAAGACGCCGACCAGGGCGAACTGGAACGGGAAGTCCATGTGCATGGTGGCCGAGTACGGCTCGTCCAGTGAGTTGTACCGGAACACGGCGAGCGCGGCGGTGAGCATCGTGAACGAGCTGCCCAGCGCCGCCGTCCAGGACGTGCCGAGCGGCAGCCGCTCCCCGTTGCCCCGCCAGAACCGGCGCAGGCGCGGGATCGCGGCGAACACGACGAGGGTGGCGGCCGGCCAGGCCAGCACCGCCAGCGGAAGCCCGATCTCGCGGGCCACCAGATACACCGGAAGCTCCACCACGAAGCCCACCGTCGTGCCGAAGGCGGCGTCGAACGGCAGATAGCCGGCCCGGCCCTGCAGCGCCCGCCAGATCAGCGTGCCGGGCAGAGTCACACAGCCCACCGAGTACGCGGCGAACATGAACTGGTCCCGGTCGGAGACTTCGTAGTACCGCATCGCCACGTAGACGACGGCCAGCGTGAAGATCAGGGCGAGCCAGCCCGCCGACGGCAGCCGCCGCGACCGGTCCGTCCCGGTGGCGCTGCCGGAATCGGCCCGGGTGTGCTCGGCTACTTCTGTCACCATCAGCCGTGCGTGACCAAATGCGTCGGCGCAGCCTCGGTGCTCGGCTCGGCCGTCCGGTTGATCACCGGCTCCTCCTGATCGGTGTCGAACGCGATCAGGAACTGGGGACGGCGCTGGGTGGCCGCATAGATGCGGCCCACATACTCCCCGAGCAGGCCCAGGCAGATCAGCTGCACCGCGCCGAGCAGCAGCACGGCGATGTAGAGGGACGTCCAGCCGGGCACGGTGACGCCGAAGGCCCACGCCGCGACGCCGCTGACGATCAGGCCCATGCAGACCATGAAGGTGACCAGGCCCAGCCAGGTGGCGACCTTGAGCGGCGCCGCCGAGAAGCCGGTGATGCTGTCCACGCTCAGCTTGATCATCTTGGTGAGCGGGTACTTCGTCTCGCCGGCCACCCGCTCGGCCCGGACGTAGCCGACCTCGCCGCTGGGGAAGCCGAGCGACGGCACCACCAGGCGATAGACCGGCTGCTGCTCGGGCAGGTCGTTGAGGGTGTCCACCACCGGGCGGCTCATCAGCCGGAAGTCGCCGGCCTGGCCGCTCACCCAGGGTCCGACCAGCTTGCGCATCAGCCAGTAGTAGACGCCGGCGGTGTTGCGCTTGAAGGAGGTGTCGGTGCTGCGGTCGTTGCGGACGCCGTAGACCACGTCGAGGTCCTCGTCGCGGGCCTTGGCGAGCATCTCGCCGATCACCTCGGGCGGGTCCTGCAGGTCGGCGTCGATGCTGACCACGTAGTCGCCCCGGGCGGAGGCCAGACCGGCCGCGAGCGCGCCCTGGTGGCCGACGTTGCGGCGCAGCTTCACGATGCGCAGCTGCTGCCAGTCGGCCCGCAGCTCCAGAAGCCGCGGCACGGTCTCGTCCCGGCTGCCGTCGTCGACGGCGACAACCTCGTAGCTCACACCCAGCCCGTCCAGCACCGGGCGCAGCCGGGCGACGAAGTGGTCCACCGCTTCACGCTCGTTGTACATGGGAGTCACAACCGACAAGGTCAGAGCGCTCAGCGCGAAGTCACGCCGCATGTTCCTGTCCCCCAGTGAGAAGGCCTGAGATGGGCTTCCGCCGGAATGCGAGCGATCCTCGCCAGCCCAACGGGTGAGAAGGATACAGACCGCCCGTCAATACCGGGTTTCGCCTCCCTACGTGGATGCGCGTATCAGATCCTCGACCACGTAGCGCTGCCCGTCCGCCACGGTCAGCCACCCCGTGGATGCCGAAACGGCCCACTCCGGGCCGAGGTCCGGCGCGTGGGTGTCGCCCTGCACATCGAAGTCTATGGTCGTGCGGACGATGTGTGCCGCCCGAGGCAGAAAGGCCTGGTAGATCGTGGCGCCACCGATCACCCAGAAGTCGTCGTCGAGCACCTCTTCGGTGGAGTGGGCCACCACCGCACCGGTTGACTTCCAGTCCGGATCGCGGGTGAGCACCACGTTGCGCCGTCCCGGCAGCGGGCGCCACCGCTCGGGCAGCGAGTCCCAGGTGGCCCGGCCCATCACCACCGTGGCGTTCATCGTCCGTTCCTTGAACATTCGCTGCTCGCCCGGCACGTGCCAGGGGATCGCCCCGCCCGCGCCGATCACCCCGTTCCGGGCCTGCGCCCAGATCATGTGAACGGTCATACCGCCACCGGCGCCTTGAGCCCCGGGTGGTGGCGATAGTTCACGACAGTGAAGTCGCCGTACTCGTACTCGAAGAGGCTGGACCGAGGGGCGATCTCGAGTTCCGGAAACTCGTACGCCTCCCGGCTCAGCTGCTCGGTCACCTGCTCGACGTGGTTGTCGTAGACGTGGCAGTCACCGCCCACCCAGATGAAGTCACCGGGTTCCAGCCCCACCTGCGCCGCCATCATCCGGACCAGCAGCGCATAGCTGGCGATGTTGAACGGCACACCCAGGAACAGGTCGGCGCTGCGCTGGTAGAGCTGGCAGGAGAGCCGGCCGTCCGCCACGTAGAACTGGAACAGCGCGTGACACGGCGGCAAAGCCATGTCCGGGATGTCCGAGACGTTCCACGCCGAGACGATCATGCGCCGCGAGTCCGGATTCCGGCGCAGCGTCTCCATCACCTCGGAGATCTGATCCACGTCCCCGCGGGACGTGGGCCACGACCGCCACTGGTGCCCGTAGACCGGACCCAGCTCACCCTCCGGCGAGGCCCACTCGTCCCAGATCGTCACACCCTGCTCCCGCAGCCACGACACGTTCGTGTCGCCCCGGAGGAACCACAGCAACTCGATCGCGAGCGACTTGAAGTGCACCCGCTTCGTGGTGATCAGCGGGAAGCCCTGGGAGAGGTCGTAGCGGAGGCGTTCGCCGAAGAGACTGCGCGTACCGGTTCCGGTGCGATCGCTCTTGCGAGTACCGGTGTTCAGCACCCGCCGGAGCAGGTCTTCGTACTGGGTGTCGACGGCCATGGCCAGAACCGTATCGCCCGGGGCAAGGTCAGGCGCTCAGCCGTCCGGCGATGGTGACGATCCTCCGGGCGAGGTGGTCGAGTGCCGCGAACTGCACATCACCGAGTGGGGCGTCGTTGCTGCCACCCGTGACGTGTGACACACCGTAGGGATTTCCGTCCGCGAATTTCAGCGGATCGGTGTACCCGGGAGCCACCACGACGCCACCGAAGTGGTAGATCGTGTTGTAGAGAGCCAGCAGCGTCGACTCCTGGCCGCCGTGCTCGGTCATCGTCGAGGTGAACCCGGCGTAGGCCTTGTCCGCCAGCTGGCCCTGTGACCACTGCGGGCCCAGCGTGTCGAGGAACTGCTTGAGCTGGCTCGTCACGTTGCCGTACCGGGTGGGCGTGCCGAAGAGCACGGCGTCCGCCCACACCACGTCGTCGGCGGAGGCCTTCGGCTCGTTCTTGGTCCGGTCGAAGTGCTGGCTCCAGGCCGCGTTCGAGGCGATCGCCTCAGCCGGGGCGAGTTCCGCGACCTGACGCAGGCGAACCTCGGCCCCGGCCTTCTCGCCGGCTTCCCGCAGCCGTTCCGCCATGCTGTGCACGGTGCCCGTCGACGAGTAGTAGATGATCGCCAGCTTGACGTCAGCCACGGGTCCTCCTTCGAGTGAAATTCCCTGATTGCTCAAGCAAATCTCCTCGGAGGACTCCGCGAAACACTTATAGGCGGAGTTCGCTGCCCCGGGGCCCGACGCCGTCGGCCTGCTCGTCGTCGAACCAGACCCCGTCGGTGGCCAGGTAACGGAACGCGTAGTTGCCGGGCTCCAGCGGGACGCTCACGGTCCGCGTACCGTTCTTGCGGGCCTGCATCTCGTGCTTGCCCGGCTCCCAGCCGTTGAAGTCACCGACCACGCTGACCACCCCTTCCGGCTCGTCCGCCGGCAGGCAGAACGTCACCCGGGTCTTGCTTCCGAACAGCTTGCTGCGCTTGATCATGCATCCTCCACGGATCGGCCCCCATTCGGTATAACGGCAAGATCGGCTCAGAGGTGAGGACACGCCGCGTATCTTGTGGCGATGCATCCGGAACCACACGACGAGCTGCGAGTCGCCTCGTTCCGTGACCTCGACACCACGACGCTCTACGGCATCCTCAAGCTGCGTTCCGACGTCTTCGTCGTCGAACAGGAATGTGTCTACCCGGACCTGGACGGACGGGACACCGAGCCCGGCACCCGGCACCTCTGGTTCCAGCAGGACAAGACGGTCCGCGCCTACCTGCGGATCCTCTCCGACGGTGACACGGAGCGGATCGGCCGGGTCGTCACCGCACCGGGCGCCCGCGGCCGGGGCCTGGCCGGCCGGCTGGTCGCCGAGGCGCTCACCGTGATCGGCAGCCGGCCGAGCGTGCTGCACGCGCAGGCACACCTGGCGGCCTTCTACAGCCGGTACGGCTTCCAGCAGACCGGCCCGGAATATGTGGAGGACGGCATCCCCCACATCCCGATGGCGCGCGGCTGAAGCCCGTCAGGGCAGGTGGGCGACCAGTTCGGTGACCGACCGGCGGCGTCCGGTGTAGAACGGGACCTCCTCGCGCACGTGCCGCCGGGCACCCGACGCCCGCAGGTCACGCATCAGGTCGACGATGCGGTGCAGCTCGTCCGCCTCGAAGGCGAGCATCCACTCGTAGTCACCGAGGGCGAACGACGCCACCGTGTTCGCCCGCACGTCCGGGTACGGCCGGGCCATCTTCCCGTGCTCGGCCAGCAGCTGACGGCGCTCCGCGTCGGGCAGCAGGTACCACTCGTAGGACCGCACGAACGGGTAGACGCAGATGTACGACCGGGCCTCCTCACCAGCGAGGAAGGCCGGCAGGTGGCTGCGGTTGAACTCGGCCGGCCGGTGCAGCGCCATCTGCGACCAGACCGGCTCCAGGTGACGGCCCAGCGCGGTCCGGCGGAACAGCCCGTAGGCGTCCTGCAGCGCGTCCGGCGAGGCGGAGTGCCACCAGATCATGACGTCGGCGTCGGCACGCAGCCCGGAGACGTCGTATGTGCCGCGGATCGTCACGTCCTTGCCCGCGAGCTGCTCGAAGAGCGCGTCGACCTCACCGGCCAGCTCGTCCCGGAGCGCCGGCAGCGGTGACGAGGCACGGAACACCGACCACATCGTGTACCGGATGGTGGCGTTCAGCTCGTTGATCCGGGCCGCGTTGGACTGGGTCTCTTCGCTCATCATTCCTCCAAGTACTTACACAGATCGTCCGCCGCGCGCTCGCCACCCGCCACGCACACCGGGATGCCCACACCGTCGAACGCCGCACCGGCCAGCGCCAGCCCCGGCGGCAGAGCGGTCCGGGCGCACGCGACCCGGCCGGCGTGCCCCGGCGCGTACTGCGGCAGCCCGCCACCCCACCGCTGGATCCAGAACCCGAGCGGTTCCGGCACCCGCGCACCGATCAGCTCACCCAACTCCGTGCGGGCCTGGGCGAACAGCGCCTGGTCGCCCAGCTGGAGGCGCTCCTCCTCGCCGGCGCGTCCCAGCGAGGCCCGCACGATCACCGGACCGTCCGGGACGGCCAGGTGCGGCCACTTCAGTGTGACGAACGTCGCGGCCTTGACCAGCGTGCCCTCGCCCGGCGGCACGAGGAAGCCGGAGAGTTCCGGCAGGGCCGTACCGGGCGGCAGGGCCATCGCGGCCAGGGCCACGCTCGCGTACTCCAGCGCGGCGATCGCCTGCGCCGCCTCCGGCGCCACGTCGGACAGCAACCGGGCAGCCGGCTTCGCCGGAACCGCCAGAATCACCGCGTCGACGTCGTCGGTCTGCGGCATCGGCGCCGGGCCGAGGGTCAGATGCCAGCCCTTTCCGGTACGGGTGAGCTCGCGCACCGGCAGTCCCAGGCTGATCCGGGCGCCACTCGCCGACGCGGCGGCCGCCACCAGGCGGCTCATCCCACCGTCCACCGCCGCGAAGATCGGCCGCCCGGGAGTGCGCTTCGAACGCGCCTGCGCCGCCCGCACCGCGTCCCGCAGGGTGTGCTCGGTCTCCGCGGTGTGCGCGAGCTGCGGCATCGTGACCCGCAGCGACAGCCGGTCGGCGCGTCCGGCGTACACCCCGCCGAGCATCGGGTCGACCAGCCGGTCCACCACCTGGGCGCCGTACCGCGAGCGGACGAGCTCGCCCACCGCGATGTCCTCACCGGGTGCGAGCAGCGGCCGGCCGTCGTCGGAGTCCGCGTCGCTCTCCGGGAGCGCCACACCGTCCAGTGCCGAGAGATCGCCCGGAACGCCCACCAGGGTGCCCGCCGGGATCCTGGTGAGCCGGCGGTCGATCGCCAGGGCGGCGGGCCGGGGCGCCGGATGCACCAGCGAGCCGCCCAGCCCGAGCCGCCGGGCCAGCGCCACCGCGGCGGAGTCGCCGCCGTCCGGCGCGCCGAACAGGAACGACTCGGCGCCCCGCTCGACCGGAAGGCCGGCCAGCTCACCGGTGCGCAGTTTGCCGCCCAGGGTGCCGGCCTGCTCGTACACGATGATCTCGGTGTCCACCGGAAGGCGATCCCGCAGGCGCACGGCAGCCGCCAGCCCGGCGATGCCGCCGCCGATGACCGCGATCCGCTTCCGCACGTCCCTCACACTCCCAGAGGTCCCACCGGGCCCGCTCCTTCGGGGTCCGCCGCTGTGACGCGGGTCAGCGCGCCGACACCTCGTGCACCAATGCGACCAGGCGGGTCAGGATCTCCGGATCGGTCTCCGGCATGACGCCGTGACCCAGGTTGAAGATGTGCCCCGAGGCGGATCTGCCCTGCCCGAGGACCCGGCGGCCCTCCTGCTCCACCACGTCCCACCCGGCGAACAGGATGGCCGGGTCCAGGTTGCCCTGCACGGCGCGGTCCGGGCCGACCCGCTTGACGGCCTCGTCCAGCGGCGTACGCCAGTCGACACCCACCACGTCCGCACCCGCCTCGCCCATCGCCTCCAGCAGCACCGTGGTGCCCACACCGAAGTGGATCCGCGGCACACCGGCACCGGACAGGCCACGCAGCACGTCCGCCGAGTGCGGCATGACGAACCTGCGGTAATCAGCCTCGGACAGCGCCCCCGCCCACGAGTCGAACAGCTGAACCGCGCTGACCCCGGCGTCCACCTGGGTGCGCAGGAACGTCAGCGTGATCTCGGCGAGCCGGGACAGCAGGGCGTGCCAGAGGTCGGGTGCGCCGTACATCATGGCCTTGGTCTTGAGATAGGTCCGCGACGGACCGCCCTCGATCAGATAGCTCGCCAGCGTGAACGGCGCACCGGCGAAACCGATCAGCGGCGTGTTGCCCAGCTCACCGACCAGCTGCTTCACCGCCTCGGCGACGAAGTCCACATCGGCCGGGGTGATCGGCCGCAGCCGCGCCAGGTCGGCCCGCGTGCGCACCGGCTCGGCCACCACCGGCCCGGTGCCCGCCACGATGTCCAGATCGATGCCGGCCGCCGCGACCGGCACCACGATGTCGCTGAACAGGATGGCGGCGTCCACACCGTGCCGTCGCACCGGCTGCAGCGTGATCTCGGTGACCAGATCCGGTCGCCGGCAGGAGTCCAGCATGCCGATCCCCGCGCGGATCCTGCGATATTCCGGGAGCGAACGCCCGGCCTGCCGCATGAACCAGACCGGCGTGTGGGAGCCCTCCTGGCCCCGACACGCCCGAACAAACGGAGAATCCTCGAGAACGGTCACCGAGCCATGGTGTCACGTGAGTGAACCAGCCCGGCGGCGCGGCGAGCCGGACCAACCGGTAGATCGGCATAGGCTTCCTCTCATGGCGTCCCCCTCCGCTGCCCCCGAGACGTTCACCCGCGCGGTGGCCGGCTTGCGTGCGGAATCGCCGCGCCCGGAGATCCTCCTCGAGGAGATCGCCGCGCCCCAGCGCCTCGCGCCCTTCGCGTTCGCCCTCAGCGCCACCGTTCTGCGCGGCGACGACGAGGTGGCCAGCGGCCGGCTGATCCTGCTGCACGAACCCGCCGGCCACGACTCCTGGCGCGGCGACCTGCGCCTGGTCACCCTGGTCACCGCCGAACTCGAAGCCGACCTCGCCACCGACCCCCTGCTGCCCGCCGTCGCCTGGACCTGGCTCACCGACGGCCTCGAACACCACGCGGCAGCACACACCGCCATCGGCGGCACCGTCACACAGACCGCCTCCATCCGCTTCGGCGAGCTCGCCGGCCCGCCACCCACCGCCGACCTGGAAGTCCGCGCCTCCTGGACCCCGACGTCCGACGACTTCGGCGCCCATCTGCGCGGCTGGTGCGCGATGCTGGCCTCCACCGCCGGCCTGCCCCCGCCAGGCGTTTCCGCACTCTCCGACCGGCACCGCGCTTCAGCGTCCTGACTTTCTCGTACGCCTTCTCGCCCAGTCACGCCGCCTTCCCCAGCGACGTAGCCGCCCACGCAAGCCTTTGCCGCCCGCGCCGGGCGTAGCTGCCCACTCACCCTCACCCCACCCCGCGCCGCCACCCGGCCCCTGCGCCGCCACCCGAACCTGCGCCGCCACCCGGCCACCCGCCCGGCTGGGCTCCAGCGGTGCCCTGGCGCCCCCAAAGCACCACTCACGCCCAGCCGCTTTCCTCAGCTGGGCTCCAGCGGTGCCGTGACGCGCGAAAAGCACCACTCACGCCCAGCCGGGCGCCTGCCAGCGAGCCGGAGCGGTAGTGAGCGCACACGTTGGGGTTGCGTGCGAACTGACCCTCGCGATGGCCTGCACAGGCGCGCACGGACGGCTTACGTGTGCGCCTACATCCGCAGCGGCGCCGAGTCCACAAGATCCGCAGCGGGCGGGAGCGGGGCGAGGGGCTAGTTGTTGCCGCAGACGTCGAGGGTGTCGCAGGCGGTCTGGATGGGGATGGCGAGGCCGATACCTTCGGCGTCACGGGCCTTGGCGGTGGCGATGCCGACCACCTGCCGGCTCGAGTTGACCACCGGGCCGCCGGAGTTGCCGGGGTTGATCGGGGCGTCGAACTGGATGGTCGGGCCGTCGGAGTCGTCGGGACGATAGGCGCTGATCACGCCGGTGGTCACCGAGTCGTCCAGGCCGAGCGGGGCGCCCACGACGACCACCTGCTGGCCGGCCTTCACGTCGCCGGCCGCCGGTGCCAGGCCCTTGATCTCACGGTCCGCGCGGAGCAGGGCCAGGTCCCGGTCGGCGTCGACCTTCACGATGCGGGCCTCGATGCGGGTGTTGCCGCGTTCGAGGGAGACCTGCCGGTCGCCGTCCTTGAAGGTTTCCTCGATCACGTGGTAGTTCGTGAACAGGTTGGTCTTACCGTCGTCGGTCTGGCCCACGGCGAACGCGGTGCCGGTGAAGTCGCCGGCCCGGACGCGGAAGACGCTGGGGATCACGGCCGAGGAGATGCCCTCCGGGTCGAACACGGTGGTCAGCTTCTTCTCGAGATCCTGGGTACGGCCCTGCTCGGAGCTCACGGCGTCAGCGAGGTCCGTGCTGGTCTTGATCATGCTCTCGACCCGGAACGCCTGCCAGCCGGAGACCAGCAACAGCGCACCGACCAGGCCGATGATCACGAGTCGGCCGCGACCGGGCCGGGAGGACCTGGCCTCGGTTCGGGGCGACGAAGCTGCCGCCCACTGCTGCTGCTGCGGTGCCGGAGCAGCAGCCCAGCGCTGGTCCTGCTGCCACTGCTGCTGCGCCGGCTGAGCCCATTGGTCCTGCTGCGCCGGTTGAGACCACTGGTCCTGCTGCGCCGGCTGAGACCATTGGTCCTGCTGCGCCGGCTGGGACCACTGATCCTGCTGTGCCCAGGGATCCTGCTGCGGCCACCGCTCGGAGTCCTGCGAGCGAGAGCCCTGCTGGGACCACTGCTGATCGGATGACCCGTTCCAGGCCGGCTCCTCGTCCCAGGACGCCCTCCTCCGCGACGAACCGTTGGCTGGCGTGAAGGGCTCATATGTTGCGGACATCCGGCGCGGCCTCCCGGGGTTTCGGCGCTGCGACAGGTGATACGGACGAGAACCCCCTGCGGATGAGTCCCCGGAAAGATCGAGAAATGACGCGCCGGACCCCGGCTGCGCACGGCAAGGGTGCCACCCCCGTACGGTTACGGAGTGACCGACGAAGCACCCCTGCGCCGTCGGGACTCGCCGGACACTGCAGGGGACGGACCGCACGCAGTGCCGCCCGGCCCGAATTCTGGCGGTCCCGAGGCAACACCCCTGACCGCGCCCCGCGATGGCACCCCTCGCCCGGTGGAGACCGAGGCCGCACTGGCCGAGATGGTCGCCCGTCTCGCGGCGGGTACCGGACCCGTCGCCGTCGACGCCGAACGCGCCTCCGGCTACCGCTACACGCAACGCGCCTACCTGGTGCAACTGCGCCGCGCCGGGTCCGGCACCGCACTGCTCGACCCCCTCCCGCTCGACGATCTGCGCACCCTGGACGCGGCCCTGGCCGACACCGAGTGGGTGCTGCACGCCGCCAGCCAGGACCTGCCGTGCCTGGCCGAGCTCGGCATGAAGCCGCGCCGGCTGTTCGACACCGAGCTGGCCGCCCGGCTGGCCGGGTTCGAGCGGGTCGGCCTGGCCGCGCTCACCGAGCAGCTGCTCGGCTTCTCGCTGGAGAAGCATCATTCGGCGGCGGACTGGTCGACCCGGCCGCTGCCGGAGTCGTGGCTGACCTATGCCGCGCTCGACGTGGAGCTGCTCACCGACCTGCGTGACCTGCTCGCCGCGGAACTCGACAGGCAGGGCAAGACCGCCTGGGCGGCCGAGGAGTTCGCCGCCCTGGTGGCGAGCGCCGACCGGCCGCCCCGGGTGCGTCCCGACCCGTGGCGCCGCACCTCGGGTATTCATCGGGTGCGTGGCGCCCGGGCCCAGTCGCGGGTGCGTGCTCTCTGGTACGCCCGGGACGGTATCGCCGCCCGACGTGACTCCGCGCCCGGCCGGGTGCTGCCCGACTCCGCGATCGTCGCGGCGGCCGAGGCGGATCCGAAGGACGAGCGCACCCTGCTCGCCATCCCCGGTTTCGGCGGCCGTTCGGTGCGCCGGCTGGCCCGGATCTGGCTGGACGCGCTGGACCAGGCGCGGGCTCTGCCGGACGAGGCTCTCCCGGTGAACCAGCCGGTGGAGGGTCCGCCGCCGCCGCACCGCTGGGCCGAGCGTGACCCGATCGCCGCGGCCCGGCTGGCCCGGTGCCGTGCCGTGGTGGTCTCCACCGCCGAGAAGCACAACCTGCCGCCGGAGAATTTGATCAGCCCGGACTTCGTCCGCCGCCTCGCCTGGTCACCGCCGGACGAGATCTCGGAGCGGACGGTCGGCGACACGCTGCTCGGCTTCGGCGCCCGCAACTGGCAGGTCGGTCTCCTCGGCGAGCAGCTCACGGAGGCCCTCCCCGAACCGGCGTAGGCCCAGAACGCCGAGGAGGCCGAGCAGCGAAGCGCAGCAAGCCGCGCGAAGCAAGCAGCGTGGAGCGAGGCGGGCTGAGCAAGCGAAGGCAGCGGAAAGCGAACAGGTGTGACCTATTCGCGGATGCCCTGGCGACCCGTAGTTACTCGCGAGTAGCATTGCCGACACATTTGGGTTCACGCCCGCAAGGAGGCTTGCTGTGCCCCGTGAAGTACGCGAGGTCGTCTTCGTCGACGGCGTCCGCACCCCGTTCGGCAAGGCGGGCGGCATGTATGCCGAGACCCGCGCCGACGACCTGGTGATCCGCTGCATCCGAGAGCTGATCAAGCGCAATCCTCAGCTCCCGCCGGAGCGGGTGGACGAGGTCGCGATCGCGGCCACCACCCAGACCGGTGACCAGGGCCTGACCATCGGCCGGACCGCGGCCCTGCTGTCCGGCCTGCCCAAGACCGTCCCGGGCTACGCGATCGACCGGATGTGCGCCGGCGCGATGACCGCGGTGACCAACGTCGCCGGTGGCATCGCCATGGGCGCCTATGACGTGGCGATCGCCGGCGGTGTCGAGCACATGGGCCGGCACCCGATGGGCGAGGGCGTCGACCCGAACCCGCGGATCCTGACCGAGAAGCTCGTCGACCCGTCGGCGCTGGTGATGGGCTCGACCGCGGAGAACCTGCACGACCGCCTGCCGCAGATCACCAAGGAGCGGGTGGACGCGTACGGGCTGAACTCGCAGATCAAGACCGCCAAGGCGTACGCGAACGGAAAGCTCCAGCCGGACCTGGTCCCGGTCGCGATCCGCAGCGCCGAGCTGGGCTGGGGCCTGGCCACCGTCGACGAGGCGCCCCGCGAGACCTCGATGGAGAAGCTCGCCACGCTGAAGACCCCGTTCCGCCCGCACGGCCGGGTCACCGCGGGCAACGCGGCCGGTCTGAACGACGGCGCCACCGCGGCCCTGCTCGCCGACGAGGCGACGGCCCGCGAGCTGGGCCTGCCGGTCGCCATGCGGATGGTGTCGTTCGGCTTCGTCGGCGTCGAGCCCGAGATCATGGGGTACGGCCCGATCCCGTCGACCGAGAAGGCCCTGAAGAAGGCCGGCCTCACCATCGGCGACATCGGCCTGTTCGAGCTGAACGAGGCGTTCGCGGTGCAGGTCCTCGCGTTCCTCGATCACTACGGCATCGCCGACGACGACCCGCGGGTGAACCCGTGGGGCGGCGCGATCGCCATCGGCCACCCCCTGGCGTCCTCCGGCGTGCGCCTGATGACGCAGCTCGCCCGGCACTTCGCCGAGCACCCCGAGGTCCGTTACGGCCTCACCGCCATGTGCATCGGCATCGGCATGGGCGGCACCGTGATCTGGGAGAACCCGAACTGGGAAGGCGCGGCGAAGTGATCGAGAACCCGAACGAGGTAGTCACCAAGGCGATCGTCCGCCTGGTAACCGTCCCCGGGCTCGACAAGCCCGCGGCCCTGATCACGCTCGACAACGGTTTCGACCACAAGAAGCCGAACAGCTTCGGCCCGGGTGGGCTGACCTCGCTGGACGAGGCGATCACCAAGGCCACCGAGGCGGGCCCGTCGTTCATCGCGGTGACCGGCAAGCCGTACATCTTCTGTGTGGGTGCCGACATCACCGGCATGCCGCTGATCAAGGACCGTGAGCAGGCCGTCGAGCTGGGTGCGCTGGGCCACCGGGTGTTCGCCCGGCTGAAGAACAGCGAGATCCCGACGTTCGCGTTCGTGAACGGCGCGGCGCTCGGCGGCGGCCTCGAGGTCGCCCTGCACTGCCACTACCGCACCGTCTCCACCGGCGCGGCCGCGCTCGGCCTGCCCGAGGTCGCGATCGGCCTGGTTCCCGGCTGGGGTGGCAGCCAGCTGCTGCCGAACCTGATCGGCGCACCGGGCGCGGCGCAGGTCATCCTGCAGAACCCGCTGACCCAGAAGGTGCTGCGCCCGAAGCAGGCGAAGGAGATGGGCGTCGCCGACGCGCTCTTCGAGGCCGCCGACTTCCTGGAGAGCTCGCTCGCGTGGGCCGCCGGCGTGGTCAAGGGCGAGGTCACCGTCGAGCGTCCCGAAATCGACAGGGACATGTGGGACGGCGTGCTCTGGTTCGCCAAGCAGCAGCTCGACGAGAAGCTGCACGGCGCGGTCCCGTCCGCCAACAAGGCTCTGGAGCTGCTCGCCCTGGCCAAGGAGGCGTCCTTCGAAGACGGCACCGCGGCCGAGACCGAGGCCCTCGCCGACCTGATCATGGGTGACGAGTCCCGCGCCAGCCTCTACGCGTTCGACCTGGTGCAGCGCCGGGCGAAGCGACCGGTAGGCGTACCCGACAAAGCCCTTGCTCGTAAGGTCACCAAGGTCGGCATCATCGGTGCCGGCCTGATGGCGTCGCAGCTGGCCCTGCTCTTCCTGCGCCGCCTTCAGGTGCCGGTGGTTCTGACCGATCTCGACCAGGCGCGTGTCGACAAGGGCGTGGCCTACGTCAACGAGCAGATCGACAAGCTGGTCGGCAAGCGGCGGATGGACGAGGGCACCGCGGCCAAGCTGCGCGGCCTGATCAGCGGCTCGGTCGACAAGTCGGTCTTCGCGGACGCCGACTTCGTGATCGAGGCGGTCTTCGAGAACCTCGACCTGAAGAAGCAGATCTGGGCCGAGCTCGAGAAGATCGTCTCCGCCGAGGCGATCCTGGCGACGAACACCAGCTCGCTGTCGATCACCGAGATGGCCGCCGACCTGGAGCACCCGGAGCGGGTTGTCGGCTTCCACTTCTTCAACCCGGTCGCGGTCCTCCCGCTCCTCGAGATCATCAAGGGCGAGCGGACCGACGACCCCACGCTGGCCACCGCGTTCGAGGTCGGCAAGCAGCTGAAGAAGTCGTCGGTGCTGGTCAAGGACGCCCCGGCGTTCGTGGTCAACCGGGTGCTGACCCGTTTCACCAGCGAGGTCTTCAAGGCTGTCGACGCCGGCACGCCGCTCGAGGTGGTCAACGAGGCGTTCGACCCGCTGGGCCTGCCGATGCGCCCGATCGCGCTGCTCCAGCTGGTCGGCCCGGCGGTGGCGTACCACGTGGGCGAGACGCTGCACACGGCCTTCCCGGACCGCTACGTGGACTCCCCCAACCTCAAGAAGATCGTCGACGCCGGCCTGCCGCTGCTCGTCGACGACGAGGTCAACCCCGAGGTGGTCAAGGTCCTGGAGATCGGCTCGGCGCCGTTGACCGCCGATGAGGTACGGGCCAAGGCGCTCGAAGCTCTCGCACAGGAGATTCGGATCATGCTCGACGAGGGTGTGGTCGCCGAGGCACAGGACATCGACCTGTGCATGATCCTCGGCGCCGGGTACCCGTTCCACCTCGGTGGGATCACGCCGTACCTGGACCGCAGCGGCACCGCCGAGCGGGTCACCGGCAAGCGGTTCCTGCCCGACGGCATGGCGAACGTCCGCGGCTAGGTCTTCTGCTGGAGCCCCGTCCGATCCGGGCGGGGCTTCACGCTGGCGGTCGCGGCCACCACGGGCGTCGTGTCGGCGGCCGGCAGCGACACCGTGACCTCCAGCCCGCCACCCTCCTGAGCCACCGCGGAGACCGTGCCGCCGTGCGCGTCGCAGACCGCCCGGACGATCGACAGGCCCAGGCCGGAGCCACGCGACCCGGTCCGCTCCCAGCCGCCCCGCTGGAACGGCTCGAAGAGCCCCGGCACGTCCGCGGGCTCCACCTCGTACCCGGTGTTGCCGACCACCAGCACGGCCAGCCCGTTCACCGACCCGGTCCGCAGCCAGAGCCGCCCGAGCAGGTGGTTGTAGCGGATCGCGTTCTCGATCAGGTTGCCGGCCAGCCGGTCCAGCAGGCTCGGGTCACCGACCACGGGCGCCGGCTCCAGCTCCGTGGTGACCTCCAGCTTCATCCGCTCCGCCTCGACCCTCACCGCGGAGAGCGCGTTGTGGACGCTCGTCGCCATGTCCGCCGGGACCTTGCGGACCAGCCGCCGCCCGGACTGCGCCTCCGAGCGGGCCAGCACCAGCAGCGCGTCGACCAGGCCGTTCGCCCGCTCCGAGGCGTTGCGGACCACCTTCGCCATCCGCCGGTACTCGGCGACATCCGCCTCGTCGTCGCTGAGCGTCACGTCGATCTCGGTACGCATGACCGCGAGCGGTGTCCGCAGCTCGTGCGAGGCGTTGGCGACGAACCGTTTCTGCGAATCGAAAGCGGCCGCCAGCCGATCCAGCATCGCGTCGAACGTCCGGGCGAGGTCGGCCACCTCGTCGTCCGCACCGGAGTAGCGGATCCGCTGGTCCAGCGTCTCCTCACCGAGTCGCTGGGCGGTCTGGGTCACGTGGTGCAGGGGCCGCAGCGCGCGACCGGCCACCACGTACGCCCCGGCGATGCCGATGATCCCGATCGCGACGAGCGCGCTGAGTCCTTTGAGGAGCAGCTCGCGGGAGGCCTGCTCGACCATGTCGGTCTGCCAGGCCAGCGCCTCCCGGGTGTGGCCGTCGGCGAGCGTCACCGTTGACCCGGCGCGCAGCTCGTCGATCGGGTGCAGTGACTGCCCGACCAGCAGCCAGGCGAGCAGCACGAGCGCGACACCGGCCCCGACCAGCAGGATGCCGTTGAGCAGGGTGAGCCGCAGCCGCAGCGTGTTACGCGGCTGGAACCGCCGCCGGCTGCGGGTCTGCCCGAGATAGACGGTCACGAAGCCACAACCGGATCCGGCACCCGGTAACCGGCGCCGACCACCGTCTCGATCAGGGGCGGGTCACTGATCTTCTTGCGCAGCGTGTTGATGGTCACCCGTACGGTGGTGGTGAAGGGGTCGGTGTTGGCGTCCCAGACGCGTTCCAGCAGCTCCTCGCTGGACACCACGCCGCCCTTGGCCTTGAGCAGCTCCTCCAGCACGCCGAACTCCTTGTTGGTGAGCTCGATCGGCGCGCCGCCGCGGGTCACCACCCGCCGGGTCTGGTCCAGCACCAGGTTGCCGACGGTCAGCACCGGCGGCGCGGCCGGGGTGGCCCGCCGGCCGAGCGCCTGCACCCGGGCCACCAGCTCCTCGAAGGCGAACGGCTTCGCCAGGTAGTCGTCGGCGCCGAGTTCAAGACCCTCCACCCGGTCGGCGACAGTGCTGCTGGCGGTGAGCATCAGCACCCGGGTCAGCGCGCCGCGCGCGACCAGATCGGCACAGATGTCGTCGCCGTGCATCCCGGGCAGGTCCCGGTCGAGCACCACCACGTCGTAGCGGGTCACGTAGGCCATCTCGTGCCCTTCGAGCCCGTCGTACGCCACGTCCACGGCCATGCCCTTGCGGCGCAGCCCGCGCACGATGGCGTCGGCCAGGTTCCGCTCGTCCTCAACCACCAGCACTCGCACCGCGACCTCCACCGGCCAAACATGAATCCCGAGGTGAAGGCTACCGAATGCGCCACACCCCGACGGTGGCGTCGATCCGGCGGCACACCAGCGCGCCGGCGGAGAAGTGGCAGTCGCCGGAGACGTCGTCGGCCGCGCCGAGCACCCGGATCCGCAGGGTGGTCAGGTCGAGTACGCCGTACCAGATCCGATCCTGACCGGAAACGGTCCGCAGCACGTACGCGGTCTCCGGCTCCGGCCCCGGCCCGGCGCTCTGCCAGAGACCGGCGTCGCCGAGCACGTCACCGGTCGCCGGGTCGAGCACGTAGAGCCGGGGATACGCGGTGCCGGGCATGACGCTGAGCAGATGGCCGCCGACCCGGTCGGCGTAGTCCCAGCGGTCCGACGACCAGCGCTCCCGCCCGGTCAGCGGGTCGATCACCAGGATGCCGCGCTGTGGCAGGAACGCGCAGATGAACTCGCCGCAGGTGACCGGTCCGCGGTACCAGCTCAGGTTCATGCCGCTGCGCCAGCGCGGCTGGAGCCCGGCGTTCATGTCGTACCCGGTGGTACCGGAGCCGCCGGCGCCGACCAGCACCAGATTCCCCGCGGTCCAGAGCGAGGTGGAGCCGGACCGGCCCTCCGGCACGGTCACGGTCGCCGCCGGCCGACCGGTACGCGTGTCCCGAGCCTCCAGCCGCCCGTCACCGGTCAGCACGTAGAGCCACTGCGGATAGCCCTTGCCGTAGCTCGACACCGCCACGTCGTCCTGGCCGTTCTGGTGCACCGTCCAGCGCACGGCACCGGTGTGCAGGTCCACACCGTGCCAGTACGCCTCCCCGAAATCCGCGCCCTCCTCACGGACCAGGGCCAGGCCGTCGGCCGCCGAGACACCCTGGAGCAGGACCGGGCGCTGCCAGAGCGGCTGGTTCGACCCCGGGCGCAGCGTGATGGTGCCGAACCTGATGGTCCGCTCGTCCTGCACGGTGACCAGCATCAGGTCTCCCGCCACGTCGACGGAGAGCACGTCACCGTTGACCGTCAGGGTGTGTTCGGAGAGCAGGGTGGCGTCCGGCAGCTGGTAGGTCCGGATGGTCCGCCGACCAGTCGTCCGCGCGGGACTGATCACGAAGAGCCGGTCACCGGCCACCCGGATGGCGTCACCGAGCACGGCGGGGACCGGGACCGGCAGCACCGGCCGGTGCGGTGGCGCGGCGCCGCTGAGCGAGACGAGGAGCAGGGCGCAGAGCAGGACGAGCAGGAATCCGTAGGGCACCGGGGGCGCGGGGATCGCGGCAGCCCGCGGGCGCGGGGCACCCCGCGGCACCTCGCCGAGATCGATCAGGACACCGCTCATCCTGGCCTCCGGCTTCATTGTGCCGGGTCGGAGGTCAGATCCGGTACGCCCAGACGCGCAATCCCGAACTGTCGCGGCAGACCAGGCGGTGGTCGTCGGCGGCGCAGTCGTCGGAGTCCACGTCGGCCGTACCGAGGATCCGCAGCTCGGGGTGCCCCGGCCGCACCGCCGCGAAGATCTGCCCGCCGTCGTCGCCGTCGCGCCGGACCACCACCGTCGCGTCCGGATCCCCCGGAAGCACCCGGTCCCAGCCGGTCAGGACCACCCGGTTCGTACCGTCCCGGAGGTCGGCGAGCCGATCCGGCCGGCCGGTCCGGACCTTGGTCTCCAGCACGAAACCGGCCCGCACCGTGATGTCGATGTCCCCGTTCGCCGGCCAGGCCGGCTCTCCCGTGGCCGGGTCCAGGATGTACAGGTCGTTGCGCGGGCCCCAGCAGATCACCTGCCGGCAGTCCGGTACGTCGCCCGGCACCTCGGGCAGGTCCCGGCTCCAGAGCCGCCGCAGGGTCCGCACGTCGTACGCCACCTGCTGCCCCGGATCCCGATAGCTGATCAGGGCCACGTCACCGGCCACCGAGGCGGTCACCGGCCCGGAACCGTTCAGCTCGGGCAGGGCCACCTCGGCGCGGACGTCACCGGTGTCCCCGTCGTGCAGGGTGAGCCGGTCCGACGAGGTGATCAGGACGGCCGGCACGTCACCGTGCACCGGGTCGACGGTCACCGAGCCACCCGGCGTCGTGGTCCAGCGGACCTCGCCGGTGGCCAGATCCACACCGTGGACCTGGGTGCGGACGGGCGGTTCGGTGTGCGGTTCACCGGTCGCCGAGAAGTAGAGCGCCCCCGGGTCGCCGGAGGCCTGGTCGTAGACGGTGCCCGGCCGGAAGACCTGCTCCGCGGCCAGCCCGACGCCGCCGGTGCCGAGCAGCCACACCGCGAGCGGCAACGTCCAGCGGGTCTGCCCGGTGCGCTTGTCCAGCGCGGTGGTGGCGAAACCCTCGGACAGGAGCACGACGTCGCCCGCTTGCCGGACGGTGAACGCGCCGAAGTAGCCGCTGACCGGGTTGTAACTCATCCCGATCGGCGTCCGGGCGGTCCAGACACGGCGCGGCGGCCCGTCCAGCGCCCAGGCCGTCACCTCGTGGTATCGCTCGGACATACCCACCGTGTAGAGCCGCCCGCCGGCCAGTTGGATCGGGGTTTCCGGGTCGCCCGCCTGACCGATCGTGCCCAGCTCCCGCCAGAGCGTCGCGGCGTAGGGCGCCGCTCCGCCGAGGGCGAGCATCAGCACCGCGGTCATCAGCAGGCCGGCGTGCCGGTAGCGCCAGGGCGGGGGGCGCCGGCCGGGTGCCTGCTCGAGCGGGGCGTCGCGGTCCAGCTCGATCAGTGCCACGACCACCCCTTTTTCGTACGCCTTCAGCCCGCCACCGTGCTCGCCCGATGCTCCCAGACGATCAACTCGTCGTACATCGACCGGCAGACCAGGCGATCCGCGGTGGCCTGGCAGTCACCGGTGCCCTCCGGCAGCTCGGTGAAGAGTCGCGGCCGATCGAGGCCCGCCGCCACGACCGCGACCATGGTACGCGGACCCGGGTCGATCTCCCGGGTGACCAGCAGTTCCCCGTCCTCGGCCGTACCGGGAACCGGCTTCCACCCGGTCAGATCGGTGAGCACCTGGCCGGTCGCCGGGTCCACCTCGGCCACCGGCTGGTCGGTGCCGGTGGCCGTCGGCCCGTAGGCGACGGTCCGGCTGCCGAACCGCTCGATCGACCGCCAGGCCGGCTGCCGCCAGCGCTCGGCCCCGGTACCCGTCTCGATGGCCCGGACGCCGTTGCGCCCCGTCAGGCAGGCCAGCTCGCCGCACGCACGCACCCGCTCGGTCCCTCGCGCCAGCCTGGTCCACAACGGCTGGAGCGTCCCCGCGTCATAGGCGGAGACCTGGATCCCGTACGAGCCGGGGTGCCGCAGCAGCACCACACCACCGACGGCCACCGGGTTGTCGGGATCGTAATCGGTCATCGGAAGCTTCCGGCTGGCCAGGTGGGCGCCGCTCGTCACGTCGTAGAGGTCGGCGACCTGATCGTCGCGCACGAGCATGATCCAGGACGGCCCGCCGCCGGTACCGGGCACGCTGGTCAGCACTGCGGTGTTCGGCACCCGCACCCGCCAGCGGGCCAGGCCGATCGCCGGGTCCAGCACCTCGACCGTGTTCTGCACCCGGCGCCGGCCGCTGGACGAGCTGCGCACACCGTCCACCGCGAACAGCAGCGAGGCACCGGGGAAGGCGACCACGTTGTGCGGGGTGTGCCACTGCCGATCACCACTGGTCAGGGCCACGGCCGTGGTGCCCGGGTCCACGCCGCGGACCGTCGACGGTTGCAGCAGCAGGAGCCCGCCGGCCGTCCGCAGGCGATAGACCGGCTCGTTCTGGACCACCTGCCAGTGCCGCTCACCGTCGGCCAGCCGGTACGAGCTGAGCAGCCCCGCCGACTGGACGAGCAGACGGCCGCCGGTGATGGCGTACGGATCACCGGGCCCGATCGGAACCCGCAGCACCTCGGCGATCGGCGCGGGGGCCGGTGGCACCGAGGCCGCGGTGGTGAGCAGCAGCAGGACGGCGACGAGCGCCGGACCGAACCAGGACGGCGTCGTGCGCCGCCCCGGCCGGTGGTACGACTCGGGCTCTCCGCGTTCCAGGCCGAGGTCGATGACGGCGATGTCGCTGAAGGTGTCCGCGCCCATCCATCAAAGGTAACGGTTGCGTAACAAAAGCGCCCGTCGTGGCGACCCCCAAGATCAGATCGAGGCTTGCGACTCCCCGACCGGCGCGGATTCCTCCAGGCCGGACACCCACCCGGTCACGTCCCGGGCGATGTCCTGCGCGGTCAGCCCGACGCTGGTGAGGACCTCCGCCCGGCTGCCGTGCGGGTGGAAGCCGACCGGCACACCGAAGTCGCGCAGCGGCACGGTCACCCCGGCGTCGCGCAGGGCACTCGCCACGGCGTCACCGACGCCACCGGCGCGCACGCCGTCCTCGCAGGTCACCACATACCGGTGCCGGGCGGCCAGGCCGGTCAGCTCGATCGGGACCGGGCGCACCCAGCGAGGGTCGACGACGGTCACGCCGTACCCCTGCTCGGCGAGCCGCTCCGCGACGTCCAGTCCCAGCCCGGCGAACGAACCCACCGCGACCAGCAGGATGTCCTTGCGCTCGTCCTCACGCAGCACGTCCACCTGGCCGACCCGGCGCAGCGCCGGCATGTCCGGCGCGACGGAGCCGGTCGGGAACCGCACGATCGTCGGGCCGTCGTCGACGGCGACCGCCTCACGCAGCTCCTCGCGCAGCGTCGCGGCGTCCCTGGGCGCGGCGATCCGCATGCCCGGCACCACACCGAAGACGCTCATGTCCCACATGCCGTAGTGGCTCGGCCCGTCCGGCCCGGTGATCCCGGCCCGGTCCAGCACGAAGGTCACCGGCAGCCGGTGCATCGCGACGTCGAGCAGCACCTGGTCGAACGCCCGGTTCAGGAACGTCGCGTAGACCGCGACCACCGGGTGCAACCCGCCCATCGCCAGACCGGCCGCGCTCGTCGCCGCGTGCTGCTCGGCGATCCCCACGTCGTATGTCCGCTCCGGATACTTCTTCGCCAGGGCGGCGATGCCGGTCGGCTCGGCCATCGCGGCGGTGATGCCCACCACGTCCGGGCGCTCGTCGGCGATCTTCACCAGCTCCTCGGCGAAGACCTTCGTCCACTTCAGCGTGGGAGCGGCGAGCAGCTTGCCGGTCTCCACGTCGAAGGCGCTGCTCGGGCCGTGCAGGCAGTCCGCCTCGTCCTGCTCGGCGGGGCGGTAGCCGTAGCCCTTGCGGGTGACGGCGTGCACGATCACCGGTGCGTCGAAGCCCTTCGCCCGGCGCAATGCCGACTCCATCGCCTGCAGGTCGTGCCCGTCGACCGGCCCGATGTATTTCAGGCCGAGGTCCTCGAACATCGGCTGCGGGCTGACCGCGTCCTTGATGCCCCGCTTGACCGCGTGCAGCACCTCGAAGACCGGCTTGCCCACCACGGGCGTCTGGCCGAGCGCGTCCTTCACCAGGTCGAGAACCTTCTCGTAGCCCGGGTTGAGGCGCAGCGTGGAGAGGTGGTCGGCGAGCCCGCCGATGGTCGGCGCGTAGGAGCGGCCGTTGTCGTTGACGACGATGACCAGCCGGTTGCGGCTGGCGGCGATGTTGTTGAGCGCCTCCCAGCACATGCCGCCGGTCAGGGCGCCGTCACCGACGACGGCGACCACGTGACGGTCCTCACCGCGCAGCGCGAACGCCTTGGCCAGACCGTCCGCATACGACAGAGCGGTGGAGGCGTGCGAGTTCTCGATGAGGTCGTGCTCGCTCTCCGCCTGGCTCGGGTAGCCGGTGAGGCCACCCCGCTGGCGGAGCAGGTCGAAGCCGTCCTGCCGGCCCGTCACGATCTTGTGTACGTATGACTGGTGACCGGTGTCGAAGAGAACCTTGTCCCGCGGCGAATCGAAGACCCGGTGCATGGCGAGGGTCATCTCGACCACGCCCAGGTTCGGTCCGAGGTGCCCACCGGTGCGGGAGACCTTGGCAACGAGGAAGTCTCGGATCTCGGCCGCGAGCAGGGTCAACTGCTCCGTGGTCAGTCGCTTCAGGTCACCGGGGGCGGTGATGGTCGTCAGCAGGCCGGCCGGGCTCGAGGGGGAGTCGCTCATGAGGGTGGAGTCTATCCGGGCCGCGCCGCAACGCGACTGGAGCGAACGGCTGGAGCCATGCCCTCCACACAACCTCCACATCCCCCTTCCGGACAATCCGGGCGGTCGCCCGTCCTGCCGCCCCGCTTCCCGCCTTCCCGCCTTCCCGCCTTCCCGTCATCCCGTCATCCCGTCATCCCGTCATCCCGGAGGGTCCCGGCATCCCTCCCGTAGGGCCCTGGCATCCTGGAGGGTACGAAGCGACTGGCGGCACAGGGATGGTCGGAACCATCGGGGAGCTCGTCACGAGGAGTCGACCGCCTGGGCTCCCGGCTGAGGAGACACATGTCCAACGCTCGTTTGCTTCCCGGCGCACCCGTCGCCGAGGCCGTTCTCGACGACGTCAAGGCACGCGTCGCCCGCCTCAGGGAGCGCGGGGTCCAGCCCAGCCTCGCCACCATCCTGGTCGGTGACGACGACGCCAGCGCCGGCTACATCCGGATCAAGCAGAAGCAGGCGGCCGAGTTGGGCTTCGCCTCGCCGCACGAGCACCTGAGCGGCGACATCACCCAGGACGACCTGCTCCGCGTGATCGCCGGCTTCAACGACGACAAGGACGTGCACGGCGTCCTCATCCAGTACCCGATCCCGGCCCACCTGGACTACGACGCGGCCCTGCAGACCCTCGACCCCGACAAGGACGTCGACGGCATGCACCCGCTCAACATGGGCCGCCTCGCGGTCGGCCTCCCCGGCCCGCTCCCCTGCACCCCCGCCGGCATCGAGGCGCTGCTCGCCTTCCACAACATCCCGATCTCCGGCCGCGAAGTGGTCATTCTCGGTCGCGGCGCCACCCTGGGCCGCCCGCTGGCCATGCTGCTCGCCCAGAAGCGCCCCACCGCCAACGCCGCCGTCACCGTCGTGCACACCGGCGTACCCGACTGGGACCGCTACACCCGCCGCGCCGACGTCCTGATCGCCGCCGCCGGCGTACCCGGCATCATCCAGCCCGACCACGTGAAACCCGGCGCCGTCGTGGTCGGCGCCGGCGTCCGCTACGAGGGCCGCCGCCTCCTCCCCGACGTCGACGAGTCCTGCGCCGACGTGGCCGGCGCCATCACACCCCGAGTCGGCGGCGTAGGCCCCACCACAGTCGCCATGCTCTTCCGCAACGCCGTCTCCGCCGCCGAGCGCGCCACGCCCTGATCACCACCCTGCCCAACACCAACCCGTCCCCCGCCCCGCCCCGCCGCCAGCCGCCTTAAGCCCGTCGGCCCCGCCGCTCCGTCCGCGCCCGCCCGCCGCTCCGTCCGCGCCCGCCCGCCGCTCCGTCCGCGCCCGCCCGCCGCTCCGTACGCGCCCGCCCGCCGCCGCCCCTTCCCGCGATCTTGTGGAGTTACGGCTCACCGCCGCTGCGCAACCCCACAAGACCGCGGAGGGCGGAGGGCGGAGGGCGGAGCCGCGAGCGGCGGGGCGGGGACGTGTCAGGTGGGGAGGAGGAGGGCTACGGACTCGATGTGCTGGGTCATCGGGAAGCAGTCGAAGGCGCGTACCTCAGCGACCCGCCACCCCAGCGACCGGAACGTCTTCAGATCCCGCGCCAGCGCAGCCGGATCACAGGCCACATAGGCGACAGCCCGCGGCCCGGCCTCCGCCACCGCCCGAACCACCTGCGCGCCGGCACCCGTCCGCGGCGGATCGAGCACCACGAGATCGACCGGCCCGGCGACCCGCCGCCGTTGCAGCGCGACCTCGACCTTGGCCGCCACCACCTCCACCGAGGGCAGATCCGCCAGGTTGGCCCGAGCCGCCGCCACACCGATCGACGACGACTCCACCACGATGGTCCGCGCACCGGTCCGCGCCGCCAGGGCAGCCGCGAACAGGCCGGCTCCCCCGTACAGGTCCCAGGCGGCCTCGCCCTCGGCGGGACGCAACATCTCCAGGACGACACCGACGAGCGTGTCGGCCGCGGCTGGGTGCACCTGCCAGAAGCCCTCAGGCGGTACGCGGAACGCCCGCCCATCGGCAATTTCGGACACCTCGTCGGGCCCGGACAGCCGGACGAGTCCCCCCGACGCGGGCTCGCCGAGGTCGTCAGCCGGCTGTGGGGCGCGGCTGCCGGCCGGGCGAGCGAGGACCGCCACGTCCCCGCCCGTCGAGGCGACCGCCTGCAGTGCGTCGGCGTCGGTCCAGTCGCGCTGGAGCAGGTCGAGGTCCTGGATCGCCGGGTGGGCGATCAGGCACCGGTCGATCCGGACGACCTGGTGGGACCGGTGCTGGAGCAGGCCGGGGTGGTCGGCGGCGTCGACGGCGTAGCGGACCCGGCTGCGCCAGCCGAGCAGGCGTGTCGCGTCGTCCGGGCCGGGTAGTGCTTCCACCCGTACCGGATGATCTTTGAGACCGGCCAGACGCTCGAGCTGTTCCCGGACCACCGAGGTCTTCCAGCGCAGCTGTGCGTCGCCTGCGACGTGCTGGAGGTCGCAGCCGCCGCACCCGCCCGGATGGGCGTAGGGACAGGGCGGCGTGACGCGGTCCGGTGAGGCCTCGTGGATCTCCACGGCGTCACCCCGCAGATAGCCGCGGTGCAGCTCGGTGATCTCGACGGTGACCCGCTCGCCGGGCAGCGCGTGCCGGACGAAGACCACCTGGCCGTGCGGTCCGCCGATGCGGGCGACGCAGTGGCCGCCGTGAGCCGGGGCTCCGGCGGTCACCTCGACCCGGTCGCCCTGGACGAGTTCGGTGGGGTCGGCGGTCATTTTTCCTCGCTGGGTCGGGGTGGTTCGGGTGTCTCGCCGCGCTGGCGAGGTCCGCGGGCCGGTGCCCGGGTCAGGCCGCGGTCCAGGCGTTCGAGGTCGCGGTCCTGGCTGGAGCGCAGCTGCCACGGCACGCTGGTGACCATCACGCCGGGCTCGAAGAGCAGCCGGCCCTTGATCCGCAGGGCGCTCTGGTTGTGCAGCAGATTCTCCCACCAGCGCCCGACCACGTATTCCGGGACGAAGACGGTGACCACGTCGCGGGGCGAGGAGCGGCGCACGCTCTTGACGAAGTCGATGATCGGCCGGGTGATCTCCCGGTAGGGCGAGTCGACGACGGTCAGCGGCACCGGCAGCTGTCGCCGTTCCCACTCCTGCTGGATGTTGCGGGTGTCCTTGTCGTCGACGTTGACGGTGACCGCGGTGAGCGTGTCCGGGCGGGTCGCCTGCGCGTAGGCGAGCGCACGCAGCGTCGGCATGTGCACCTTGCTGACCAGGACGACGGCGTGGTTGCGCGACGGCAGCACCGGCCGTTCCTCGGTCGGCGTCAGCTCCTGGGCGACCCGCGTGTAGTGCCGGTGGATGGCGACCATCAGCCCGTAGATGACCACCATCATGGTGATCGCGATCCACGCACCCAGTAGGAACTTGGTGATCAGGACGACGATCAGGACGGCGCCGGTGAGGCACATGCCGAACGCGTTGATGGCCCGGGACCGGAACATGCGCCGGCGGCGTTCCGGATCTCGCTGATTCCGCAGCAGCCTGTTCCAGTGCAGGATCATGCCCAGCTGGGACAGCGTGAAGGAGACGAAGACGCCGACGATGTAGAGCTGGATCAGGCGGGTGACCTCGGCCTGGAAGGCGACGATGAGCACCATCGCCGCGACCGCCAGGAAGGTGATGCCGTTGCTGAACGCCAGGCGATCGCCCCGGGTGTGCAGCTGCCGTGGCAGGTACCGGTCCTGCGCGAGGATCGAGCCGAGCACCGGGAAGCCGTTGAACGCGGTGTTGGCGGCCAGGAAGAGGATCATCGCGGTGACCGCGCCGACCAGGATGAACATCACCGATCCGGCGCCGAACACCGTCTCGGCCAGCTGGGTGGTCACCGTCTTCTGCACGTAGTTCGGCGGGCCGGACAGGATCTGCAGTGCCTCGTTCTCGACGTATTGCAGGTGGGTGGCGCGAGCGAGCGCGATGATGCCGAAGAGCATCACGATCGCCAGGCCGCCGAGCAGCATCAGCGTGGTCGCCGCGTTCTTGCTCTTCGGCTTCTTGAAGGCGGGTACGCCGTTGGAGATCGCCTCGACCCCGGTCAGTGCCGCGCAACCGGAGGAGAACGTCCGCAGCAGCAGGAACACGAAGCCGATCTCGGTGAAGTGGTGCTCCTCGGCGTCGATCACCAGGCTGGCACTGGGCGCCTGCAGGTCCTGGCCGAGCACGAAGATCCGGATCAGGCCGGTGGCGATCATGCCGACGATCATGATGATGAACAGGTACGTGGGCACCGCGAACGCCGTACCGGATTCACGCAGCCCGCGCAGGTTGAGGGCGCTGAGCAGGATCACCGCGGCGATGGCCACGCCGACCTTGTTCTCCGCCACCCAGGGCACCACCGAGCCCAGGTTGCTGACCCCCGAGGAGACGGAGACGGCGACCGTGAGGATGTAGTCGACGAGCAGGGCGCTCGCCACACCGAGTCCGGCCCTGGGACCCAGGTTGACCGTGGCCACCTCGTAGTCACCGCCACCGGACGGGTACGCGTGGACGTTCTGCCGATAGCTGGCGACCACCGTCACCATCACCACGGCGACCGCGAGCGTCACCCAGGGCGAATAGACGTAGGCGGCGGTGCCGGCGATGGAGAGGGTCAGCAGGATCTCGTCGGGTGCGTACGCCACGCTGGAAAGCGCGTCGCTCGCGAAAACGGGCAGCGCGATCCGCTTCGGCAGCAGCGTGTGCTGCAGCCGGTCCGAGCGGAACGGCCTGCCCAGAAGCAGCCGCTTGGCTAGAGAGGTGGTACTCGCCACGAGTGCCAAGAGTACGGGCGCCCGGTGAGCCGCGGAGGGCGCCCCGGACACCGGTGGTGGAAGGCGCATGGCAGGCTCACACTGAGCAATTTTCAACCTGGCATCGGGCCTGAAGCTGCCGGGCCGTTGTCCGGTGCCGGCGGCCGAGGCCCTCGCCACGTTGAAAGAGGCTCACTCGTCCGTAGTGATTCGGGAGGGCACGAACCGTGCACGTGGTGATCATGGGGTGCGGCCGGCTCGGTTCCACGCTGGCTCAGAAGCTTGACGCGCAGGGTCATCACGTGGCCGTGATCGACAGGGACGCCGAGTCCTTCCGCAGGCTGGGCGACAATTTCGGCGGCGTCACGGTCAACGGGATCGGCTTCGACCGCGACGTCCTGCGTGCCTCCGGCATCGAGCGGGCGGACGCCTTCGCGGCGGTCTCCAGCGGCGACAACTCCAACATCATCTCGGCTCGCCTGGCCCGGGAGACGTTCGGCGTGAGCCGGGTGGTGGCCCGGATCTACGACTCCCGGCGTGCCCAGGTCTACGAGCGGCTTGGCATCCCGACGATCGCGACGATCCGGTGGGCCGCCGACCGGATGTTCCGCTTCCTCGTCCCCGAGGATCGGTACGAGGTGTTCCGGGACCCGACGAGCGTGGTCAGCATCGTGGAGGCGCCACTGCACCGCGACTGGATCGGGCAGCCGGTGAAATACCTGGAGGAGCGGACCGGAGCGCGCGTCGCGTACCTCACGAGGTTCGGTATGGGTCTGCTCGCCCAGCCCTCCACCGTGCTCCAGGACGGTGACCAGGTCTTCCTGCTGGTGACCGACGAAACCGTCGGCAACGTGCTGGACATCGCCGAGCGCGCCGACAAGGAAGGTCTCTGACCATGCGCATCGCCATCGCCGGGGCCGGGAACGTCGGCCGGTCCATCGCGCAGGAACTGATCGGCAACGGGCACGAAGTGATGCTCATCGAGCGGCAGCCCCGGCAGCTCTGCCCCGAGCGGGTGCCGCAGGCGCGGTGGGTGCTCGCCGACGCCTGCGAGCTGACCAGCCTGGAGGAGGCCGACCTGGCGTCCTGCGACGTGGTGGTGGCCGCCACCGGCGACGACAAGGCGAACCTGGTGGTCTCGCTGCTCGCCAAGACGGAGTTCGCGGTGGCGCGGGTGGTGGCCCGGGTCAACCGCGCCGAGAACGAGTGGCTCTTCAACGAGCAGTGGGGCGTCGACGTCGCGGTCAGCAAGCCGCGCCTGATGGCCGCGCTCGTCGAGGAGGCGGTGACGGTCGGCGACCTGGTCCGGCTGATGACCTTCCGGCAGGGCGAGGCGAACCTGGTCGAGATCACGCTGCCCCGCAACGCGCCCTACGAGGGTCAGCCGCTGCGCGAGGTCCCGATGCCCCGTGACGTGGCCCTGGTGGCCATCCTGCGCGGCAAGCGGGTGGTGGTGCCGACCCCGGACGACCCGCTGGAGGCCGGCGACGAGCTGATCTTCGTGTGCACCAGCGAGGTGGAGGACCAGATCCGCGCCGTGGTGATCGGCGACGCCTAGGCGTTGCCCTGTGCCTGCGTGTCCCCCACGGCCGGGGCAGTGTCGGCAGGCTCGGCATCGCGGCGCTGTGCCGAGGTCACCCGGTGGATCGCCCACGCGGTGTAGGCGAAGGTCGCGGCGTAGATCGGCCAGCTCACCAGGATCCGGACGATGCCGAGCGCGTTCGCCTCGTCGGCCAGATACAGGTAGTACTGAATGCCGGCGCGCAGGCAGAGGGAGACCACCCAGAGCAGGGTGAGCCACTGGAAGGTCCGGAAGAGCCGGGCGTTGCCGAACCAGTCCTGGTGCCCCTTGTTGGCCATGATGCCCCAGGCGTAGCCGATCAGCGGCTTGCGGAACACCACGGAGAGCAGCAGCACCGCTGCCTGCCCGAAGGTGAGCAGGATGCCGGGCAGGTAGAAGTTCTTGGCGTCACCGGTGCGCCACGCCAGCCAGGCGCCGATCGCGATGCCGAAGAGCCCGTTGACCGCGTGCCGGATCGGCTGCCGGCGTGCCAGCCGGACGGCTCCGATGACCAGCGCCGAACCGACCGAACCGATGATCGCCCAGAGCAGGGCCTGGCGCTTCTCCAGGCCCGCCACCGACTCGCCGAGCAGCACGTTCAGCAGGACGAAGGTGAGCACCGGGAGGCTCGACTCGACAAGACCGCGCACACCGCCGAGTTGCTCGGCGATCTGCTCGCTCATCGACGGGAAGGGCTCTTCCTCGTCGTCGTCCTTCGTCGTGCGCCCGGCCACCGGCGTCGCCGCCGCACCGGGAAGGGGCTTCGGGTTGAGCCCGCTCTCCTCGATGATCTGGTCAGCGAGCGGATGAAGATCGAGTTCTTCGACGATCTCCTCCGCGATCCGCTCCTCGACCGACTCGTGCGCGGCGTGGCGCGGATCGCTGCCAGTCACCGGGGCGCCTCCAGCTCGTAGTACGGGTTGTAGATCACCTTACGGTCGTCCCGGACGGCGATCCGGCCGCGCGCGGTGAGCTGGCGCCCCGGTTCGATGCCGGTGATCGACCGGCGCCCCAGGAAGACCAGCGTGACCACGTCGCTGCCGTCGTAGAGGTCTGCCTCCAGCGTCGGCAGATTCGTGCGAGGAGTGTACGCCACGGTCCGCAGTCGTCCCGACACCGAGACGACCTGACCCCGCTGACAATCCCCCGCCGGGACCGCACCGCACTTGGCGCTGTCCCGCTGCAACTGTTCCGCGTCGAGCTGCTCCTCGCTGGCTGTGAGCCGGCTGAGGAACTTGCGCAGACCGGTGCGCTCTTCGGTGGTCATGACTCCGCAGTCACCTTCCTGGACGCAACGCGGGTCTCGGACGGCACAGTGTGCGCGCGGGCCCGAACCCCACGGTACGCCCGAAGCGCATCGGTGACGTGGATCACTCAAGGTCGGTTATTCGGCCTGCTGGCCCTGCTCGGCCATCTCCTTCGGCAGGCGCAGCGGAAGCGGCTCGCGGACCGGGCGGGGTTCGTCGTCCCGCACCACCACGAGCCCGCCGAGCACCTCGCCGAGGATGCCCTCACGCGCCGGGTCGGAGGCCGCCGCGCCCTGGTAGAGCGCGCGAACCATCCAGCGCGGCCCGTCCACACCGACGAAGCGGACGTCGGCCGGCCCGTCCGGCGTGTTGACCCGGGCCTTCAGCTCGATGCCGTACCTGCCGTCGATCTCGAGCGGGCTCACACCGTCCGCGGCCATCGCCTCGGCGATCTCGGCGCGCACCTCGTCCCAGATCCCCTCGGTACGCGGTGCCGCGAACACACCCAACTGCAGGGCACTGTCGCCGTCCACCAGCACGATCTGCTCGACGCCGCCGTCCGGATTGGCCTGCACCCGCACCTCGACGCCCTCGACCGCGGGGATCTGGAGGCTGCCGAGATCGAGTCGCTGCACCCCGTCCGGAGCGTGCTTGACGTCCCACGGGCCGGTCTCGGGCGCCGGGGCCTCGCCGTCGGCGACGAGGCTGTCGGCGAGCGCCTTCGAGGGCGGCGCGTCGGCCGCGCGAACGTGCTTCGGCTCGCGCTTACGGGAGAACATCACTGACACCTTCCGTTGGAATCTGCTGCCCGGGCAGCGCTGCGTGGCCGCCGGTCGAACCGTGCCCGCCCGCTCCCCGAGCCGTGTCGTCGAGGCTGTCCACGACGTGGAACGACGCTCGCTCCACCCGCTGGACCACGAGCTGGGCGATCCGGTCCCCGCGGGAGATCTTGACGGTGTTCCGTGGATCGTGGTTGATCAGGATCACCAGAATCTCGCCGCGGTAACCAGCGTCGACCGTACCGGGCGCGTTGAGGACCGTCACGCCGAGGCGAGCCGCCAGCCCGGATCGGGGGTGCACCAGACCCACATACCCCTGCGGGAGGGCGATCGCCAGCCCGGTGCGCACCTTGGCACGGGCACCCGGCGCGATCTCCACCTCCTCGGCCGCGAACAGGTCCGCGCCGGCGTCACCGGGGTGGGCGTACGCCGGGAGGGGCAGATCCGGGTCGAGCTGCCGGACCTGGATCACCACGTCAGTCACAGGGACGATCCTCACTCTCTGCGGGCGTGCGGGCGGCACCTACCCTGCCATCCTGCCGCGCCCGGCAACGGAGGCGCGCCGTACCCTTCGAGGGTGACACCCGAGTCCCCGGCCCGTCCGGCAGCGGCACCTCCGGAAGCGGCCCATCAGGAACGGCTCAGCCTCCCGTGGTGGGCGTGGCCGGCCACGCCCACCACCGCCGCGATCCTCGCCACCGAGCTGATGCTGGGGCTGCCCGATCTGCCCGCCTGGCTGCCGTACGCGGTGCTGCTCCCGCTCAGCGTGCTGCTGCTGGTCCCGGCCGGCCGGCTGCCGGTGCGGGTGACCGCCGGCGAGTTCCAGGTCGACGACGCCCGCCTGCCGGTCGCGGTGATCTCGGACGTGGTGGCGCTGGACGCCGCCGGCAAGCGCGAGGCCCTGGGTGTCGGCGCCCACCCGCTCGCCTTCGTGATCCAGCGGCCCTGGATCGGTCCGGCCGTGCAGGTGCTGCTCGACGACCCGGCCGACCCGACACCCTATTGGGTGATCAGCACCCGTCACCCGGTCGAGCTGGCCACCGCGCTGCTCGAGGTCAGTCGCCGAGAGCGCGCCGCTCAGCCGTCGTGACCTCCGGGGGCCGGTTCTTGCGCAGGTCCTCGCGGAGCTTGTCGCCGAGCGCCCGGCTGGCCCGCCGGTTGAGGTAACTCGCCACCGCCGCACCGGTCAGCATCGGGCCCAGCGTGGTCAGGTTGCGCCCGAACCGCTTGAGCAGGGTCTTCTGCAGCTCCTTGCGGGCCGCCGTACCGAGCACGGTGGCCACACCCACGCCCGGGATCATCGGGTTCACCCCGCGCTGGCCCGACCAGGCCTCGACCAGCTTCATGGCCCGCTCGGGGGCGGGGCCGGTGATCGGGCGGCCGTACACCTCGTGCAGCTCGCCGATCAGCTTGATCTCGATCGCCACCACGGCGACCGTCTCGGTGGCCAGCAGCACCGGCGCCGAGAGCAGGGTCGGTGTCGCGACCCACTCGACCGAGGCGATCCCGCCACCCGCCGCGCCCACCCCGGCGGTCGCCCGCGCGGCGTTGCGGATCAGGCGCTCGGCCAGCTCCTCGTCGTCCATGCCGGGAAAGTGCCGCCGCAGCGTCACCAGGTCCCGGACCGGGACGTGCGGAGCCACGTCCGCGACCGCGTCGGTCATCCAGCGCAGCGCCGCCTTCGGGCGGAACAGCCGGCCGATGCCGCGGGCGCGTACGTCGCCGGCGAGACGGCCCAGCAGCCGCCGCCGGCCGGCCGGTTCCAGTTCGTCGGAGGTGAGGGCCGCGACGGTGCGGCCCAGCTCCACGTCGGTACCCGGGGCCTGGGCGGGCTCGGGCAGGGCAGGCTCGGATCGGGCCGGCTCGGATCGGGCAGGCTCGACCGCGTCGCCGGCGCCGGGTTCGGTGCCGGGCTCAGTCGTACGATCCGCGTAGTTCATCGTCGTCCTCCCCATCGGCCGTCACCGGACACAGTTCCCGGTCATGACCCAGGGTCAAACCCCCTGTCGAACCCCGTACGGCGAACGCCGTACGCCCGACCGCGTTCTCGCGATCGGGTGGTCGGCGCGCCGCGCGCGAGTGCGGTCAGGCGCACTCGCGGCAGATCAGGTCCCCATTGCGTTCCACCGCCAGCTGGCTGCGGTGGTGGACCAGGAAACAGCGAGCGCAACGGAACTCGTCGGACTGCATCGGCAGCACCTTGACGGTGAGCTCCTCGTCGGCGAGGTCGGCGCCGGGAAGCTCGAAGCTCTCCGCCACCTCGACCTCGTCGACATCCACTGCGCCCGACTGGGAGTCGGCACGGCGGGACTTGAGCTCCTCGAGGCTGTCCTCGCCGAGGTCGACCTCATCGCGACGCGGGGCGTCGTAGTCGGTGGCCATCGGTCTTCACTCTCCTGTATCGATGTGTCACTTGGCGTTAGTAACGCCGGTGACAAGGTTTCGGTTCCCGGATCCGCTGGACGATTTCTGACACCCGGAACTAGGCCGGCGAGCGCGGAACCTTACCGCTGCTGCGGCAGGCTTGTACGCGTTCCGGCGGCACATTGTTCCCGATGTGACTGAGGCGACATCAAGGTAGGGGCACCAGGCTCTGGATCATCGTCGGCGCGCCGGAAGCATTCCCTGTTTCCGCGAGGCTGGCGGACAGACGCTAACCTCTCGACAAGCCCGGCGACCGCACCCGGGTCCGCCGCCGGAAACCTGGAGCCAGCCCCATGAGCTTTGCGCGCGTCCGAGCACTCGTCGTCGTCGGCGTGCTCGCCGTCGCCGCGGTGGTCTTCGTCGTCGTCGCTCTGGTCCGCGACACGCAGCGGGATCTGGTGAACGGCAGCGACTGCCCGGCCGGCGCCCCGCTGGCCGACGTCCTGCTGCCGGACGACCCCGCCGAGGTGACCGTCAAGGTGCTCAACGGCACCAGCAAGGCCGGTGTCGCCGAGAACGTGACGAACGAGTTCCGCAACCGCCGGTTCACCGTCCAGGACCCGGGCAAGAGCAAGACCAAGTTCAAGGGCGTCGCGGAGATCCGGTTCGGCCCCGAGGCGGTCGGCAAGGCTCAGCTGCTCCGGGCGTACTTCCTGGCCCAGTCCGAGATGGTCTACAACCCGAAGCGCAAGGGTGCGGCCGTCGAGATCGTGATCGGCAACCAGTTCCAGCAGCTCGCCACGACCACCGAGGTCAACCAGTCGCTGGTCGAGATCGGCACGCCGACACTCCCGCCCGGTGCCTGCCTCAAGCCGGTCGTGGCCAAGGACGACAAGGCCGGCTGACCCTAGGGGCCGCCCGCCGCGTCCAGCTCCACGAGGGCGTCGTGAAGCGGCTCGAACAGCGCCGGGGGCGCCGCCACGAGCATCTGCTTGCCGGCCGGTGCCCCGGAGAGGCCGCCGACGATCAGGCCCGCCTCCGACGCGATCAGCCCTCCGGCCGCGTGGTCCCACAGATTCAGGCCCTTCTCGAAGTAGGCGTCCAGAGTGCCCTCTGCGACCAGGCAGAGGTCGAGGGCTGCCGCACCCAGCCTCCGAATGTCACGCACACGGGTGATCAGCCGGGCCAATACGGCACCCTGATGGGCCCGTCGGCGGGCGTCGTAGCCGAACCCGGTACCGACCAGTGCCTGATCCAGCGTGGTCCGTACGGAGCCGCTCAGGCGGCGGCCGGCGCGCCAGGCACCGCCGCCCAGGGTGGCGGTCCACTCGTCGCCGGTGGCCGCGTTGCAGACCACACCAGCCACCACCACGCCGTCGCGCTCGGCGGCCAGGGAGACCGCGTACTGGGGGAGGCCGTAGAGGTAGTTGACGGTGCCGTCGATCGGGTCCAGGATCCATCGCACGGCGCCCGGCGCGACCGCCACCGAGTCGCCGTACTCCTCACCCAGCACTCCGTCGCCGGGACGCTCGGCCAGCAGCGCGTCCACCACCTGCCGCTCGACCGCCTTGTCGGCCGCTGTCACCACGTCCGTGTCGGTGCTCTTGGTCTGTACGTCACCGATCGCCTCGTCGCGCATCCGCCGGGCGGTCACCGCCGCCTCCCGCGCCACACGAACCGCGATCGCCAGCAACTCGCCGGGCGTCGATACCGCCGAAATCTCGCTCACGTTTGGGTCCTTTCCACCGATACCATTCTTGCGCCGAGCATCTCTGACGAGGTCGTCGGGCCCTGGCGGCGTGCTGGAGGCGGAGGATCTCGGTCGGCGGCGCTACAATTCACCTCTGCCCACGCTTCACGGACAAACACCTGCCGGGACGGTCCGTGTCCCGAGGGCTCCCAAACGACTCCAGTCAAAGCTTCGCCCCCGCGTGCTGCGCTGGATCTTGGCCGTGCCCAACCTCATCGCCTCCGGAAGGTCATTCGTGACAGAAGCCCACCAGAACGGTGCCGACGTTCGCTCTCTCACCGAGGCCTTGATCACCCATGCTCAGGGTGCGGGCGGGCAACTCACTTCGGCTCAGGTCGCGCACACGCTCGAGTCCGCCGCGGTCAATCCGGCGCAGGCCAAGAAGATCCTGCGAGGGCTGGTGGACGCCGGCGTCACCGTCGTCGTGGACGGCTCCGCCAGCACCCGCCGCAAGGTCTCGGCCGCCCGTGCGACCACGCCCGCCTCCAAGGCGACCACCGCCAAGGCCGCACCGGTCAAGAAGACAGCTCCCGCTCCGAAGCAGGCAGCGCCCACAGCCGAGGGCGACGCCGCCTCTCCGGCGAAGCGGGCTGCCAAGACCGCCGCGGCCGCCAAGGCCACGCCGGCCCGCAAGGCGACGACCGCGGCGGCCAAGGCCGTCCCGGGCAAGCCCGGCGAGCCCGGCGAGGAGATCGACCCCGAGGAGCTCGCTGCCGCGATCGAGGACGTGGTGGTCGAGGAACCGCCCGCCCTGGTCGCCGCCGCTGCCACCGACGCCGCCAGCTCGGCGACCGACGGTGACTTCGAGTGGGACGACGAGGAGTCCGAGGCACTCAAGCAGGCCCGCCGCGACGCGGAGCTGACCGCTTCCGCCGACTCGGTCCGCGCCTACCTCAAGCAGATCGGCAAGGTTCCGCTGCTCAACGCGGAGCAGGAGGTCGAGCTCGCCAAGCGGATCGAGGCCGGCCTCTACGCCGCCGAGCGCCTGCGCGCGGCGGACGAGGGCGAGGAGGCACTCGAGCGCAACTTCGAGCGCGACCTCAAGTGGATCAACCGGGACGGCGAGCGGGCCAAGAATCACCTGCTCGAGGCCAACCTGCGGCTCGTGGTGTCGCTGGCCAAGCGCTACACCGGTCGTGGCATGGCGTTCCTGGACCTGATCCAGGAGGGCAACCTCGGCCTGATCCGCGCGGTCGAGAAGTTCGACTACACCAAGGGCTACAAGTTCTCGACGTACGCCACCTGGTGGATCCGGCAGGCCATCACCCGCGCCATGGCCGACCAGGCCCGCACCATCCGCATCCCGGTGCACATGGTCGAAGTGATCAACAAGCTCGGCCGCATCCAGCGTGAGCTGCTCCAGGACCTGGGCCGCGAGCCCACCCCGGAGGAGCTCGCCAAGGAGATGGACATCACGCCGGAAAAGGTGCTGGAAATCCAGCAGTACGCGCGTGAGCCCATCTCGCTGGACCAGACGATCGGCGACGAGGGCGACAGCCAGCTCGGTGACTTCATCGAGGACTCCGAAGCGGTCGTCGCTGTCGACGCGGTCTCCTTCTCGCTGCTGCAGGATCAGCTCCAGCAGGTGCTGCAGACGCTCTCCGAGCGGGAGGCGGGCGTGGTCCGGCTGCGTTTCGGCCTGACCGACGGCCAGCCGCGCACGCTGGACGAGATCGGCCAGGTCTACGGGGTGACCCGGGAACGGATCCGGCAGATCGAGTCCAAGACGATGTCGAAGTTGCGGCACCCGTCCCGGTCGCAGGTCCTCCGCGACTATCTCGACTAGGGCGAACAGTCAACTTTACGTGTCCATTTGGTCACCACCCGTACATCAACGGGTGGTGATCAGACCGTTGTGCAGAAGTGATCGTTGACGTGGCACCCTTGGATCACGGCACACTAGCCAGAACCACTGTGTGACCTCGGTCCCCCCGGGGCACTCTGGGAAGGCTGCAACGGTGCAGGGTGTTGCACGATGTGTGAGCAGTAGCCGAGGAACATGTTCATCGGTGACGAACAGAGGAGGAAGGCGATGACCCCGACCCTCACGCCGCCGGCGGGAAGCCTGGCCGGCCTAGCAGCCGATGAACGGTGCGACCGCTGCAATGCAGCCGGGAAGCTCCGTTTGACCCTGGCAGGCGGTGGCGAGCTGGTCTTCTGTGGCCACCACGCCAACCGGTATGCCGAGGACCTGGTGAAGATCGCGGTTCAGTATTCCGCTGACCCGGACTTCACTTGGCGCGGTGCGGTCAAGATGTCGAATTCCACCAATTAACAGCGGTCCCCCGACTGACGTGTGAGCAAGGGGCGTTTCCCAGCGGAACGCCCCTTCTGCGTACCCTCAGATCGCCAGAGCGGCCTGGGGTGAGCAGACCCGGATGCCGTCGCCGCCGCCGCGCTTGACGTGGTACATGGCCTCGTCGGCACGGTCGACGGCCGCCGCCAGCTCGTGGGCGGGCGTGACGACGACGCCGATGCTCACCGTGGCGGGGCAGTCCGGGATCTCGCGTACCGCCTGGACCATCCGGGTGGCCACGGCGGCAGCGGCGGCCTCGTCGAAGCCGTCGAGCAGCGCCGCGAACTCGTCGCCGCCGAGCCGGGCGATCAGGCCGTGGGTGCCGACCTCTGCCGCCAGCGCGTCCGCGATGGCCCGCAGCGCCGCGTCACCCGCCGCGTGACCGCGGGTGTCGTTGATCTGTTTGAACTTGTCGGTGTCCACGAGCAGCACGGCGACGCGGCGCCCCGGGGCGTCCGGATCGCTGCGAACCCGTTCCACGGCGCTGTCGAAGGCCCGCCGGTTCCCGATACCGGTCAGCGGGTCCAGCTCCGCGTCCCTGGCGACCTGCTCGTGCTGCAGGCGCAGCGTATCCAGGTCGTGCATGCTGCGGGCGGCGTGCAGCGTGTTGAGCCGCTGGCGCCACAGCGCGGCGGCCAGCGAGTCGCCGTACGCCAGGGTCGACTCGGCGTCCCGCGAACCCAGATTGGCCATCAGCACCGCCCGGGTCCGGTGGGTGCTCGCGACGACGAGCCAGTCAGCATCCGGCGGCAGGTTGCGCACCGCGTCCGCCATCACGTCCACGGCCGCCTGGGCGTGCCCGGAGCGGCTCAGCGCGACGGCGTAGAAGGGCCGGCTGGTGGCCAGCGCGGCGGGCGTGAAGCCGCGTTCCTCGAGCCGCTGGGTGTGCAACTCGATGTCGGCCGCGGCACCTGCCGGATCCTGCCGGTCCGCCCGGGAGCAGGCGGCGTAGAGCAGCGCGTTGTCCCGCCAGGTCTCCGCGTCGTCACCGGAGACCTCCTCGGCGGCCTGACTGGCGTACCGCTCGGCGGCGGCGGTGTGCTGCTCGGCGTCGGCGACGCGGTGGATCTGATAGAGCTCGAGGGCCCAGCGCATGTGCAGTTCGGCGAGGTTGATGAGCCACATGGCCCGGTTGCCGTTCTGCTCGTCGTCGGCGAGGCTCATCTCGTACGCGGTGCGGAACTGGGGCTCGACCAGCTCGTAAAGGCGCAGTTCGTAGTAACCGATGGCGACGGCGACGCGGGAGTTGACGGCGGCGACCGGCTCGGTCTCACCGGCGGCGAGCGACTCGGCGGTCACCAGGTCCCGCAGGACGCTGCCGACGTCGTACTGGGCGGGGTCGACCTCGCCGAGACGCAGGCGCTGCCAGGCCCGGCTGGCCAGGGCACAGGCCTGCCAGCCGGTGCTGCCCTCCCGCTCGGCCGCGATCAGCATCGGCTCGACCGCCTCGACGGCGCCGACCGGGTCCGCCTGCGCGATGAACGCGACCACCCGGACGAAGTGCATGCAGGCCGGGCCGTCGGCGAGGTCGCCGGTGGCGGCGCGGAGAACCTCCTCGGCGCGCGCCATCGCGGCGGCGGCCTCGCCGGTCTGCGCGCGCTCCAGCAGACGCGCCGCCTCTCGCGTGATCTCCCGCATCGGTCCCTCCCGTGGCCTTATCGGCGCCGAAGCGAACCATCCGAGAGAACCAGCGCCTGTTTCGGAGGTCAACCGGAGCGGTACCGGGCGCTCCCGCCGGTGGCGGGGTTCAGAAGGTCTGGATCGTGGCGATCCGCTCCTCCAGCTGCTCAATCGTGGCCTGGGCGCTCGGCGGCCCGCCGCAGATCCGCCGCAACTCGGCGTGAATCTTGCCGTGCGGGAGGTTGGTCCGGTGGTGGTGCGCGGCCACCAGCGTGTTGAGCTGGCGCCGGAGACTGTTGCGGCGCTCGCCGGCGCTGAGCACCACGACCGGCTCCCGCTGCTCGGGCACGTCGTTCTTCGACTGCTCCAGCAGCTGGCGCTTCTGCGCGGCCATCTGCTCGGTCTGCCGCTTGTTGAGCAGGGTGGTCACCTGGTCCGGGGTGAGCAGACCGGGAAGGCCGAGGTAGTCCGCCTCCTCGGGGGTCCCGCTCCGCGCCGCCATGCCGAACGAGGTGCCGTCGTAGATGACCTGGTCCAGCTCCGCGGTGGCGGAGAGCGCCTCGAACATCTTGTCCAGGTCGCCGAGCGCGTCCTCGGACTTCTGAGCCCGCTCGAGCAGCTCGTCGTCGAGCCCGTCCTTCTCCTTGGGCGCGCCGAGCACGTGGTTGCGCTGGAGCTCCATCTCGCTGGCCAGCCCCAGCAGATGCGGGACGCTGGGCAGGAAGACCGTGGCCGTCTCGCCCTCGCGGCGGGCCCGGACGAACCGGCCGATCGCCTGGGCGAAGTAGAGCGGGGTGGAGGCGCTCGTCGCGTACACCCCGACGGCCAGGCGGGGGATGTCGACACCCTCGGACACCATCCGGACGGCGACCATCCAGCGCTTCTCCGAGTTGGCGAACTCGGCGATCCGGCCGGAGGCGCCCTCGTCGTCGGAGAGGACGACAGTGGCCGGCTCCCCGGTGAGGTCGTGCAGCAGCTTCGCGTACGCCCGGGCGGCCGTCTGGTCGCTCGCGATGACCAGACCGCCGGCGTCCGGCATGCCGTGCTCGCGGATCTTCGTGAGCCGGGCGTCGGCGGCGCGCATGACCTGCGGCATCCACTCGCCCCGGTGGTCCAGGGCGGTCCGCCAGGCCTGGGCGATCAGGTCCTTGGTCATCGGCTCGCCCAGCCGGGCCGCCAGCTCGTCACCGGCGTTGGTCCGCCAGCGGGTCTCCCCCGAGTAGGCCATGAAGAGCACCGGCCGCACGACCCGGTCGCGGAGCGCGTCCGCGTAGCCGTAGACCGAGTCGGCCTTCGAACGCTGGACGCCGTCCTGGCCGCGCTCGTAGGTCACGAACGGGATCGGGTTCTCGTCCGACCGGAACGGCGTACCGGTCAGGAGCAGGCGGCGCACGGCGGGCTGGAAGGCGTCCTTGACCCCGTCACCCCAGGTGCGCGCGTCACCGGCGTGATGGATCTCGTCGAGGATGACGAAGGTCCGGCGGGTGAGGGTGCGCCGCTTGTGCACCGCGGGCGCCATGCCGACCTGCGCGTAGGTCAGGACGGCACCGTGGAAGTCGCGGGACGAGTGCACGTCGGAGTTACGGAATTTCGGGTCGAGCTGGATGCCGACCTGGGCCGCCGCCAGCGACCACTGGGTCTTCAGGTGCTCCGTGGGGCAGACCACAGTGACCGCGTCACAGGTGCCGTCGGCGAGCATCTCCGCGGCGATCCGCAGCGCGAACGTGGTCTTGCCGGCACCGGGCGTCGCCACGGCCATGAAGTCCTCGGAACGGCGGCGCAGGTACGTCACCATCGCCTTGCGCTGCCAGTCCCGCAGCGGCGGGAAGATCTCCAGGTTCGGCACGGGCGGGCTCAAGCTGCGAGGGTCCCTTCTTCATGGAAAAACCTCCGCGGTCTGGGGCGCGGAGGCGGGTTCCAGCATAGCCACCAACGATGGCTCCGGCGGGCTACGGCGCCGCGACGGGAGCCGACCAGCGGCGGTAGAGCGCGAGAAGTCGTACCCCCGTCATCAGGGCCGCGGCACCCACCAGCGGAAGCGGGCCGGCGAAGCCCAGCGTGTGCAGCACGGTGATCAGGATCGCGCCGCCCAGCGCGACCACGGCGTAGATCTCGCTGCGCAGAACCACCGGGATCTGCCCGGTGAGCAGGTCGCGGGCCAGGCCGCCGCCGATCGCGGTGAGCATGCCGAGTAAGCACGCGCCGACCGGCGGTACGCCGGCGGCGAGCGCCTTCAGCGTGCCGGTCGCGGTGAACAGGCCGAGCCCGGCGGCGTCGAGGAGCAGCACTGTACGGCGGACCCGGTTCAGTGTCGGATGCAGCCAGAACACCGCCATCGAGGCGAGCACGGCAGTCACCGGGTACCGCCAGTCGGCGAACGCCAGCGGCGGCACCGCTCCGATGGCCAGGTCACGCAGAATGCCGCCACCGAGCGCGGCAGCGAAGCCGACGAAGGCCACCCCGAACAGGTCGAGGCGCTTCACGACGCCGGCCGAGGCACCCGAGGCGGCGAACACCGCCACACCGACCAGATCCGCGACGAGCAGGCCAGATCCGCTCGTCACGCCCTGATCAGGCCTTCATGGATTCGTAGATCTCCTTGCACTGCGGGCAGACCGGCGAGCCCGGCTTGGGCGTCTTCGTCACCGGAAAGGTCTCACCGCAGAGGGCCACCACGTGGGTGCCCATGACCGCGCTCTCAGCGATCTTCTCCTTGCGCACGTAATGGAACATCTCCGGACCGGTGTCGGCGTCCTTGGTTTCCGGACGCTCCAGGATCTGGGTGCTCACGATTATCTGCCCTTCACAATTAAGCGATTGAAGCACTGCTCCAGCCGCCAAGTCTGACACCTCACGCCTGGTCGGTCCAACGACAACGCAGCACCCGGGGGCCGTACGGTAGTGCGGTCGGGACCGCCTGCACCGAGCGGCACCCCCGCCGCAGCGGGCCAACAGCCTCGCCGGCGGGGTCAGAGGGGCCCGACGGGGAGACACTGTGACTGACTTCGCAATTCGATACGGCGAGCACGTGACCCGTGCCCGGCGGGACGGCCGTCCGGTGGTGGCCCTGGAGAGCACGATCATCTCGCACGGGCTGCCGCACCCGGACAACCTGCGGGTCGCCCGGGAGATCGAACAGACCGTCCGGGAGAACGGGGCCGTCCCGGCGACGATCGGCATGATCGGCGGCGAGATCGTCGTCGGCCTGGACGACTCTCAGGTGGAGCACCTGGCGCTGGCGCGGGACGTGGCGAAGCTCTCGATCCGGGATCTGGCGATCGCCGCCGCCCGCCGGGCCGACGGAGCCACCACTGTCGCCGCCACCAGCGCGATCGCCGCGGCCGCGGGCATCGGTGTGTTCGCCACCGGCGGGCTCGGCGGGGTGCACCGGGAGGCGAACGTCACCTATGACGAGTCGGCCGACCTGACCGCCCTGGCCCGGACGCCGATCGTGGTCGTCTGCGCCGGCGTGAAGTCGATCCTCGACGTGGGCGCCACCCTGGAGCGGCTGGAGACCCTCGGCGTCTCGGTGGCCGGGTACCGGACCCGGCGCTTCCCCGGCTTCTTCATCACCGACGGCGGCTTCGACGTCGACTGGGAGCTGGACTCGCCGGAGCAGGTGGCGGACTTCATCCGGGCCCGCACCGAGCAGGACGTCAGCGAGGGTGCGCTGGTCCTGGCGAACCCGCTGCCCGCCGACGAGCAGCTCGACCCGGCACTGCACGACCGGACCCTGGCGAGCGGGCTGAGCCTGCTGGCCGAGCAGAACGTCACCGGCAAGGCGGTCACGCCGTTCCTGCTGAGCCACTTCCACTCCAGCACCGAGGGGAAGAGCCTCGAGGTCAACGTCCGGATCATCCTGCGCAACGCGGCGCTCGCGGCCCGGATCGCGGCGGCGGCGACGACCGGCTCGGCGGCCCCGGTTGGCTTCGCGGTCCCGGCGTGAGCCCGCGATGATCGTCGTCGGGGATCTGGTCACCGACGTGCTGGTCGAGCAGAGCGGCCCGCTGCGGCCCGGATCGGACACGGACGCGGCGATCCGGGTCGGCGGCGGCGGTCAGGCCGCGAACACCGCGGCCTGGCTGGCGCACACCGGGCGGACGGTCACGCTGATCGCCGCGGTCGGCGACGACGTGGCCGGGCGGGAGCGGGTGGCGGAGCTGGAGTGGGCGGGCGTGCACTGCGCGGTGCGCGTCCACCCGGGCGTGGTCACCGGCAGCGTGGTGGTCCTGACCGGCTCCTCCGAGCGGACCATGATCACGGATCGGGGTGCCGCGCTGCTGCTCGATCCGGACCACGTCCACTCGGTGATCTCCGCCGCACCGGCCGGCACCCACCTGCACCTCTCCGGCTATCCGCTGCTGCATGCCGGGTCGCGGCCGGCGGGCCTCGCGGCCCTCTCCGCCGCGACCGGGCGGGGAATTCCGGTGAGCGTCGACGCGGCCTCGGCGGGACCCTTGCGCGACGTCGGTGCGCGGGCTTTCCTGACCTGGGTACGCGACGCCGACCTGCTCCTGTGCAACGCGGACGAGGCGGACGTGCTCGCCGGTCCGGGACCCGCCGCGGAGCAGGCGGTGCGGTTGACGGCGCACGTGCGTAACGCGGTCGTGAAGCAGGGGCCCGGCGGGGCCGTCTGGGCGAACCGGGACGCTGAGGTGTGGACCGGGAGCGCGTTACGCGTACCGGTGAAGGATCCGACCGGGGCGGGTGACGCCTTCGCCGCCGGCCTGCTCGCGGCCTGGTGCTCGGGTGCCGGGCCGGACGAAGCCCTGGCCGCCGGCACCGCCCTGGGTGCGGCGGCGGTCGGCCGGATCGGCGCCCGGCCGGAACCGGGCCGGAAGAAGCCCTGATCCGGGCCGGACGAAGCCCTGGAGGGCTCAGATCCCGCGGCGGCGGGCCTCGTCGATCACCTCGGAGTCGATGGTGATGTGGTCGGGCTCAGTGCTGTCGTGTTCTTCCAGCGCGAGCCGCACGTCCTCGCGCGCCGCCCGGTCGGCCGCGCGCTCCTCCTTCGACTTGGGCGGGCGGTCGTTGGCGATCAGCACGGCGGCCCAGGGCAGGAAGACCATCCCCGCGGCGCACAGGCTCAGCCACAGCGGCAGCAACGGCACCTTGGCGCTGATCAGGACACCGCCCAGGACGAGACAAACCGCCCGGACGCTCATCATCGTGACGTAGCGGATCTGCCGGCTGCGGAGCTGATCGTCCTGGCTGCGAGCGGCATTGGTGATCAACACCGGACGCTCCGGCTGCTTCTTCACGCGGGATCTCCGATCGACCCCGCAATACTCCCACCGTCCGGGCCATCATGCCCACCGAGCCCGGCACCCTGATCTCAGCCGGCGGCCGCCTTCGCGGCTGCCTTCTTCTGCTGCTTGAACTCGCGCACCTTGACGAGCGAGGCGGCGTCCACGACGTCGGCCACGGACCGGTAGCCGTCCAGCGCGTAGTCACCGGCGGCCACCTCCCAGCCCTCCGGCCGGACACCGAGCTGCTTGGCGAGCAGGGCGACGAAGATCTGCGCCTTCTGCTTGCCGAAACCGGGCAGCTCCTGGACCCGCTTGAGCAGGTCCTTGCCGCTGGTGGCCTCGGTCCAGAGCCGGGTGACGTCGCCGTCGTAGCGGGACTCGACGAGGGTGGCCAGCTCCTGGAGGCGGGTGGCCATGGAACCGGGGAAACGGTGGATCGCGGGAGGCTGACTGCACAGCTCCTTGAAGGAGTCGGCGTCAGCGCCCGCGATCGCGGCCGGCTCCAGCGTGCCGAAGCGGCTGAGCACCTTCCAGCCGCCGCGGAAGGCGTGCTCCATCCCGTACTGCTGGTCGAGCATCATGCCGATGACGACGGCGAACGGGTACCGGTCGAGCACCTCGTCAGCGGCCGGCTCGTTGGCGATCTGGAAGCCCATGAGTGCATGCTCCCACGGGTTCACACCTGGACGGCGCGAGCCAGTGCCTCGTACGTGATGATCCTGACCTTGAGAGAGCGACCGGCCACCCGGCTCAGCTCGCCGACCTCCATCACGTGCTCGGCCACCCGGCGCAGTTCCGACGGCGTGTCCACCGGCCGGTGCAGGCCGAGTGCCTGCACCGACAACGTCCACAGCCCCTCGGCCATCTTCGGGCCGATCAGGTCAGCCAGGGCCTTCACGGCGTCCTGCTCGGTCGGCACATCGTGGCCGTGGTCCTCGAGCCGAGCCATCGCGTGCCCCTTTTCCTCCGGTGCCGTCAGAACAGTGTGCCGTCAGAACAGTTCGATGAGCGGTTCGATGTCGGCCTGGACCGCCTCACCTGTCTGGTTGGCGTGCGTGGCCCGCTGGCGGGACATCACGTGCTTGGAGCGCAGATCCTCCACGTTGATGGAGGACGCCACGAGCTCCTCCGCACCGAGCTCACCGCGGGCGTACGCCGCGACCTGCTCGGACTGCCGGCGAACGTCGGCGACCGCCTCGGTCACGTGCTCGAGCATCTGCCGGCTGATGTCCTGGAACTGCACATGGCCGACGGCACCGGTGGTCTCCTGGACAAGTGCGGCAGAGCTGCGCTCCACCTGTTCGGCAGCGCTGACGGTGTCCTTGAGGATGCCGGTGACCATCGCCGACATCTCCCGCTGGGCGTTGGCGATGCCGCCCAGCCGGCGGGTCATCGCCGTTTCCTCGGTGCTCTCCGGAATCGTCCCGCCGCTGTCGAACTGGCTGTCGTCGGAGAGCACGGAGTCGAGCTTGGCGGTCAGGTCGGCGATGTTGCTGCCGATACCGTGTGCCGCCTCCGACGAGCGGTGCGCGAGCTTGCGTACCTCATCGGCGACCACCGAGAAGCCCTCGCCCGCGTCGCCCGCCCGAACCGCCTCGATCATGGCGTTCAGCGCGAGGATGTTCGTCGCCCGGCTGACCTCCTCGATCTGCTTGACGTGCTGGTCGAGCTCGCGCATCTGGTCCACCAGAGCCCGGATCTGCTGGTCCCGGTAGAGGAAGTACGCGATCAGGCGGCCGACGAGCTGGTCGTTGGAGCTGCTGACCTGGCTCAACTCGGATTCGGTACGGCTGAGGGTGCCGGCGAGCTGCGAGACGTCGCCGGACATCACCTCCGCCAGTGAGTCGACCTTGATGAGCTGCTGCACGATCGCCTGCGCGGCCTCGCCGGTCTGCTCGATGACGTCGTTCACGTGAGCGTCGACCACCTCGCAGAACGGCGCGATCGGCTCCAGCGCCTCGGCCACGACGTCCCCGCTCGGCCGCTTCTCCTCGATCTCAGCCGGGGCGAACGACAGCTTGCGGAGAAGGCTGGGCATGCGATACCTCCGATTCGAGCGAGCTGGCCGGTCAGGCGCCGGGCAGAACCTGCTTGATGACGCCGAGCAGCTGGTCGGGTCCGACCGGCTTGACGAGCCAGCCGGTGGCACCCGCGTTCTTGGCCTCGGTGCGCTTGGTCTGCTCCGACTCGGTGGTCAGCATCAGGATCGGGGTGAACCGCATGCCGGGGGCCTTGCGGGCCTCGCGGGCGAAGGTGATCCCGTCCATCTGCGGCATGTTCACGTCGCTGATGATCAGGTTCGGCTTGACGCCCTTGCCGAGCTTGTCGAGCGCCTCCTTGCCGTGGCCGGCGGTCTCCACCGCGTAACCGGCCTTGGTGAGGATCGACTTCAGGCTCATCAGCATGGTGGCGGAGTCGTCAACGAGCATCACAGTGGTCATGGAGGTTCGCTTCCTTGTCGGCTGGCAAGGCCGCTGCTTCCGTTTAGCAGCGGCAGCACCTGAGCCGCCAGGAAGGCGTCATTCGGTGCTGAAGATATCTTCGGGCGGAAAAGAAGCAGGGCCTGGAGCGCGCCGGTGTGCAGATGGTTGCATCGCCGCAGGCTCACCTTCGGCTTGCGCGCGGCCCGCAACCAGCCCACCAGCTGCTCGACCTCGTCCACCGTCACCACGCCCACGAGCGTGGCGCTGTCGTCATGCAACTCGAGCGGCAAGACCGAGCACCTCCTTCATGTTGAGCACCAGCAGGACCAGGCCGTCACCGAGCAGGGCGGTACCGGAGAACTCGTCCGCGTAGGCGAGCAGGCCCTCCATCGGCTTCAGGATCACGTCGACCTCACGGTGGAACTGCGAGACCAGCAGGCCGACCCGCTGGCCGTTCACGTTGACGACCAGGATCGCCCGGTCGGCGGCCGGCTCGGGGTCCCACGGCATGTCCAGGGCCCGGGCCAGGTCGATGACCGGCACCACTTCGCCGCGCATCACCACCACCTCCTGGTGGAGCACGTGGCCCATCTCGGCGGCGGGTACGCGTACCGTCTCCACGACCAGGTCGACCGGGATGCCGAAGCGCTGCCCGGCGACGCTGACGACCATCACCTGCGTAACGGCCATCGACAGCGGCAGCCGCAACCGTGTCGTGGTGCCCTGGCCGAACTTCGAGCGCATCGTCACCGAGCCACCGAGCTTCTCCACGCTGGCCCGGACCGCGTCCATCCCGACTCCCCGGCCGGAGAGATCCGAAACCTGGTCGGCGGTGGAGAAACCGGCACGGAACACCAGGTCGACGGCCTCGGTGTCGGAAAGCGTCTCCAGCTCCTCCTCGGAGATCAAGCCCTTCTCGTACGCCTTGCGCTTCACCCGGTCCGGGTCGACGCCGCGCCCGTCGTCAGAGACCTCGACGATGACCGCGTCACCGTCCGCCACGGCCGCCAGGGTCAGCCGCGCCGCGGCGGGCTTGCCGGCCGCCAGCCGCTCCGCGGGTGGTTCGATGCCGTGGTCCAGGCTGTTGCGTACCAGGTGGACCAGCGGGTCGCCGAGTGCCTCGATGACGTCCTTGTCGGCCATCGTGTCCTCGCCCTCGGTGACCAGCTCGATGGTCTTCTCGAGCCGCCGGCTGAGGTCGCGGACCAGCCTGGGGAAACGACCGAACGCCACCGAGAGCGGGAGCATCCGTACGTCCATCACCGCGGCCTGGAGCTCCTCGGCGATCCGGTGCATGCCGGCGTACTGATCCTTGATCCGCCGGCTGAAGACCCGGCTGCCGAACTCTTCCTCGGCCTCGTCGGCCAGGAAGGTCAGCCCGTTCTTCGCCACGTTCAGCTCGCCGACCAGCTCCATCAGCCGGTCCACCTTCTCCTGGTCGACCTTGAGCACCCGGGTGCCGACCTGGCCGCCCGGGTCGTCGGCCCGGCCGCTCATCTCGGCCGGTGCCGCAGCGGGAGGCGCGGTGGCCGCTGCGGGGATCGCTGTCGCGGCCGGGGTGAGAGGACCCACCGCCTCCGGCGCCGCCTGGGCGAGGAGACGTTCCACAGCCGCCTGCACCGCCGGGCGGTCCGCGTCGGCAAGATCGATGGGTACGCCCAGTGCCTGCGCCGCCATGACCACGGTGTTCGCCACCGAGCGCAACGGGGTGCCCTCGCCCTCGGTGATGTCCAGAGTGCGGCGTGCCGCGCTGAGAACCGCCCGGGCGTCGGCCGCGACGGCGGAGTCGAGCACCTCAGTCACGGCGACGGTGATCTGCTCCTCGATCCGCAGCGGGGGTTCGCCGCTGAGGTGCCGGGTGATCGCGTCGGAGTCCAGCTCCACGATCTGGATCTGGTCCGGGACGTACCGGAAGAGGAATTCCAGCTCACCGACCGCGGCGCGGGTGGCCAGCACGAAGGAGAGCAGGCACACGTATTCGTCGTACTCGTCCGGTGCCGGCCACTGCTCGGGCTGCACCACGCCGAGTCGGTCCAGGCCGGGCACCTGACGGATCAGGTGCACCGGGTCCTCGGCCCGGAAGAAACAGTCCGAGTCGGGGGTGTACCGGACGAAGCGCAGCGTCGACGAGGTGGTGCAGAGCCAGGTCGCGGTCTCGGTCAGCCATTCGGCGTCGAACCAGGCGAGCCACTCGGGTGCGACGTCGATCGTCTGCACCGGGCCGGCGGCGGTCTGGGTGACACTCACCGCCTCACCGCCGAGCGGTCCGCGCAGCTTGGTGATCAGGCCGGCCGCGTCGTTGCCGGCGCTCGCGGGGAGCCGCTCGTGCGAGGTGACGTGGGCGAGCCAGCCGCGGATCAGGTCGAACGAGGCGAGCAAATCGTCGGCCATCGTCGAGTCGAGTGCGAGCCGCCCGCCGCGTACGGCGTCCAGCAGGTCCTCGGCCGCGTGGGTGAGCCGGGTCAGCTCGGGGAAGTCGAAGAGGCCGGACGAGCCCTTGAAGGTGTGCGCCGCGCGGAACACCTCGTTGACGAGCTCCGGGTCGCCGGGTTCGCGTTCCAGTTGGAGCAGCCCCTCGTCGACCTGGGCGAGCAGGTCGTTGGCCTCCGCGAGGAACTGAGCGAGCAGTGGATTCATGCCTGCTCGTCCTTACCTGTCGTCAACATCGTGGCGATCCGGACCAGCCGGTCTCCCGCCACCGGTTTGACGAGGTAGAGGTTGGCCCCCGCCTCGTAGGCCCGGTCGGCGTCGCCGGGCCGGTCCTCGGTACTGATCATCAGCACCGGCGCGGCGGTGCCGACCGTCTCCGACCGCAGCGTCTCCACGCAGGTGTAGCCGTTCATCTTCGGCATGTTGACGTCCACCACGAACAGGTCGAAGGCGGTGATAAGGGCGGCTTCCACGGCTTCCAGGCCGTTCGCCGCCTCGGCCACCTCGAAGCCCGCCTCGGAGAGCAGGCTCGTGTGGTAGAGCCGCACGGTGGCGGCGTCGTCGACGACGAGCACCCGTGGTTTGGTCGCACTGTCCGAGGTCATCACTTGGCTCCGGTCGGTCGCTGGTAGACGAGGCCCTCCGGCAGGCGGGTCGGCGTGAAGATCGGCGAGATCCGGCTCATCGACTCGGAGTGGCCGAGGAAGAGGTAGCCGCCGGGGCGCATCGCGCCGTACAGGTTCTCGGCGGCCCGGCGGCTGGACAGCTCGTCGAAGTAGATCAGCACGTTGCGGCAGAAGACGACGTCGAAGTCGCGGAACGCCCGCATGGCGGCCGTGTCGCAGACGTTCATCTTGTGCAGGGTGACGGCGCTGCGGATGCCGTCGTCGACCTGGTAACGCCCGCCACCGACCGAGGTGAAGTACTTGTTCATCCACGCCTTCGGCACCCGCTGCACGGACCGCTCGCCGTAACTGGCGTGCGAGGCCTTGTCGAGCACGTCGCTGTCGATGTCGGCGCCGTGGATCTCCACATCGACGTGGTCGATCTGGTCCCACTCCTCCAGCAGGCGCAGCGCGATCGAGTACGGCTCCTCACCGGTCGAGCACGGCAGCGAGAGGATCTTCACCGGGCCGACGATCCGGCTCACCCCGCCGCGGGCCTTCAGCACGTTCGGGAGCACCGTGCTGAGCATGGCGTCGAACTGGTAGTCCTCGCGCAGGAAGTAAGTCTCGTTGACGGTGAGCTGGTTGATCAGGTCCTGAAGCATGGCCTGCTTGTCGCTCATCCGCAGCGCCGCGAACCAGCTCGCGAAGGTGTCGAACTCGGAGTTGCGGATGCAGGTCTCGATCCGCTTGTCCACGAAGTACCGCTTGGACGTCGCGAAGTGGATGCCCGTGCGCTTGTAGAAGTACTCGGTGAACCGGGCGAAGTCCGCGTCGGTCAGGCCGGCGCCGGTGGCGGTCGCCATTACGCCATCCCGGCCAGACGGGGCAGTGCCGCCTGCACGGTGAAACGGAGGAACGGGTCGTCCGGAAACCGTTGCACGGCAGCCTCCAGTACCGGGATGTGTTCGGCGGTAGCGGCCGGGAGCAGTGCGTCGATCGCGGCGGTCACCACGTTCGGATGCGGGTCCTCGGCGATCATCCGGGTGACCCAGACCTGCGCCTCCGGGTGCGCCAGGTCGGCGAGGACCATCGCGGTCATCACCCGCACGTCGTGGTCGGGGGCGGCCAGCAGGCTGGGGATCAGGGCCGGGACAGACTTGGGCATGGTGGCCAGCGCCTCGGCAACGGCCGTCCGCAGCGCCGCGTCGTCACTGGCCAGATGCACGGCGAGAGCGCCCGCCACCTGTTCGGTGTCGTGCGCCGAGAGTGTGGTGAGCACGGCGTCGCGTACGTTCGTCTCGGTCTCGGCCGCGACGCGCGCCAGCAGGCCGGGTACCGCCTCGGCGACACCGTCCAGACCCAGCGCCGCCTCCCGGCGGCAGTCCGGCTCCGGGTCGTCGAGTTGCCCCAGCATCGTCTCGGCCGACGGCTTCTCCGGCAGCACCTCCTCGGGCTGCTGCGATGCCTGCTTGCGGACGAGTCCCATGATGATCACCCTTCTTGGACGTCAGCGAACCCAGTCGGTAAGCCGTTCGGCGATCTCGTACGAGGGCAGCACCGCCGTGGCCCCGCCGCGCCGGGCCAACTCGCCGGGCATGCCCCAGACCACCGCCGTGTCCTCGGACTCGGCGATGGTGCGGCCACCGCCCTCCTTGATCGCGGCCATCTCGGTTGCGCCGTCGTCACCCATTCCGGTCAGCAGGGCGCACACCATCCGCTGGGCGTCGACGTAGCGGCGGGCCGAGCCGGCGAGCCGGTCCACGCTCGGGTGCCAGCGGTACTCGGCGGCGGACGGCACACTCTTGACGATCAGGTTGTCGGTGCGCCGGGCCACCACCACGTCGGCGTTGCCCCGGCCGATGTAGATGTGGCCGCGCTGCAGGGTCATGATCCGGTCGACCTCGTGGACCCGCAGCTGACACAGCTCGTCGAGCCGGCGGGCCAGGGCGGCGGTGAACGAGGCCGGGATGTGCTGCGCCACCACGACCGGCGCGCCGAAGCTCGCCGGCAGTTGCGGGAGCAGGTCGGACAGCAGCGCCGGCCCGCCGGTCGAAGATCCGATCAGGACCAGGTCGACGGCGCCGACCTGGCCGATCTCCCGTCGTGGCGGGGCCGTCTCGACCGCCTTCCGGGTCTGCGCCCGCAGCCGGGCGGTCAGCCCGCCGGCCCGCTTGAGCCGTGCCGCCGCGGCCGCCCGCACCTTGCTCACCAAGTCGGCGGAGACCTCGTCGATGTTCAGCGAGACGGTGCCGCCCGGTTTGGGCACGTAGTCCACCGCACCCAACTCCAGGGCCTCCAGCGTGACCAGGGCGTTGTGCTCGGTCAGCGAGGAGACCATGACCACCGGAGTCGGGTGCTCCTCCATGATCCGGGTGAGGCAGGTGAGCCCGTCCATCTCCGGCATGTTGATGTCGAGCGTCACCACGTCGGGCTTGACCCGGCCCAGTTGTTCCAGCGCGTCCACCCCGTTGCGGGCGGTGTGCACGTCGAAATCGCCGGCTTCGGCGAGGATGCTCTTCAGCGCACGGCGCATCAGCGCCGAGTCGTCGACCACCAACACTGATGTGGGGGGCACGGGCAGCTCCGATCAGACGGCGACGAGGGTCTCGTCGACGAGGGCCTCGCACAGCTCGACCGCCTGATCGACCTGGCCGGCCGCCAGCAGTTGATCAACCTGCACGAGCAGGAGCATCCGCTGCTGGTCGGGCAGGTTCGCCACCCGCGACACCACGCGGGCCTGCTCCGCGGAGAGCTCCGGTGCGGGCTCCAGCACGTTGCGGCCTACTCGGGCCACCTCGGCGACCGAGTCCACGATGAAGCCGGTGCGCACGCCGCCGATGATCAGCACGACGATGCGCTGCCGCTCGTCCCGCTCGGTGCGCCCCAGACCCAGCCGGGTCCGCAGGTCCACCACCGGCAGTACCGTGCCGCGCAGGTTGACCAGGCCCTCGACGAAATCGAAGGACTTGGGCACCCGGATCAGCGCCTCCGGCACCCGGATGATCTCCTGCACCGCGTCGACGTCGACGGCGTACTCCTCGTCGTCGAGGCGGAAGACCACAAACAGCTCCTCGTCGCCGCGCCCGTCGTCGTCCGTCGCGGTCCGGTCTCCGGTCATCTCCCGCTGGTCCCCCTGGTAGTCGGCGATCTCGTCGCGCACCTCCGGCGAGTCGAACATCCGGCTGACGCTGAGCACGGACACCAGCCGTTTACCGTCCTCCAGACGGCAGACCGACTCGACCTCGCTCTTGCGCCCGTCGCCCGCGACGACGCTCGGCAGGGGCGCCACCAGCTGGTGCGGCACCCGGAGCACCTCGCGCACCGTGTCCATCACCACGCCCACCACGCCACCGTCGATCGAGACGACGACGATCCGGTTCTGCGGCTCGAGCGGCGTGACCGGCAGGCCGAAGACCCGCCGCATGCTCACCACGGGCAACAGCCGGCCGCGCAGGTCGATCACGCCGAGGACCCGGCTGCCGGCGTTCGGCACGTGGCTGACCGACTCGGGTGCCTGCACGATCTCCTGCACCTGGTCGATGGGTAGCGCGTACTCCTGCCCCTCGACCGCGAAGCTGACCAGTTCGAGCGTGTCGTCGGACTCGCCGTCCACGTCGGCCTCGCCCGAGACCCGGGCCACCGCCGAGTTGTCCCGGCCGGTCCGCCCGTCGGAGAGGCGGGCGAACTGGCTCCCGATCAGCCGGTCCACGTCCAGCACGGTGGTCATCTCGCCCTCACCGGACTTGATCACCCCGACCAGGACGTCGGAGCGGACCGTGGCCTGCACCGAGTCGGCCGACTCCAGCGCCGCCGGGTCGATGCTGATCACACTCGACACCCGGTCCACCACGAAACCGAGCGGCACTCCGCCGTCGACCACGATCACCCGGGTGGTCTCGTCGTGCCCGGTCTGATCCATGGCGCAGCAGCGGCGCAGGCTCACCACGGGCAATACCCGGCCGCGCAGGTTGGCCAGGCCCTCCATCGACGAGGGCCCCAACGGGACCTTCACCACCGTGGGCATCCGGATGATCTCCTGGACCCGGCGCATCGGGAACGCGTACCGCTCCCCCGCCATGTCGAAGGTGACGTAATCGGTGTTGTCCTCTTTCGGCTCGTCCGCGGCCGAATTCTCGTCGACGTCCATGGGTGTCCTCCCCTTCCCGCCGGTCAGGCGGCGTTCTGGAGTTCGTCGGCGAGCGCGGCGATCTCCTCCACCGCGGCGGCGAGCTCCTCGGCGCCCTGCGCCTGCTCCCGGGCCGCGGTCGAGGCCTGCCCGGCGAGTTGCTCGGCCTGGTTGGCGGACGACGCGATCTGTTCCAGCCCGATCTTGACCTCGGCGAGCACGCTCACGATCTGCTGCGCCGAATCCCGGACCTCCTCGTTGCCGCCGCGGACCTGCTGCATGTCGCGCTCGATCTCCTCGAGCCGGGCGGTGGTGGCCTTCGCCGCCTCCACCTCGGCGAGCGACATCCGGCTGGTCTCCTCCAGATCGGCGCGTACCTGGATGATCCGGTCCTGCACCGACTTGACCAGGTCCTTGATCCGGTCGGCGTTGTCGGCGGAGTCGCGGGCCAGGTTGCGGATGTCGGTGGAGACCACGGCGAAGCCCTTGCCGAACTCGCCGGCCCGGGCCGACTCGACCGAGCCGTTGACCGCGAGCATGTTGGTCTGGATCGAGACGTTCGCGATGGCGTCCACGATCTTGTCGATCCGCCGGGAGATCTGCTCCAGCTCGGTCACCTTGCGGACGTTCTCGATACCGTCCCGCGCGGCCGTGCCGATTGCGTTGATCATCGAGTCGACCGCCTGCTTGTTGGTGGCGAGCAGCTCCAGGATCACGTCGGCCCGCTCCACCGCCGCTCCGCCCCGGTTGGACGACATCTGAGCGCCCTGCTCGATCTGGCTGACCGCCTCCGAGGTCTGCTGACCCTTCTCGGCCGCCGTCCGCGCCCCGCTGTTGATCTCGGTGATGGCGACGTTGATCTGGGTCGCCGCCCGGTTGATCTCCTCCACCGCGGCGGAGAGCTCCTCCGCGGCGGAGGCGACCTCCTCGGCGCTCTTGGCGATGTCGGTGCTGCTCCGCAGCGTCTCGGAGACCTCGGCCAGCGCCTCGGCGGCCTGATCGCTCTGCCGCAGCGCCTGGGTCTGCTGCGCGACCGTCTGCAACGACTGCTCGCACGCGGCGGACTGCTGCTCGGCAGCCGCCGAGATCTCCTCGGACCTCAGCTTGGCGTTGGCCGCGGCGCCCTTGCTCTGCTCCGCCGAGGCTGCCATCTCCACCGCGCCCGCCATGATGGTGCCCATGTCGGCGCGGATGGTCTCCAGCTGCGAGGTGATGATATTGCCCTTCTCCACCTCGCCCCTGGCCATCTCCGCGGACGTCTGCACCGCCCCGGCGATCTCGGTGACGCTGCTGCGCACCTCGTCGATCAGGTCCCGGATCTGCCGGGCACTGCGCTCGCTGGTCTCGGCGAGCGTGCGCACCTCGTCGGCGACCACGGCGAAGCCCTTGCCGTGCTGGCGCGCCCGGGCCGCCTCGATCGCGGCGTTCAGCGCCAGCAGGTTGGTCTGGTCGGCGATGTGCGCGACCGTCTTGACGATCTCGCCGATCTCGTCGGCCTGCTTCTCCAGCTCGATGATGGTGACCACCGAGCCGGTCTGCCGGGCCGACGCGCTGTCGACGTTGGCGAGCAGCGTGCTGATGCCGTTGCGGGTCTCGTTCAGCAGGCCCTGCAGCGTCTGACTCAGATCCGCCACCTGCCGGGTGGTCTGTCCCTGACGGCCGACCCGCTCCTCGACCTGATTCATCGCGGCGAGGCTCTGCTGGGTGGCGCCGGAGGCTTCCTCCGCGCCTGCCGAGATCTGCTGCATCGACTCCGAGAGCTGCCGGGACGCCTCGGCGGCCTCGGCGTTCTGCGCGGAGATCTCCGTGGTGGCGGTGGCGATGCGCTCAGCCGCCTGCTGCTGCTTGGCCACGGATCGCGCCTGGCGCCGGGTGGCGTCGGAGTCGCCGCCCTTGGCCGGGCGAGCCGCCGCGGCCGGAGCGGCCGGGCGGGCCGCTCGGGGACTGTCGGTGGCACGCCCGTTGGTAGTGCTGGTGAGGGGCATGGGTGGTCTCCCATCTGAGTCCGGTCGATCCGGCGCACGCGGGTGCGGAACAGGTCACCGCGATCGGGAGCACGTCCTCGGCTTCAGTGCCGGAGTTCAGTGGTCGGCGGCCCCCTTCGACCAGGCAAATCCTGGCATCGGCCCGAGCGGCGACGAGGAGATATTCAGCGATACCAATGGGCGGCAAAAGGGCGGCCATTCCCACCGTGAACACCGCTCCCGGCAGCACCGCGCGGGTCGGCTAACGTCCGGGGCGGAGCAACCGAGGGAGCCTGATGCGCGCACTGGTACAGACGGTCAGCCGGGCGAACGTGACCGTCGGCGGGGAGACCGTCGGGGAGATCAGGGACGGCCTGCTGGTCCTGGTCGGCGTGACCCACGACGACACCCCGGCGAAAGCGGCTGAACTCGCCCGCAAGACGTGGGAGTTGCGCATTCTGGACGGAGACCGGTCGGCCTCGGACGAGGCCGCGCCGGTGCTTGTCGTCAGCCAGTTCACTCTCTACGGCGACGCGCGCAAGGGGCGCCGGCCCACCTGGAACGCGGCGGCGCCCGCCGAGGTCGCGGAACCGCTCGTCACCGAACTCGTGAACGCACTGCGGGCCCGGGGAGCGACCGTGTCAACCGGCCGCTTCCGGGCCCACATGCTCGTCGAAAGCGTCAATGTCGGACCGCGCACGGTCCTGCTGGAAATCTAGGAACGCCTAGAACAGACCGCGCCGCTGGGCGGACTGCCGCAGCCACTGGTCCAGCCGGCCGGCCCAGTCGACCTGGTCCACGGTGGCGTAGTCGACGTCGAAGCTGCCGAACGCGTCACGGCCCTCGGTGAACACGCCACCCCGCTTGTCCAGCTCCAGGATCACCTGGAGCTTCTGCGGTGTCGGCAGGAAGGTCAGTTCGAGCTGGTTGATGCCGCGCGCGAAAGCCGGCGGCGGGTAGAACTCGATCTCCTGGTAGAACGGGAGGTGCTGCTCGACCCCGTACACCCGGCCCTTCTCGACGTCCGCCTTGCTGAACCGGAAACCGAGGCGCAGCAGAGCCTCCAGGATCCGCTCCTGAGCCGGTAGCGGGTGCACCGCGACCGCGTCCAGGTCGGACTTGTCGACAGCGCGGGCCACCTCGAGCTCGGTGGTCAGGCCCATCGTCATGCCGTGAAGCCGCTGCCCGTACAGCTCGGTGATGGGCGTCTGCCAGGGCACCTCGAACCGGAACGGCACGTCGTGGCGGACGCCCGGCTCCAGCCGGAAGGAACCGGTGAGCCGCTGCCGGTGGAACTCCTGGTTCGTCTGGTACTCGCTGTCGCCGCTCTCCACCTCGACCCGGGTGATCAGGCCGATCGCCAGGTATTCGACGTCGACGGCATGGTCACCGCCGACCACGTGGACCTGACCCTCCAGGACCCCACCAGGGTACGTGTTGGGGTTGGCCAGCACCGTGTCGACCGAAGGACCACCAACACCGAACGCCTGCATCATGCGTTTGAAGACCACGACCATCCCTTTCCTCGGGGCATGCACATTATCGGGGCGTGACAACCGGGTGCGAAGGGTGAACGCCCGGGTTGTCGGTTTGACGACGTCAGGGTTCTCCCCGATTCATGCCACCTGGACGCTGGCCTCACCTCCGCTTAACGCGCCGCAGACCAAGCTAGCCCTCACCGGCACGGATGCGGCTGGTACGCACGAGACGTTATCGCGGGGAGGGGACTCAAAGTGGTCCTGGAGATGAAGGCGTCGGAGTCCAAGGTCGTCGAGACCATCATGACCGACGAAGTCGAGGCACTTGCCGACCTGGACGCGACCGACGAGCGCGGCGTATCCGCCGATCTGGTCCGCGCCTACCTCAACGGCATCGGCCGCACCCGGCTGCTCACCGCCGTGGAGGAGGTGACGCTGTCCAAGCGCATCGAGGCCGGGCTTTACGCGGACGAGAAGCTTCCCACCGCACCCGCCGACCTGGCGCCTCTGCTCCACATCATCGTCGCCGAAGGTAGGGCCGCGAAGAATCACCTGCTCGAGGCGAACCTGCGCCTCGTGGTGAGCATCGCCAAGCGCTACACCGGACGCGGCATGGCGTTCCTGGACCTGATCCAGGAGGGCAACCTCGGCCTGATCCGCGCCGTCGAGAAGTTCGACTACACCAAGGGCTACAAGTTCTCGACGTACGCCACCTGGTGGATCCGGCAGGCCATCACCCGCGCCATGGCCGACCAGGCCCGCACCATCCGCATCCCGGTGCACATGGTCGAGCAGGTCAACCGCATGGTGCGCAGCCGGCGCGACCTGGCCGCGTCGCTCGGCCGGGAGCCCAGCATCGCCGAGATCGCCAAGGCGATGGACGTTCCGGAGTTCCAGGTCATCGAGCTGATCTCGTACGACCGGGAGCCCGTCAGCCTGGACCAGGCGGTCGGCGAGGACGGTGAGAGCGCCCTCGGTGACTTCGTCGCGGCGGCCGGGCCGAACCAGCCCGGTGAGACCGTCGGCCAGGGCGAGCTCCGCAGCGAGGTCGAGATCGTCCTGTCCACGCTCTCCGAGCGGGAGTCGGCGGTGATCCGGCTGCGCTTCGGCCTGGACGACGGCCGGCAGCGCACGCTCGACGAGGTGGGCCGCGAGTTCGGCCTGAGCCGCGAGCGCATCCGCCAGATCGAGAAGGTCACCATGCTGAAGCTGCGCGACCCGGAGCGGGCCTCCCGCCTCGAGGCGTACGCCGTCTGACGCGGCCGGCAGCGCTCAGGCGCTGCGTAGCCTTCGCGGGCCGGTGTCCGGGCGGACACCGGCATCGCCGAACTCGACGACCGCGTGCAGGACGGAGATGCCGCCGGGGCGGGCCAGGACCGGGTTGAGGGTCAGCGACCGGACCCGGGGGTGCTCGTCCGCCAGCCGGCCCACCCGCAGCAGCAGGTCGGTCAGCGCGGCTCGGTCAACGGGGGTCGAGCCGCGGTAACCGTGCAGGAGCGGAGCCGCCCGCGGCTCGTCGACGAGGGCGTCAGCAGCCCGATCGGTCAACGGCGCGGCACGCCAGCCCAGGTCGCCGAGAAGCTCGCTGGCCACGCCGCCCAGCCCGAACCCGACAACCGGGCCGAAAGCCGGATCCTCCACGAGCTCGACGACACAGGCCACACCGGGCGCGACCATCGTCTGCACGAGGACGTCCGGGCCGAAGGCGGAGGACAATTCACGGTACGCGTCGCGTACCCCCTGCTTGTCGGAAAGCGCGAGGCGCACGGCGCCGAGGTCGATCCGATGGCGCAACCCACCGCCCGCCGCCTTGAGCGCGACCGGATAGCCCAGCTCAGCCGCCGCAGCGACCGCGCCGTCCTCGGTGATCGCGAGGGTCGACGGCACCACCGAGATGCCGTAGGCGGTCAGCAGCCCCTCGGCGTCCTCCGCCGCGACCGCTGCCTCCGCCGCCGGCACGTCCACCCCCGGCAACTCGGGCAGAACACCCGGCGGGCGGCGCAGCCACTCGGCGTAGGTGATCACGCGGGCCAGGGCCCGCACCGACTCCTCGACCGACGGATAGACCGGAACCCGCTGCGGAACCGTCCCGAACACGAGCGTGGCCACTGTCGGCTTCTCCCCCGCCAGGGCCACGCTGGCCAGGGCCGCGGCGAAGTCGGCATCCTCGTCGGAGAGCTGGCCCGGCACCGGCGGCGCGCAGACCGCGACCAGCGCGTCCACCCGCTCGTCGACAGCGGCGTCAGCCAGCGCGTCGGCGAGGTCGTGCGCTGTCGCACCGGGACCGGCGTCGTGCGGATAACCCTCGGCCACGATCAGCCCGGCGGCGTGGCAGGCGACGACGGCCAGCTCGGCCAGGGCCGACGAGTTGCCCACGACGGCCACCCGGCGCCCGGCCGGCAGCGGCTGGTGTGCGAGCAGCATGCCCACGTCGAAGAGTTCTTGAACGGTGTCCACGCGGATGACGCCGGAACGGGCGAACAGGGCGGTCACCGCGTTGGCGTCCGGACCGGGCAGGTTCCCGGCCAGGCCCGGCGGCCGGGTGGCCGACGCGACCGCCGCCACCGGCTTGATCCGGCTCATCCGGCGGGCCAGCCGGGCGAACTTGCGCGGGTTGCCGAACGTCTCCAGATAGAGCAGCACGACGTCGGTGCCGGGGTCGTCCTGCCAGTACTGCAGCAGGTCGTTGCCGGAGACGTCGGCCCGGTTGCCGGCCGAGACGAAACTGGACAGGCCCAGGCCACGGCGGTCGGCCTCGGCCAGCAACGCCACACCGAGTGCCCCACTCTGACTGAAAAAGCCCACCCGGCCCGCTGTCGGCAGGCGGGGCGACATGGTGGCGTTCAGGCGGACCGCGGGGTCGGTGTTGGCGAGACCGAAGCTGCTCGGCCCGACCACCCGCAAGCCCGCCGCACGCGCGCGCTCGATCAGGCCGCGCTGTTCGGAGGCGCCCTCCACGCCGGTCTCGGCGAAGCCCGCCGAGACCACCACCACACCACCAGCACCGGCCCGGGCCGCGTCCGCGCCGGCCTCCGAGACAGCCTCCGCGGGCACGGCGATCAGGGCCAGGTCGATCGGGACACCGGCTTGCGAGGCACTCCGGTACGCGGGAAGCCCGGCCACCTTCTCCGCAGTCGGATGCACCGGCACCACCGCACCCGTGAAACCGCCGTCGCGCAGGTTGCCGAGCATTGCCGCACCGATGCCGTGGCCGGTCGCGCTCGCACCGTAGATGGCGATGCCGCGCGGTGCCAGCAGACGGGCGATCGACCGGGCCTCGGTCAGGTGCTCGCGGGACTCCTGCACCTCACGGGACTTCTCCGTCGGCGCGATCGGGAAGCTCAGGTGGACGACGCCGTCCGCGTACCGCCGCTGGACCTGATAGCCGGAGTCGCCGAAGACACGCAGCATGCCGCCGTTCTCCGGCAGCACCTCGGCGACGAACCGGGTGATGCCGTGCTCGCGGGCGGCCTCGGCCAGATGCTCCAGCAGCACCGAGCCGATGCCCCGGCCCTGGAGCGCGTCCTCCACCACGAAGGCGACCTCGGCCTCCGCGGACCCCGGGCCGAGCCGCTCGTACCGGCCGACCGAGGTGATCCGGCCGTCGGCGACGGTGACGAACGCCTCCCGGTCACTGTGGTCGACGTTGACGAAACGCCGCAGGTCCCGCTCCGGGATCCGCGGGTACGGCGAGAAGTACCGCAGGTAGCGGGTCCGGTCGCTCATCCGCGAGTGGAAGTCCACGATGGCCGGCGCGTCCTCGGGACGGATCTGCCGCAGGTGCGCGGCGGACCCGTCGGCGAGCAGGACGTCTGCGCTGCGTTCCACCGGTGGCCCCTAGTCCCGCGGGTCGTGCGGATCGAGGCCGATCAACGGGAACACCGCCGTGCGGGTGGCGAGGATCGCGCGGTCGACGGCGTCGGTGTTGCCGGGTGCCCACTGCTGGACCTCGGGTGGAGTGCCATCGGTCATCGTCTCCGGGATCTCGGTGCCGGGGCGGCGCTCAGCGGCCAGGGCGCGCCAGGCTGGAGGCGTACGGGTCTCCGGGGCCAGCGGCTCGCCGGTGGCCACGGCGAGCAGGTGCGTCCACGCCCGTGGCACGACTTCGACGAGCGCGTACCCCCCGCCGCCGGTCGCCACCCACCGGCCGTCGCAGACCTCGTCGGCGAGCGCACGGATCGCGATGTAGGCGGCCCGCTGCCCGTCCACCGACAACTGCATGTCGGCGAGCGGATCGAGCCGGTGACCGTCAGCCCCGCACTGGCTGAAAATGATCTCCGGGGCGAAGCTGCGGACCACCGACGGCACCACCGCGTGGAAAGCCCGCAGCCAGCCGGCGTCGCCGGTGCTCGGCGGCAGCGGCACGTTGACCGCCGTGCCCTCGGCATCCGGCCCGCCCACCTCGTCGGCGAACCCGGTGCCCGGGAAGAGCGCCAGAGGCGTCTCGTGCAGGCTCACGGTGAGCACCCGCGGATCGTTGTAGAAGGCGGCCTGCACACCGTCACCGTGGTGCACGTCGATGTCGATGTAGGCCACCCGCTGCGCGCCCTGCTCCAGCATCCAGGCGATCGCCACGGCCGGATCGTTGTAGACACAGAAGCCGGAGGCCCGCGCCGGCATCGCGTGATGCAGCCCGCCCGCGATGTTCACCGCCCGCCGCGCCGAGCCGTGCCAGACCGCCCGCGTGGCCGCCAGAGTCGCACCGCAGATCCGCGCCGAGGAGTCGTGCATGCCCTCGAAGACGGGATTGTCAGCGGTGTTCAGACCCCAGCCGGTGAAGAACGGATCGATCGGCGCGAGCCGCACGGCGTCCAGATAGTCGGGACGATGCACCCTGGTGAGATCGATGTCACTCGCGGGCCGCGGGGTGATCATCTGGACGTGCGGACGGTCCAGAACGCCGAGTTCGCGGGCCAGCGCCATGGTGAGCTCCACCCGAACTGGGTTCAGCGGATGGTCCCCCATGTCATAGTCGAGCAGCGCGCTGTCCCACACGACCGCCGTCGTTTCGTCCGCCATGCCGACATGCTGCCACGCACATCCTTCGGCAGGGTGAGGCCACCGTGTCGTTAGCACATGCGTTTCGGCTTCGGGTAGGGTCTCTTGGCACTTGCTCGGGGCGGATGTCAACCCCCCGCCACGCGGTATTATCGCTGCTGGGAGGACCGCATCGTGAACGATCTCGTCGATACCACCGAGATGTATCTGAAGACCATCCTCGAGTTGGAAGAAGAGGGCATTCCAGCCCTCCGCGCCCGGATCGCCGAGCGCCTGCACCAGAGCGGTCCCACGGTCAGCCAGACCGTCGCGCGGATGGAGCGCGACGGGCTCCTCACCGTCGAGGGCGACCGCCACCTGGTCCTCACCGACCAGGGCCGCCACGCCGCGGTCGGTGTCATGCGCAAGCACCGTCTCGCCGAGCTGCTGCTCGTCAACGTCATCGGGATGCCCTACGAGGAGGCCCACGAAGAGGCCTGCCGGTGGGAGCACGTGATGAGCGACGCGGTGGAGAAGCGGGTGTACGAGCTGCTGAACAAGCCGACCCGCTCGCCGTACGGGAACCCGATCCCCGGTTTGGAACAGCTGGGTGCGCCGGACGAGACCGCGGAGGCCCTCAGCCAGGGCGAGCGGAACCTCGCGTTTCCCGGGTTGTCGGGGGACGTCGTGGTTCGGCGGATCTGTGAGAGCGTTCAGACCAATGCGGATGTTCTGCGGCAGTTGCACGCGGCGGGGATCGACCCGGGGACCACGGTTACGGTGGCTCAGGAGCGGGATGGTGTGACCATAGACCGGTCCGGGGACAAGATTCGGCTGCCGCGTGAGGTGGCGTCGCGGGTGTTCGTGGCGGCGCGCTAGCGGGGTTCGGCTTCGGTTTGCTTCGGCCGTCCCCGGACGACAGCCGGCTCGCACACAACTGGTCCGGCTGGGCGTGAGTGCTGATCGGGAGCCGTGAGGCAGCGCTGGGAGCCAGCTGGTTGCCGAGCGGGGCGACGTTGAGGGGACGCCGCCGCGGGAAGTGTCTAGCTGGTGGTGTCCATGGCTTTGGCGAGGTTGAGGAGTTTGGTGTTCATCTCCTTGACCTCGTCCGCCTTGGCGCCCTGAGCGAAACGGAACCGAAGCGTCTGCAGCTGTTTCGCCCCGCTGAGCCAGCCGATCTCCACGGTCGGGCCGTGACCGCTCGCGGCCTTGCTGTTCAACCGGTAGGCGGCCTTGCCGAGACCCTTGAGCTTGGTCGCCTTCGCCGGCATCCGCGCGTCGAGGAACAGGGCCGGGTCGGCCTTTGTCGTCTCCACCACGGAGAGTGACAAGTCGGGCCACGGTTGGTCCACGTCCTGCACGACACAGGTGGACGTTTCATCGACCTGATCGGAAGCGGCCACCGAGAACCTGTGGCCGATCTTCTCCTCGATGAAACCCCAGTCCCACAGGATGCAGGCGCCGCCCGCCGACGCGGCCGGTGGCTCCACAACCTTGACCGGAGGCGGGGTTGTGGCACTGGATTCGGCGGGCTTGCTGCAGCCGGACAGAGCCGGCGACAGAGCCAGCAACGCGGCGGCGCTCAGCACGGCGAAACGCTTACGCACTCGTGATCCTCCCCGGGTACCGGGCACACCGTACTGTCCCCAGCCGCCCAGCGGAAGAGGGCGTTTTCGCCACCTTTGATGCACGGAGCGTGACTACGGTGGTTCGCTTGACGGGGCGTGTCAAGTAGCGGAAGGATGAGGTGATGGGCGGTGACTTGGCGCAGCAGCTGCTCCGGCTGATCGACGTGCGCCTTCTCGATCCGCTGGAGATCCTTCTCGAGGACGACGGGGAGGTCGCTGTGCTGCGCGATCAGTTCCGCGTGCGGGCGGCCGAATGGGCCGACACCATCGCGAACGGGAGCAACTCGGCCGCCATCCACACGATCGGCCGGCTCATGGCGACCCTCTATCCCGAGGACCACACGTTCGCGCCGCCGGTGGACTGGTGGCGGGCTCCGCTCGGTCAGGCCGTGATCCGCCTGGTCGGTCATCCGTTCGCCCACTCGGTGTCCTACGCGGCGGCGGGCGCCATGCTGGGTATCAGCCGCCAGGGTGTGCACGACCTCGTGCGGCGTGGGCGCCTGCCCCGCCACGAGGATGGCGGGGTTCCGGTGGCCGCTGTGCGGGAGCGGCTTCTGCGCGCGCCTGCGTCGGTTGCACGTGCGGCAGATGCGCCCGTGTCCGGATCGCTTCCGACAGGTCCGCCTTCAGCAGGTCCGCCTTCAGCAGGTTCGCCTTCAGCAGGTTCGCCTTCAGCAGGTTCGCCTTCAGCAGGTTCGCCTTCGACAGAGGAGCCACAATGATCAACGACCGCCTCATCGACGCCGGCGACCTGCCCCTCGCCGTGCGCGACTTCGGCGGCGACGAGCCGCCACTGTTACTGCTGCACGGGGCAGGCGGCAACCTCGCCCACATGACCACGCTGGCCCGCGCCCTGCGCCCCCGGCACCGCGTCGTCACCGTCGACCTCCGTGGGCACGGTCGTTCCGGCGACGGCACCTGGACCTGGGACGCCGCCCTCGGTGACCTGGCCGCCGTCTGCGTTCAGCTCGAGCTGAACCGGCCGGCCGTCGTCGGCCACTCCCTCGGCGGCATGCTGGCCGCCCTCTGGGGTCAGCGCCACCCCGAGTCCCCCGGCGTGATCAGCCTGGACGGCAATCCCCCGCCCACCCGCGCCGAACACCTGCCCGGCCTCGACCCGGAGAAAGCCGAGGCCGAACTCACTCGCCTGCACGCCGTCTTCGACACCATGGAGGCCGCCGCCGGCGGGGTGATCCCCGCTGAACAGTTGCCCGACCTGGTCGAGGGGCAGCAGATGGCAGCCCGCGACATGGGCGCCAACGAGAAGGTGTGGATCGAGGGCTTCCGCCGCAACCTCGTCCACGAGAACGGCGAAACGTCGATCCGCCCGTCCGCTGCGGTCACCAGCCAGCTCCGCGCCTTGATGAACAGCCTTGACCTGACGCCGGTCTATGCCGCCACCACCTGCCCTGAACTGGTGGTCCTGCCCACTCGGAGCCTGCCGGCGCAGGAGCCGTTCGCGGAGTTGTATTCGGCTCACCGGCGCTTCCTGGTCGACCAGGCGAAGGGGGTGCCGCATCTGCGTTATCTGTCGCTGGCGGACGCGTCCCACGCCATGGTGATCGAACAGCCTGCCCTTCTCGCCTCTCTCATCGGCGACTTCCTGGCCGAGCATCGGTAGGTGTGAGCGGCGGGCGGCGGGATGTGCGGGGTCTGCGTACGTCTCAAGGGGTTTTTGAAGGTTTAGCCGCATGCGAAGCTGCCAGGCCGATGGCGAGGGCGCCCAGGACGCAGAGGATGGAGCGCAGGATGCCGAAGTGTTCGGCGGCGAAGCCGATGAGGGGTGGGCCGGCCAGGAAGGCGCCGTAGCCCACTGAGCCGGCCACCGAGACGCGGATGGCGGCGCGGGCCGGGTCGTCGGCGGCGGCGCTCATGCCGATGGGGAAGCCCAGGGAGGCGCCTACGCCCCAGAGAAGGGCGCCCAGCAGGGCGACCGGGACGGCGTCGCCGGTCACCACCAGGAGGAGGCCGGCGGCGGCGGCGAGGGCGGTCAGGCGGAGTACGGGGACGCGGCCCCAGCGTTCGATGGCGTGGCCGCCGAAGAGGCGGGCGAGGGTCATGGCGGTGACGAAGACGCCGAAGCCGATGGCGCCGACGGTTTCGCTGGTGCCGTAGCCGTCGACCAGGCTGATGGCGAGCCAGTCGTTCGCGGTGCCCTCGGTGAAGCCGAAGCCGAGCATGACCAGGCCGATGAGGAGGGTGCGAGGTTCGCGCCAGGCCTGGCCGACGCTCATCGCGGGGCGCTCGCCCGGTTCCCGTGGGGTGTGCGGGAGGAAGCGGCTGACGGCGAAGGCCATCACCGTGGCGGTGAGGGCGGCGGAGATGTAGATCTGCGCCCAGAGGGGCAGGCCGGTGGCTGCGGCGGCGGCGCCCGTGGCGGCACCGGTGACCGTGCCCAGGCTGAAGCCGGCGTGGAAGCGGGGCATCAGCGTGCGGCCCAGGCGGCGTTCGACGTCGGCGCCCTCGACGTTCATGGCGACGTCCCAGGTGCTGGTGGCCACCCCGGCGAAGAGGAGGCCGGCGCCGGCCACCACGGGTGAGCCGAGCAGGACGCCGGTGGCGAGCGCGGCGAGGCCGGCGACCAGGGACATGCAGCTGTACAGCACGGCGCGGGACGGGCCGAAACGCTGGACGATCGGGCCGGCCAGCGGGATGGCGGCGACCGCGGACGCGGACATGCAGAGCAGCAGAAGGCCGAACCCGGCAGCGGAGACGTCGAGGGCCTCGCGGGCGGCGGGGGCCCGGGAGAGCCAGCCCGCGTACGCGAAACCGTTCATCGCGAAGGAGACGCCGACGGCGGCCTTGGCGGAGTTCAGGCGCGGGGAATCGACCTCGAGGCTGGCCACCACCTCAACTTACACGTTAAAGCGCGGGGCCCGTGGAACAGTACCGCCGGGCACGTCCCACAATTCATCGAGTTTTCGCGATGGGCGTGTTCGCGATGAGAGTGCCCGCGATGAGGTTGTTCGCGATGAGGTTGTTCGCGATGAGGTTGTTCGCGATGAGGTTGTTCGCGATGGGGAGGAGAGCAGGATGGGCCGGCCCGAGGATCTGCAGTCCGAGGCGCGTTCGGTGCTTGCCTTGCTGGAGCCCCTGGGTCCGTTGCTGCCCACCGGCAGCTTCGTATCCGGGCTGATGGTCTGGCGCGACCTGGACGTGATGCTCCTGGGCGGGCCGGACTACGCGCCCGCCGATGTCGTGGCACTACTCGGGCGCGCGGTCGACATCCCCGGTGTGACCGGGTTCTCCTACAACGACGAGCGCGAGGGGCCGGAGCGGGACCAGCGCTACCACGTGACGCTGACGCTCGGCGAATGGCGCGTCGACCTGTCGATCTGGCTGAACCACGACCACGCGGACGGCGCGGAGTGGCATCGGGAGCTCGCTGAGCGGATCACCGACGAGGAGCGCGAGGCGGTTCTCGCCATCAAGAGCGTGTGGCATCAACGGGCGGAGTACCCGGACGAGGTGAGCGGGTTCGAGATCTACACGGCGGTGCTGGAGCACGGGGTGCGCACCGCTGTGGAGTTCGGTGTCTGGCTGCGCGAGGCGCAGAAGAAGGCGTGACGAACGGCGGCCGCCCGGTTCCTTTCGGGAACCGGGCGGCCGCTTCGTCCAGGCAGCGTCAGCTGCAGCCGGAGGTGGAGCCGCAGCCCTCGCAGACGTAGCAGCTGCCGGCGCGGCGCATCTTCGTGCCGCAGGTGAAGCAGAGCGGTGCGTCGGCGGAGTGGCCCGTGACGATCTCGAGCAGCTCGGTCGAGGAGCCGGCGGTCACCGGGGCCTCCTTTTCCGGGGTGGTCGACGCCTTGGCCTCGGCCACCGTGACGGCGGACGAGCCGGCCGGGGTGGCGACCGGTGCGGACGCGGCCATGCCGGCCAGGTCCACGGTGGCGGCGGCCTCGGCGGCGGCTTCGGCCTGTGCCTGGGCGGTGCGCTCCTTGGCGGTGAAGATGCCGAGTTCGGCGCGAGTGTCGTACGGCAGGAAGTCCAGCGCCAGGCGACGGAAGATGTAGTCCATCACCGAGGACGCCATGCGCACGTCCGGGTCGTCGGTCATGCCGGCCGGCTCGAAGCGCATGTTGGTGAACTTGCTGACGAACGTCTCGAGCGGAACGCCGTACTGCAGGCCTATCGAGATGGCCACCGAGAAGGCGTCCATCACGCCGGCCAGGGTGGAACCCTGCTTCGACATCTTCAGGAAAACCTCGCCGAGGCCGTCGTCCGGGTAGGACGAGGCGGTGAGGTAGCCCTCGGCGCCGCCGACCGAGAAGGACACCGTCTCGGACGGGCGCTTCTTCGGCAGCCGCTTGCGGATGGGGCGGTACTCGATGACCTTCTCGACGATCTTCTCGACCGCCTTGGTGGCCTCCTCGACCGCGGGCGCCGCAGCCTTGCTCGACTTCACCGCGGAGAGCGGCTGGCCCACTTTGCAGTTGTCGCGGTAGATCGCCAGCGCCTTGAGGCCGAGCTTCCAGCCCTGGTAGTGGATCTCCTCGATCTCCTCGACGGTCGCCGTCTCCGGCATGTTGACCGTCTTGGAGATGGCACCCGAGATGAACGGCTGCACGGCGGCCATCATCCGGACGTGGCCGATCGGCGCGATGGCCCGCTCGCCCATGGCGCAGTCGAAGACCGCATAGTGCTCCGGCTTGAGACCGGGGGCGTCGATCACGTTGCCGTGCTCGGCGATGTGCTCGACGATCGCCTCGACCTGCTCCTCGAGGTAGCCGAGGCTGCGCAGCGCACGCGGGACGGTCTGGTTGACGATCTGCATGGAGCCGCCGCCGACAAGCTTCTTGAACTTGACGAGCGCGAGGTCGGGCTCGATGCCCGTGGTGTCACAGTCCATCATCAGGCCGATGGTGCCGGTCGGGGCGAGCACCGACGCCTGCGCGTTGCGCCAGCCGCTCTTGGCACCGATCTTGTTGCCGTTCTGCCACTGGCGGGTGGCCTCACGGACGATCTCGGTGGCGACGTCACCCTGCGGGCGGACCGCGTCGTTGGCGGCGGCGTGCTTGCGCATGACGCGCTGGTGCGCGTCGGCGTTGCGGGCATAACCCTCGTACGCGCCGACGACACCGGCCAGCTCGGCCGAGCGCCGGTACGCCGTACCGGTCATCAGCGAGGTGATCGCGGCGGCGACGCTGCGGCCACCCTCGGAGTCGTACGGCAGGCCGGAGGCCATCAGCAGCGCACCGATGTTCGCGTAGCCGATGCCCAGCTGCCGGTACGCCCGGGTGGTGATCCCGATCTTCTCGGTCGGGAAGTCGGCGAAGCAGATCGAGATGTCCATCGCGGTGATGATGAACTCGACGCTCTTGACGAACTTCTCCACCTCGAAGCCACCGTCGGCCTTGAGGAACTTCATCAGGTTCAGCGAGGCCAGGTTGCAGGACGAGTCGTCCAGCGACATGTACTCCGAGCACGGGTTGGACGCGGTGATCCGGCCGGTCTCGGGGTTGGTGTGCCAGTCGTTGATGGTGTCGTCGTACTGCAGGCCGGGGTCGGCGCACTCCCAGGCGGCCTTGGCGATGCCGCGGAAGAGCTTCTTGGCGTCGATGGTCTCGATGACCTCGCCGTTGAGCCGGCCACGGAGACCGAACTCGGTGCCCTCCTCGTAGGCCCGCATGAACTCGTCACTGACGCGCACCGAGTTGTTGGCGTTCTGGTACTGAACGCTGACGATGTCGGAGCCGCCCAGGTCCATGTCGAAGCCGGCGTCCCGCAGCGCGCGGATCTTGTCCTCCTCGCGCGCCTTGGTCTGCACGAACTCCTCGATGTCCGGGTGGTCGACGTCGAGGATGACCATCTTCGCGGCACGCCGGGTGGCGCCGCCGGACTTGATGGTCCCCGCGCTGGCGTCGGCGCCGCGCATGAAGCTGACCGGGCCGCTCGCCGTGCCGCCGGAGGACAGGAGCTCCTTGGACGACCGGATCCGGGACAGGTTCACACCCGAGCCGGAGCCGCCCTTGAAGATCAGTCCCTCCTCTTTGTACCAGTCGAGGATGGAGTCCATCGAGTCGTCGACGGAGAGGATGAAGCAGGCGCTGACCTGCTGCGGCGACTTGGTGCCGACGTTGAACCAGACCGGCGAGTTGAAGCTGAACACCTGGTGCAGCAGCATCCAGGTCAGCTCGTGGTCGAACAACTCGGCGTCGGCGGCGGTGGCGAAGTAACCGTGCTCCTCGCCGGCCTTGCGGTAGGTCTTCACGACCCGGTCGATGAGCTGCTTCAGCGTCCACTCGCGCTCCGGCGTGCCGACCGCACCACGGAAGTACTTCGTGGTGACGATGTTCGCCGCGTTCACGCTCCAGAACGCCGGGAACTCGACACCGCGCTGCTCGAAGTTGATCGAGCCGTCACGCCAGTTCGTCATGACGACGTCGCGGCGTTCCCACTCCACCTCGTCGTACGGATGAATGCCCTCGGTCGTCCAAACCCGCTCCACACGCAGCCCCCCGGCCGCGGCGCCGTTGCCGCCGCTGGTGCGGCTGCGCTGGCGACCTGCAGTGATGCCGTCTCCGGCCATAGAACGTGCTCCCCCTCGAAATACCACTGACTGCTGTAGCTGAAATCGGCCGTGATCAGCCGTTGAGCTTTGGTGCGCGGGTGCCGGACCGCGGCGCGACGGCGTGTCGCGTCCCGGGTTCCCTGGCGACCGCCACGTCGCGCAGTGCCGCGATCTCCTTCTCGAATTCGTCGAGAGAGTCGAACGACTTGTACACACTGGCGAACCGGAGATATGCCACCTGGTCGAGCTCACGCAGCGGCGTGAGGATCGCCAGGCCCACGTCATGGCTGGGGATCTCGGCAGCGCCCCGGGCCCGGACGGTCTCCTCGACCCGCTGCGCGAGCAACGCGATCGAGTCCTCGTCGACGGGCCGGCCCTGACAGGCCTTCCGGACACCGCTCATGATCTTCGTCCGGCTGAACGGCTCGGTGACACCGCTGCGCTTGACGACGGCGAGGACGGCCTCCTCCACCGTGGTGAAACGCTTGCCGCACTCAGTACACGAGCGACGGCGACGGATCAGCTGACCGTCGTCGGCCTCACGCGAGTCGACCACGCGCGAATCGGCGTGGCGACAGTACGGGCAACGCACCGTTGACCCCTTCCGGACACCCTCCCGACGGCTTGAGGACATGCAGAAGCGCAGCTCCGCCATGGTCGGAACCAGTGCGACGCTGTGGACGACATGTGGATAACCGGGAGAGGGAAACCCAACCTGTGGATGACTTACATCTTTGTAACCACTAGATGTTGGGGTAGACGCTAGGCCCCGACGGACGCCGATGCAAGCTCAGAGGCATGCCGACGCGCCGTATTTTGCACCTCACCACCAGGGGTGATGTCACGATCACTTGGAGCGGCCGGATGGGCGTGTCGCCGCGCCGGGAAGGGACGAAGTCGGTCAGACCTGCGAGGCCGTGGCGAACAGCACGACACTCGCCAGGACGGCCATCAGAAAGAACAGGCCGAGCAGCACCACCCGCCCGCGCCGGGTGAGCCGCAGAGGCGGTTCAACGTGTCGCGCACCCGTGCTCACCATCTCGTCCTCCCCCTGATCGGACACCCGTTCGATAGAACGTCCGTACGACGGTCTATCAGAACAGGGGTACGAAAGTCGAGCACTTGAGAGCGACACGCCGGGAAAAGGTCGTACAGATGTTTGAATATGTCGCACCTCCCTATTAGGTTTTGCGTCAAGAGGGGTCAGCCGGACAAACACCATCCCCACGGTGTCTGTCCCGGCTCCGCGATGTACCACGTGCCGACAGGCACTGGCCGACAGGGAGGGCGGACGTGTCGACCGACGACCGGACGAGCCGGCAGCAGCACCAGAGCGGAAAGCCCGAGGCAACCGGCGCCTCAGCGGCCATGCGGCGCCGTTCACCCAGCCGTGCCCGCGGGGCCGACGCGCCGCAGTTGCGCTCGGTCACCCCGGTCAGCCACCTGCCCGAGGCCGTCGCCACGGATCTCACCGCCCGGCAGCGCCGGATCCTGGAGTTCATCCGCAACTGGGTGGAGCGCTACGGCTACCCGCCGAGCGTCCGGGAGATCGGCGAGGCGGTCGGGCTGGTCTCACCGTCCAGCGTGGCCTATCAGCTGAAGGCGCTGGAGACCAAGGGCTACCTGCGCCGCGACCCGAACCGGCCGCGTGCCGTCGACGTGCGGGCGCCTAGCGATCTCGTCGACGACGAGGCGATGCGGGCAGCCCGTCCGCAGCCGGCCTATGTGCCGCTCGTCGGCCGGATCGCCGCCGGTGGCCCGATCCTGGCCGAGCAGGCGGTGGAGGAGTTCTTCCCGCTGCCGCGCGAGCTGGTCGGCGAGGGCGAGGTCTTCATGCTGGAGGTCAAGGGCGACTCGATGATCGACGCCGCGATCTGCAACCGTGACTGGGTGGTGGTCCGCCAGCAGCCGACCGCTGAGGCCGGTGACATCGTGGCGGCGATGATCGACGGTGAGGCGACCGTGAAGAGCTATCGGCAGCGGGACGGGCATGTCTGGCTGATGCCGGCCAACCCGGCCTTCGACCCGATCCCGGGCGACGACGCGACGATCATGGGCCGCGTCGTGGCGGTGCTCCGGCGGGTCTGACCGGCTCCGGCAGGGCTGACCGGCTCCGGCAGGGCTGACCGGCTCCGGCAGGGCTGACCGGCTCCGGCGGAATCCGACAGCAGAAAGGCCGGCCCTCGGGAGAGGGTCGGCCTTTTCAAGAGCGGAAGTCTGCGCTGACGAAAGTTGTGAGCCAGGACCAAGCGGTGGCAGCCGTCACCGAGTGGCGGCAGCAGCCGGCGGGAAGCCGGTAGCGCGAGAAGCCGGTAGCGCGAGAAGCCGGTAGCGCGAGAAGCCGGTAGCGCGAGAAGCCGGTAGCGCGAGAATCCGCTAGCGGTAGCCGTTACGCCGGTCGTCGTTGCCGCCGGGGCCGGGCTGCTGCCTGCCGCCGTAGGTCCCTGGGGGCCGCTGTCCACCCTGCTGAGGCCCACGCTGCTGCCCTCCACCACCGCGACCCGGCGGCGGCTGCTGGCCACGCCCGGGCGGCGGCTGCGGGCCGCGCGGTTGCTGCTGCGAGCCACGAGCCGGAGGCTGCGGTCCTCGGGCCGGAGGCTGCTGCGAACCACCGCGAGCGGGCGGCTGCGAACCACCGCGAGCGGGCGGCTGCGAACCGCCACGAGCAGGGGGTTGCTGGCCGCCGCGGGCAGGGGGCTGCGAACCACCGCGGGCAGGCGGCTGTTGCGGGCCACGAGCGGGCGGCTGCTGCGGACCGCGGCCGGGAGCCTGCTGCGGACCGCGCACCGGCGGGGCCTGCGGCGTGCGGGCCGGTGCCTGCTGCGATCCGCGGCCGGGCGGCTGCGGAGCACGAGGGGGTTGCTGCTGGGGACCGCGCGGCGGCTGCGGGCCGCGTGGGGGCGGCTGCTGGCCTCCGGCGGGACGGGCGTACTGAGGGCCGCCGGCGGGGGCGCCGCCGTAGACCGGGCCGGAGCCGCGCTGGGCGCCACCGGCGGGCGGACCCGACCGGGCGCCGCCGTAGACCGGTCCGGAGCCGCTGGGACCGCCGCCACCGGCACCACCACCGCCACCACCGCCGACGCCGCCGTAGACGCCGGCTCGCTGGCCGCCGCCGACGCCGATCAGCTCGGTTTCCGGGTCGTGCGCGTTCAGGCCGCCGAGGGACGCGTCGTCCGCATCCGAGGAGGCGGCGCGCGGCGACTTGCGGAACCGCATGATGCCGAAGACGCCGACCGCCACCAGGAGCAGGCCGAAGCCGCCGACGCCGGCCACCGCGTAGGTGAGGTTGTTGACGTTCAGATACCACGGGTCGCCGGCCGCGTCGTCGCCCGACTTCTCGGACTTCTTGGCCACTGTCGTCGCCGGCGTGTACTGCCGGATGTTGTTGGCGGTGGTCTTGTCACCGTTCATGTCGGAGACCGTGAGGAACGTCTTGCCGTCGGGGCTGTAGCTGATCGCCTCACCGAACGGCTCGTTGGGGAGGCCGGTGGTGCGCGGCTCCTTCTTGAGCGCGGCGATCACGTCGCCGCCGGTGACGTCCCACTCCAGCGCATCGGTGTAGGTCCGCAGGACCACCTTGGCGCCACCGGGTGCGATCGCGCCGCCGGTGATCGTCTTGTTGCCGATCCGGGCGACCGGGTTGCCGGCCGTCTCGGTGGCGTTGATGGGTAGGTCGGCGACCTTCTTCAGCGGGACACCAGTCGTCAACTTGGGCTTGAGCGGCCCGGTCGGCTGGTAGACGCTCGCGTTCTTGCCGATCTCCTTGGTCACGATGATCGGGGTGCCGTCGCCGTTGAGCAGCAGCGCCTCGGAGTCGTGGGAATCGCCCTCGGGGTAGGTCAGGCGGTGGAGCGTCGGCTTCTTGGCGCCGCTGACCGGCATGCTCCAGAGCGCGACGGTGGGCCGGGGAGCGTCGCCGGAGCGGATCCCGCCGTCGCCGACGTCGGCGATCCAGAGGGTGTCGCCGTCGGCGGAGAGGATCAGGTCCTCGGGATCCTTCGGGCCGTCACCGCTGTACTCCTGGGTCTTGTCCTCGTCGATCGCGCACTGGGCGTCCAGGAAGAAGATCTTCTTCTTGGCGGCGTCGTCAGTGCCGTCGTTGATGACGATGTAGCCGTTCTTCGTCGCCACCAGCCCGGAGACCTCGTCGATCTTCGGGTCGGTGATCTTGCAGAGCTTCTTGCCCGGCGTCGCCTTCGCGCTGACCGTCGCCGCTGGGGTCGGGTCCTCGGCGGACGCGCTGGAGGAACCGATCATCACCAAGCCGAGACCCACGATGATCGGGAACACGAGACGCCGCATCCGCACAGTGTCGCATGCGGCGTCCCGTACCGGTATTACGTGTGGATCAACGCTGGTGAAGCGCCCGACGTCAGCTCCGGAACTCATCGAGCTCGGCGGCTAGCTGCTCGCCCACCCGGACGCGCAACTCGGTGCCGTCGTCCAGATGACGCGACTGGAGCACCTGACCGGTCCGGTGCACCCTGGCCACCAGGTCACCCCGGTCGTAGGGCACCAGCACGGTCAGCTCGACCGCGGGACGGGGCAGCCGGTCGGCGATGGCCTTGTGCAGCTCCGCGATGCCCGTTCCGGAGCGGGCGGAGACGAACACGGCGTCCGGCCAGGTCCGCTTGAGCCGGAGGATCGTCTCCTCGTCGGAAGCATCGACCTTGTTGACCACCAGCAGCTCGGGAATCCGGTCGGCACCGACCTCGCCGAGCACCTCACGCACCGCGCTGACCTGACCCTCCGGGTCGGGGTGGGCGCCGTCGAGGACGTGCACCACCAGGTCGGCGTGTGCCACCTCCTCGAGCGTGGAGCGGAACGCCTCCACGATGTGGTGCGGCAGGTGACGGACGAAGCCGACCGTGTCGGAGAGCGTGAAGACACGCCCGTCCTCCGCGGCGGTGCGCCGGGTCGTCGGGTCGAGGGTGGCGAACAGCGCGTCCTCCACCAGCACACCGGCCTGCGTCAGCCGGTTGAGCAGGCTGGACTTGCCGGCGTTGGTGTAACCGGCGATGGCGACTGCCGGAACACCGCTCGCGGTACGCCGGGAGCGCTTGGTCTCCCGGACGGTCTTCATGGCCTTGATCTCGCGCCGGAGTTTCGAGATGCGCGTGTTGATCCGCCGGCGGTCGGTCTCGAGCTTGGTCTCACCCGGACCACGGGTGCCGACGCCACCGCCGCCCGAACCACCAGCGCCGCCGCCCTGGCGGGACAGCGAGTCACCCCAGCCGCGCAGTCGCGGCAACAGGTATTGCAGCTGGGCCAGCTCGACCTGCGCCTTGCCCTCTTTGCTCTTGGCGTGCTGGGCGAAGATGTCGAGGATCAGGGCGGTCCGGTCGACCACCTTGACCTTGACCTGCTCCTCCAGCTTGCGCAGCTGGGACGGCGACAGCTCGCCGTCGCAGATCACGGTGTCGGCGCCGGTGTCGGCGACCACGTCGCGCAGCTCGTCGACCTTGCCCCGGCCGATGAAGGTTGCCGCGTCGGGTTGCTTGCGCCGCTGGATCAGGCCCTCGAGGACCTGCGATCCCGCGGTCTCGGCGAGAGCGGCCAGCTCGGTCAGCGAGTTCTCCGCGTCGTCGACGCTTCCCTCGGTCCAGACGCCGACCAGCACGACCCGCTCGAGTCGCAGCTGCCGGTATTCGACCTCGGTTACGTCGGTGAGCTCGGTGGAGAGACCGGCCACCCGCCTGAGCGAGTGCCGCTCCTCGAGCTCGAGTGCGCCGGTCGACAGGTCCGGCTCGTCAAGGACGGGTGTCTGGTACGTGTTTCGCAAAAGTGACCTCCTCCGCCCCAGCGTGGCACGTCCCGCCGGGCGGCGCATCTACATAACTGTGCTGACTCATGAGTAACCACCGCCGGTGAATCGACTATTCCGCAAGAGCGACAATGCGGAGAGCACCCACCAACGTCGGAGGGAACACCGTGGTGACCACCCGCCTGCCGAGCGCAGGATTCTCGATCACGATTCGCATCGCTGTTACCGCGGACGCCTCGTCCATCGGCCGGCTCACCACCTGCGTGGGTGAGGCCGGGGCCATCGTGACGGCACTGGACGTGGTGGACTCCGACCCCACTCACGTCCTGGTCGACCTGACCTGCGACACCGCCGACGCCGCGCACGCCGACCAGGTCGTCAAGCAGCTCGAGGACCAGGACGGCGTCGACGTCCGCAAGGTCTCCGACCGGACCTTCCTGCTGCACCTCGGCGGTAAGATCGAGGTGTCGTCGAAGGTCGCGCTGCGCAACCGTGACGAGCTGTCCCGGGCGTACACGCCGGGTGTCGCCCGGGTCTGCATGGCGATCGCGGAGAACCCGGCGGACGCCCGCCGCCTCACCATCAAGCGCAACACCGTCGCGGTGGTCAGTGACGGCTCCGCGGTGCTCGGGCTGGGCAACATCGGGCCGGCCGCGGCGATGCCGGTGATGGAGGGCAAGGCCGCGCTCTTCAAGCGCTTCGGCGGCGTGGACGCCTGGCCGGTGGTGCTGGACACCCAGGACACCGACGAGATCGTCCGGATCGTCAAGGCGATCGCGCCGGCGTACGGCGGGATCAACCTGGAGGACATCGCGGCGCCGCGGTGCTTCGAGATCGAGGCGCGGCTGCGGGAGCAGCTCGACATCCCGGTTTTCCACGACGACCAGCACGGGACCGCGATCTGCGTGCTGGCCGCGCTGACCAACGCGCTGCGGGTGGTCGGCAAGCGGATGCAGGACGTCCGGGTCGTCGTCTCGGGCGCCGGTGCCGCCGGCACCGCGATCATGAAGCTGCTGCTGCGCCAGGGCGTGGGCGACATCATCGCGTACGACCGGAAGGGCGCCCTGCACCGCGGCATGCCCGAGATGTCGGAGAGCTGGCAGTGGCTGGCCGAGAACACGAACCGGGACAACTACTCCGGTGACCTGCCCGGCGCGATCGCCGGCGCGGACGTCTTCATCGGCGTCAGCGCACCGAACCTGCTGACCGGCGACGACATCGCCCGGATGGCGGAGAAGTCGATCGTGTTCGCCCTGGCCAACCCCGACCCCGAGGTCGACCCGAGGGAGGCCCGCAAGCACGCCGCCGTGGTCGCCACCGGCCGCTCCGACCAGCCGAACCAGATCAACAACGTGCTGGCGTTCCCCGGTGTGTTCCGCGGGATGCTCGACGTCAGCGCCGAGGAGTTCACCGAGGAGATGGCCCTCGCCGCTGCCCGGGCCATCGCGGACGTGGTGGGCGAGGAGAAGCTCAACCCGACAGTGATCGTCCCCAGCGTCTTCGACGCCCGGGTCACGCCAGCGGTGGCCGCCGCGATCCGCGCCGTGGTCAAGGGCGCGCCCGCCCCGGCCAATCCGGCCGCGGCCCCGGAAGTGGAGCTGGAACAGGCCCCGGAGGCCACCTTCTGACGAACGCCGGCCGGGCCGCCACGAAAGCGGCGACCCGGCCGGCCAGGCAGCGGAAAAAGCCAAAGACAGCGGGAGAAGCGGGATCAGGCAGCGGCCCAGCCGGTCAGCTCGCCGACCCGGTCGGTGATCAGGCCGGCCACTCCCGCCAGCACCAGCGGACGCCATTGCGCCAGGTCGTTCGGGGTCCAGGGCATCACACCGACACCCGCCTCGGCCAGGCCGGCCATCGTCTCCGGGCCGCCCAGTACGTCCTCGATCGCCGGGTTGCAGAACGTCACGCCCAGCTCCCGGCAGAGCGGCACGGTCTCCGCGTCGAACCGGAACAGCAGCAGCGCGAGCCGTACACCCGGAACCACGTCCCGGATCTTGCGGATCACGTCGGTGTCGAAGCTCTGGAAGACCGAGCGCTCCAGCAGGTCACGCTCGGCGACCTGGGTGACGATCGTCTTCACCTCGTCCAGCGTGGCCGGCGGCTTGATCTCGATCAGCAGCTCGGCCGGCCCGGGGGCGAGCAGGTCGAGGGTCTCGGCCAGCGACGGCACCCGCAGGCCGGTGAACCCGGGTCCGAACCAGGAGCCGGCGTCCAGCGCCCTGATCTCGTCGTAGCCGAGGTCCCAGACCCGGCCGGCGCCGGAGGTGGTCCGGTTGACGGTCCGGTCGTGGATCACCACGGGCACGCCGTCGCGGGTCACCCGGACGTCGAACTCGACGAGGGTGGCCCCGGACCGGACCGCGGCGGCGAAGGCGGGCAGCGTGTTCTCCGGTGCGACGGTGCAGTAGCCGCGGTGCGCGACCCGGTGCAGCATCAGAGGACCTCACCGTCGGCGACCAGCACCGCCGGGCCCTCCAGCCACCAGCCGCCCTCGGTGTCGTGGCGCACGACGAGGCGTCCACCCGGCACGTCCACCGCGATCGAGCCGGTGGTCAGGCCGGCGTCGCGCAGAGCCACCGCGCCGACCGCGAGCGCGCCGGTGCCGCAGGACAGCGTCTCACCGGAACCGCGCTCGTGGACCCGCATCCGGACGTGCCCGTCCACCCCGTCGAGCGGCTCGGCGGGCTCCACGAACTCGACGTTCACCCCGGACGGGAAGACGGCGGCGTCGTGCAGCGGCTCTCTCGTCAGGTCCAGGCCGTCGAGGGCGAGACCGTCGTGCAATCCGCAGACCAGGTGCGGGTTTCCGCAGTCCACTGCCACACCGGGAATGGTGAGCCCGCCTAGGGTCGCGGTGCTTCCCGCGTACACCTGAGGTTTTCTCATCCGGACGCTCACCGTGTCATCGCCGACCAGGGCGACCACGACGCCGGCCCTCGTCGCCACCGGCAGGCCCCGCGGGCCGGGCGTGGCCAGGCCGCGGCTCACCAGGTAACGCACGAAGACGCGCACGCCGTTTCCGCACATCTCGGCGATCGAGCCGTCGCTGTTGTGATAGTCCATGAACCACTCGGCCTCGGCCGCCTGACCCGCCGCCTCGGGGTGTTTCGCGCTGCGCACCACCCGGAGCACACCGTCGGCGCCGATCCCCCGGCGGCGGTCGCAGAGCTCCGCGACGAGCGCGGGCGTCAGCTCCAGCTCACCGTCGGGGTCGGGGAGGATGACGAAGTCGTTGGCGGTTCCGTGGCCCTTGGTAAAAAGCACCGGACCATCATCGCGCAAGCGAAAGCGCGTCCGCCACGAGCGTCGGCACGGCGGCGTCCAGCCAGGTGATCGAGGGATCGCGGCGGAACCAGGACCGCTGGCGGCGGACGAAACGCCGAGTCCCGCGCACCGTGTCCGCCTTGGCCTCCTCCTCGGTGAGCAGGCCGTCGATCTGGGCGAGCGCCTGCTGGTAGCCCAGGGCCCGGGACGCGGTCCGGCCGTCCCGGATGCCGTCCAGGCCACGCACCTCCTCGACCAGACCCGCCGTCCACATCAGGTCCACCCGCAGCTCGATCCGCTCGTCCAGGGCGGTGGTGTCGCGATCCACCCCGATCTGCACCGCGTCGTAGACGGGTTTCGGGTCCGGCAGCGCGGCGGTGAACGGCTGCCCGGTCAGCTCGATCACCTCCAGGGCGCGGACGATCCGGCGGCCGTTGGAGGGCAGGATCTTCTCGGCGGCAGCGGGGTCCGCCCGGCGCAGGCGATCGTGCAGCTCGCCCGGACCCACGTCGGACAGTTCGGACTCCAGGCGCGCCCGGATCGCCGGGTCCGTGCCGGGGAACTCGAAATCCTCCAGCACGGCGCGGATGTAGAGGCCCGAACCGCCCACCAGGATCGGCACCCGGCCCCGGGAGAAGATCTCCTCGATCGTGGCGCGGGCCAGTCGCTGGTACTCCGCGACGGCCGCGGTGACCGTGACGTCCCAGATGTCGAGCAGATGATGCGGCACGCCCTGGCGCTCCGCGACGGTCAGTTTCGCGGTGCCGATGTCCATCCCGCGGTAGAGCTGCATCGAGTCGGCGTTGACCACCTCACCACCCAGCTCGTGAGCGAGAGCGATGCTCAGGGCCGACTTTCCGGCCGCCGTCGGACCGGCGACGGTGATCACGCGATGGGCTGTCCGATACGGCACGGGACCAACCGTAGGACACCGTTGTGTCACGGTCATCGGTGGGAGCTTTCCCCTAACCGGGTTGGACCTGTGACAATGCGCGAGAAAGAATGCCGGTGGGAAGATTTGCATTCGACTGCGCTGTGGCGGTGGCCACGGGCCCGGCAGGGTCCGGTGGCGCCGGGAGAACGAGGATGAGCTCATGAACGACTGGACGGCCTTCGGGCGCGTGGATGCCGATGGCACCGTGTACGTGAAGACCGCCGAGGGCGACCGGGTGGTCGGCTCCTGGCAGGCCGGCACGCCGGAAGAGGGGCTGGCCCATTTCGCCCGGCGGTTCGAGGATCTGGTCACCGAGGTCGACCTCGTCGAGGCTCGCCTCAAGTCCGGCGCGGCCGACGCCGCCCACTCGCTGAGCAGCGTCAAGCGCCTGCGGACCCAGCTCGACGAGGCCCACGTGGTCGGCGACATCGACGGCCTCGCCGCGCGCCTCGAGCGGCTCTCCGGCCTCGCCGAGGAGAAGGCCGGTGAGGCCCGCGCGGCCCGCGAGGTGGCCCGCACCGAGGCGCTCGCCCGCAAGACCGCCCTCGTCGAGGAGGCCGAGTCGATCGCCGCCGAGGCCACCGGCTGGAAGACCGCCGGCGACCGCCTCAAGGAGATCCTCGACGAGTGGAAAACCATCCGCGGCGTCGACAAGAAGACCGACGGGGAGCTGTGGAAGCGCTTCGCCGCCGCCCGGGACGGCTTCACCCGCCGCCGCGGCGCGCACTTCGCCACCCTGGACGGTCAGCGCAAGCAGGCCCAGGGCGCCAAGGAAGAGCTGGTCAAGGAGGCGGAGACGCTTTCCGAGTCGACCGAGTGGTCCAGCACGGCCAACCGGCTCAAGGAGCTGATGACCGAGTGGAAGGCGGCGCCGCGCGCCGCCAAGGAGGCCGAGCAGCGCCTCTGGGAGCGCTTCCGGGCCGCTCAGGACGCGTTCTTCACCCGGCGCAGCGAGGTCTTCTCCGCCCGCGACGCCGAATACCAGGGCAACCTGGAGAAGAAGCAGGCCATCCTCACCGAGATCGAGGCCCTCGACATCGACGCCGACCCGCGCGGCGCTCAGAACCGGCTTCGTGACGCGCAGGCAGCCTGGCACGACGCCGGCCGGGTGCCGCGTGAGGCGTCCGCTTCGCTGGACCGCCGCTGGCGCAACGCCGAGGAGCGGATCCGGGTCGCGATGGACTCGGCCTGGCGCAAGACCAGCCCTCAGGACAACCCGCTGCTGCGCCAGATGCGCGAGCAGGTCGCCGAGGCCGAGGAGAAGCTGGCCCGCGCGCAGGCAGCCGGCGACAACCGCCGGATCAAGGAGGCCGAGCAGGCGCTCGCTTCGAAGAAGCAGTTCCTGGCCTTGGCCGAGCAGGCCAGCTGATCGGTGACGCTTCGAGGGAGGGCGGCGGGCCGTTGGTCCGCCGCCTTCACCCTTTTGAGGGTACGGCCGACGAAGAGCCCTGCCAGTTCGCCAGCGACCTCCGTGCATCGGGAACGGCCGTAACGCCGGTCTCGCGCCACGGGTGTGAGACCTGGGACAGTCTTGCGCCACGGGTGTGAGACTCAGTCCAGTCTCGCCGCCACGGGTGTGAGACCTAGGACAGCGATCCGAGCTCGGTCACGTCGGCGTTGCCACCGGTGCAGACGACGGCGACCCGCCTGCCGGCGAAGACCTCGGGGTGGGTCAGGACACCGGCCAGGGCCGCGGCGCCGGCGCCCTCGGCCAGCGTGTGCGCGGCGGTGGCGAGCAGGCGCCGCGCCTCGGTGATCCGGTCGTCGGTCACCAGGAGGAAATCGGTGAGCCGCTCCCGCATGACGCTCTGCGGCAGGGCGAAACCGCGACCGGTGGCCAGGCCCGCGGCGGCCGTGCGGTTGGGACGTTCGACCAGGTCACCGGAGTGCCAGGAGTCGTGCGCCGCGGGTGAGGCGGCCGACTGGACACCGATCACGGCACAGCGGGGAGCCAGCTCGGCGGCGACGATGCAGGCCGCAGCGGCCCCGGTGCCGCTGCCGACGGGCACGACGATCGCGTCCAGGTCCGGGCGGGCCTCGAGGATCTCCAGGTAGAGCGTGCCGACGCCGGCCAGCAGCTCGGGCGTGTCACCCGGGCTGATGAGGCGGGCGCCGGTCCGGGCGGCGCACTCCCGGGCGTACCTCTCGGCGTCCTCCAGCGAAGCGCCGGTCCGGACCGCCCGCGCGCCCCACCCCTCGACCGCCTCCGCCTTGGGCGCGGGCGTGCCACCGGGCATGGCCACCGTGCATTTCGCCCCGAAGACGTGACCGGCGTAGGCGAGCGACTGGGCGTGGTTGCCGGTGGACCAGGTGACGATGCCGCGTTCACGCTCGTCGGGGCTCATGCCGGCCAGCAGGGTCAGGCCGCCACGCACCTTGAAGGCGCCGACCGGCTGGGTGTTCTCGTGCTTGACCAGCACCGACGTGCCGGCGGCCCGGTCAACCAGCGGGTAGGACCACATCGGGGTGGGCGGCAGGTGATCGCGGAGCAGGTCCCGGGCGGCGCGGATGTCGTCGAAGGTCAGATCCATGCCTGAAATGGTCGCCCAGTCGGCATGCATAGGTCCAATGTCTTTGTTCTGGGTGATCCATAGATCTGGTTGATAGGTTGGCGCGATGCTCGACGTCACCCGGCTCACGGTCCTGGTCGCGGTCGCCCGGCACGGGTCGGTCACCGCCGCGGCGCGGGCCCTGCACTACGCCCAGCCGTCGGTCAGCCATCACCTGGCGAGGCTGGAGGCGGAGACCGGCAGCCGGCTGCTCCAGCGGGTCGGCCGGGGCGTGCGGCTGACCGAGGCCGGACGGCTGCTGGCCGACCGGGCCGAGGAGATCCTCGGGCGGCTGGCCGCGGCGGAGGCGGAGCTGGCGGCGCACACCGGGCTGCGGAGTGGGCGGGTCCGGCTGGCCGCGTTCCCGTCCGCCTTGGGCACGTTCGTGCCGGTTGCCGCGGCCGGGTTCGCGACCGCCAATCCGGGGGTCGACCTGCGCTTCATCGAGGCGGAGCCGCCCGAGGCGATGCGGCTGCTCCGCAACGGCGAGGTCGAAGTGGCGGTGGTCTTCGACCATCTCGGCGCCGGCGCGGCCTCCTCCGGGCCGCCGGGTGCCGGCTCAGCCGGTGGCGGCCGCTCGCGCGCCGGGGCGGAGGCGGAGCCGGCTGGGTTGCGGCTGGAGACGTTGCTCGATGAGCGGGCGTTTCTGGTGACGCCGGTGGACTGGGCGGGTGACCGGCTCGCCGATCACCGGGATCGGCCGTGGATCGGCGGGTGCGAACGCTGCCGGGCGCGGTTGCTGGACGCCTGCGCGGCGGAGGGGTTCACACCGGACATCCGGTTCACCACCGACGACTACGTCGCGGTGCAGGCACTGGTCGCCGCGGGGATGGGTGTGACAACGCTGCCGGCCCTCGCGCTCGCCGCGCACCGGGATCCGCGGGTGCGGGTCGTGCCGGCGCCCGGTCCCGGACGGCGGATCTCGATGGCGGTGCTCGGCGACCTGCCCGACCCGCCCGGCACCGCCGAACTGCTCAACCACATCCGCTCCGCCGCCGGGGCCCTGCACCCGGCCTGATCTGGGGAGCTTTGGGCGTACCGGATAAGGAGCGGGAGAGAGACGCCTGGCCGGCACCGCGAAGTCAGAGGGCGCAGCCCTCGGCAGGGGGTAGGGCTGCGGGGACGCCGAGGGTGGGAAGGCCCAGGGAGACGCCCTTGAGCTTGGGGGTGCGGCCCGCTTCGAAGGCGTCGCCGGCGCGCGTGCGGCGGTGGCTGAGAGGGTCGCCGTCGGCGTTGAGGTGGTGCGGTGCGGCGTAGGTGATCACGGTTTCCACGATGTCGCCCGGGCGTGGGCTGATGCCGCCGGTGGCGAAGTGAACGAGGCGGCCGTCGCGGGCGCGGCCGCTCAGCCGGCCGGTGCGCTCGTCCTTGCGGCCCTCGCCGACCGCGACCAGGACCTCGACCTTCTCGCCGACGAGCTTCTTGTTCTCGTCCCAGGTGATGTCTTCCAGGGTGGCGATCAGCCGGTTGTAGCGGTCCTGGACGACGGCCTTGGGGATCTGGTCCGGCATGGTCGCGGCGGGGGTGCCGGGGCGGATCGAGTATTGGAACGTGAAGGCGTTGGAGAAGCGGGCCCGGCGGGCCACCTCGAGGGTCTGCTCGAAATCGTCCTCGGTCTCGCCGGGGAAGCCGACGATGATGTCGGTGGTGATTGCGGCGTCCGGCATCGCGGCCCGGACCTTCTCGATGATGCCGAGGTATTTGTCCTGGCGGTAACTGCGGCGCATGGCCTTGAGCACCCGGTCGGAGCCGGACTGCAGCGGCATGTGCAGCGAGTGGCACACGTTCGGCGTCTCGGCCATCGCGGCGATCACGTCGTCGGTGAAGTCCTTCGGGTGCGGGCTGGTGAAACGAACCCGCTCCAGTCCCTCGACCTCGCCGGTCGCGCGCAGCAGCTTGCCGAAAGCGAGCCGGTCGCCGAACTCGACACCGTAGGAGTTCACGTTCTGACCCAGCAGGGTGACCTCGAGGACACCCTCGGCGACCAGCGCGCGCACCTCGGCGAGGACGTCGCCCGGGCGGCGGTCCTTCTCCTTGCCGCGCAGCGACGGGACGATGCAGAACGTGCAGGTGTTGTTGCAGCCCACCGAGATCGAGACCCAGCCGGCATACGTCGACTCGCGCTTGGTGGGCAGCGTCGACGGGAAGACCTCGAGCGACTCGAGGATCTCGACCTGGGCCTCCTCGTTGTGCCGGGCCCGCTCGAGCATGGCCGGCAGGGAGCCGATGTTGTGGGTGCCGAAGACCACGTCCACCCAGGGCGCCTTCTTGACGATGTCGCCCTTGTCCTTCTGGGCGAGGCAGCCGCCGACAGCGATCTGCATCCCGGGGTTCTTCAGCTTCGTCGGGCGCAGGTGGCCGAGGTTGCCGTAGAGGCGGTTGTCGGCGTTCTCGCGGACCGCGCACGTGTTGAAGACGACCACGTCAGCGGCGTCGGCGTCAGCGGCGCGCACGTAGCCGGCGTCCTCCATCAGGCCGGAGATGCGCTCGCTGTCGTGCACGTTCATCTGGCAGCCGTAGGTGCGCACGTCATACGTACGCTGGGCGCCTTGAAGTTCGGTAGTCATGGCAATTGACCAGGGTACTGCTTAGGCCGCGGCGGGTCGCTCCGGCGTCGGGCCGGGTTTCCACCGCGAACGGTCACACTCCGGGGTGCAGCGGTTGCACGGACGGACGCGGCGCCGCTCAGGGCCGTCATCCGTCTCCTGCTCGTCGACGTGGACGGGTCTCAGCGTCCCGTCGGGTTCCGCCAGCACGTACCGGAAAGGGTTGAGCGTGTCGTCGGGAAGCAGGACCGCGGCACGCAGCCGGACCGCGACGGCGCTCGCGATGGTCTCCTCCGCGACACCGGACGGTGCGAGGAAGACGTCGACGACTGTCGGGAAGTCGCCACCGACCTGGTAGACGTCGCAGAGCAGCGCCGACTCACCCGGAACCAGCTCGTGCACCGGTTGCTCCAGCGCACCGGCCAGCGCGCCGCGGACCAGGTCGGGCTCGACCCGCGCGGCCACACTCCAGTTCCACAGGCCGTCTGCCGCCATACCCATCATGGTGTCCACCCCATTCGACCTGCACCTGCTGTGTTACCGCTCCGTGACCATTCTCGACACGATCCGATACGGAGGGCCCCCTAGGGTGGGGTCCAATCGAGTGAACGACGAACGAGCGGATGGACCGGGTGGCAGACGAGGATCTCATCGTCCTTGAGAACGTCAACAAGTGGTTCGGGCCCTTGCACGTGCTGCAGGATGTGGACCTTACTGTCGCGCGCGGCGAGGTCGTGGTCGTGATCGGACCCTCCGGGTCCGGTAAGTCCACGCTGTGCCGTGCCATCAACCGGCTGGAGCCGATCGACTCCGGCACGATCACTTTCGACGGACAACCGCTACCGGCGGAGGGTCGCCCGCTCGCACGCCTGCGCAGCGAGGTCGGCATGGTTTTCCAGTCCTTCAACCTGTTCGCGCACAAGACCATCCTGCAGAACGTGATGCTGGGCCCGGTCAAGGTGCGCAAGGAGAAGGCGGCCGCGGTCCGCGAGCGGGCCATGGGCCTGCTGGAGCGGGTCGGCATCGCCAACCAGGCCGACAAGTACCCGGCACAGCTCTCCGGCGGCCAGCAGCAGCGCGTCGCGATCGCCCGTGCGCTGGCCATGCAGCCGAAGGCGCTGCTCTTCGACGAGCCGACGAGCGCGCTCGACCCCGAGATGGTCGGCGAGGTGCTGGACGTGATGACGTCCCTCGCGTCCGAGGGCATGACGATGGTCGTCGTCACCCACGAAATGGGCTTCGCCCGGCACGCAGCGAACCGTGTCGTGTTTATGGCAGACGGACAACTGGTCGAAGAGGCCACGCCGGCCGAATTCTTCGCGAATCCGAAGAGCGAACGGGCGCGTGACTTCCTTTCCAAGATCTTGACGCACTGACCGTTGCCCTTCCTGTACTGACAAGAGGAGATCTGACCATGCGTATGAAGCGGGTAGCGGTGGTCGCCGCGGCGGCCTTCGCATTCACCCTGACCGCTTGTGGCGAAGACGGGACACCCACTCCGAGCGGCGGCACCGGCAGCGGTGCCGCCCCGGCTTCGGACACCTGCACCACCTCGGGCGCGACGTTCACCGCGGACACCGCGGCCGCGGTCACCGGCAGCCCGACCTTCGACAAGATCAAGTCGGCGGGCAAGGTTGTCGTCGGCGTCAAGTTCGACCAGCCGAACCTGGGCTACAAGGACACCGCCGGCACGCGCTGCGGCTTCGACATCGAGATCGCGCAATACCTCGCGTCGAAGGTGGGCGTCGACCCGACGAAGATCGAGTACAAGGAGATCCCGTCCGCCAACCGGGAGACCGCGATCAAGGGTGGTGAGATCGACTACTACGTCGGCACCTACTCGATCACGGACAAGCGCAAGGCCGACGTCTCGTTCGCGGGGCCGTACTTCGTGGCCGGCCAGGACCTGCTGGTCCGCAAGGACGAGTCGGCGATCACCGGTAAGACCGCCCTCATGGGCAAGAAGGTCTGCTCCGCGACCGGCTCCACGCCGATCCAGCGGATTCGCGACGAGAAGCTGACCGAGCCGGAGAACATCGTCGAGTTCAAGACCTACTCCGAGTGCGTCTCGCAGCTGCTGGACAAGAAGGTCGACGCGGTCACCACGGACGACGCGATCCTCAAGGGCTACGCGGCGCAGAGCCCGTCCGACCTGAAGGTCGTCGGCCAGCCGTTCAGCGAGGAGAAGTACGGCGTCGGCCTGCCGCGTGACGACAAGGCGTTCCGCGACGCCATCAACAACGCCATCGAGGCGTCGTTCAAGGACGGCACCTGGCAGAAGATCTACGACGGCACGCTGGGCAAGTCCGGTTCGCCGGCCACCCCGCCGACCCTCGAGCGCTACTGATCAACGCTGCACCGGCCGGCGTCAGGTGGTTCGCCACCCGGCGCCGGCCGGTGATTTGAAGGACGGGGCATGACGGAATTCTTCCGCGTACTGACGGACAACTGGAGCCTGTTCGTCGACGGCTTCAGCAACACCATCCGGTTGTTCCTGATCGCCGCCGTGGGCTGCCTGTTGCTGGGCATGCTGCTCGGCGCGTTCCGGGTCTCGCCGATCCCGGCGCTGCGCTGGTTCGGTGCCGGCTATGTCAACATCGTGCGCAACACGCCGTTGACGCTGGTCTTCGCGTTCCTGGTGTTCGCGGTTCCGAAGCTGGATGTCAACCTGGACTACGACACCGCGGCATTCACGGCCCTCACGGTCTACACCGCGGCGTTCGTCTGCGAGGTCGTCCGCTCGGGCATCAACACGGTTTCCCCCGGACAGGCCGAGGCCGCACGCGCCATCGGCATGACGTTCGGCCAGGTACTCAGCCAGGTGGTGCTGCCGCAGGCGCTGCGGGCCATGGTGCCGCCGCTGATGAGCGTCATGATCGCCATGCTGAAGAACACCACGATCGCCGCCGGGTTCTCGGTGCTGGAGGCCGGCGCCATCCCGGCATATCTGTCCGAGCGCGGTGAGAACCAGTTCTTCGTCCTGCTGTGGATCACCATCGGCTTCCTGGTCGTCATCTCACCGCTGGTTCTCCTGCAGCGGGCACTGGAGCGCAAGTTGGTGGTCGCCCGATGAGCTCGGTTCTGTACGACCTGCCCGGCCCCCGTGGGCGGCGCCGCAACGCGCTCATCGGCGTGGTGGCCACGATCGCCATCGTCGCGCTGATCGCCTGGGTGGTCTACCGGTTCTGGAAGACCGGTCAGTTCGAGGCCCGCAAATGGGACCAGTTCAAGTTCAAGGCCGTCCAGATGGAGATCGTGCGAGGTGTCACGGCCACGCTCCAAGCGGCCGGCATCGCGGCGGTCCTCGCCCTGCTTTTCGGCGCCGTCTTCGCGGCCGGGCGACTCAGCGACCACGCACTCCTCCGCGTCCCGTCCGTCTGGGTCGTTGAGCTGTTCCGGGCCATCCCGCTGCTCATCCTCATCTTCTTCGGGTACAACGTGCCCACGCAGTACGGCTGGCCGATCGACAAGATGTGGGCGCTGGTCATCGGCCTGACGCTGTACAACGGGTCGGTGCTCGCGGAGATCTTCCGCGCCGGCATCAACGCGGTCGCCAAGGGGCAGTCCGAGGCGGCCTACGCGATCGGCATGCGCAAGAACCAGGTCATGCGGCTGATCCTGCTGCCGCAGGCGTTCCGGGCGATGCTGCCGGCGATCGTCAGCCAGCTCGTGGTGCTGCTCAAGGACACCGCGCTGGGCTTCATCATCACGTACCCGGAACTGCTGACCGCCGGTAAGACGATCGGTGGGCGGCTGGCGTTCGGGTTGCCCTACGTGCCGGCCTACCTGGTCATCGGGGCGATCTACATCGCGATGTGCGGAGCGTTGTCGGTCTTCGCGTGGTGGCTCCAGCGGCGGCTGACCCGGGTGCCGAAGGCCAAGATAGCGGCGCCGGTCCCGCTCACGGACGTCACACGGCAGGTCTGATCGTTTGCTGTTCCCGACCGCCCGGCTTCGGCCGGGCGGTTTGTTTTACCGGGCCAGTTCTGTCACGCGGGACTCGCGGACGACGGTGACGCGGATCTGGCCCGGGTAGGTCAGCTCCTCCTCGATCTGCTTGGCCACGTCGCGGGCCAGGACAGCGGCGCCGATGTCATCGATGTCGTCCGGCCGGACCATCACCCGGATCTCGCGGCCCGCCTGCATCGCGAAGACCTTCTCCACGCCGATCTTGCCGCCGGCGATCTCCTCGATCCGTTCCAGGCGCTTGACGTACGCCTCCAAGCTCTCCCGCCGGGCACCCGGACGGCCGCCGGAGCAGGCGTCCGCGGCCTGGGTCAAAACGGCCTCGATGGTCTGCGGCGGCACCTCGTTGTGATGCGCTTCGATGGCGTGCACGACGTCCTCGTGCTCGCCGTACTTACGGGCCAAATCGGCGCCGATCAGGGCGTGGCTGCCCTCCACCTCGTGGGTCAGCGCCTTGCCGATGTCGTGCAGGAACGCGGACCGCTTCATCGTCGGCACGTCCAGACCCAGCTCGGCGGCCATGATGCCGGCGATGTGCGCGGTCTCCACCAGGTGCTTGAGAACGTTCTGCCCGTAGCTGGTGCGGTAGCGCAGGCGGCCCAGCAGTTTCGTCAGCTCCGGGTGGATGTTGGTGAGGCCGACGTCGACCAGGGCCTCCTCGGCGGCGCGATCACAGAGGCGCTCCACCTCGTTCTTGGCGCTGTCGAAGACCTCTTCGATCCGGTGCGGGTGGATCCGGCCGTCGAGCACCAGTTTCTCCAGGGTGAGGCGGCCCACTTCCCTGCGTACCGGGTCGAAGCAGGAGAGCAGCACCGCCTCCGGGGTGTCGTCGATGATCAGGTTGACGCCGGTGGTCGACTCGAAGGCCCTGATGTTGCGGCCCTCCCGCCCGATGATCCGGCCCTTCATCTCGTCGCTCGGCAGATGCAGCACGCTGACCACGCTCTCCGCGGTCTGCTCGCTGGCGATCCGCTGAATCGCGTCGACCACGATGTGCCGGGCCCGGGTGTCCGCGGTGGTCTTCGCCTCGGTCTCGATGTCGCGGATCAGGATGGCGGCCTCGCGCTTCGCCTGCCCCTCGATCGCGTCGATCAGCTCGGTGCGGGCGGTCTCCACGGACAGGCCGGCGATCCGCTCCAACTCCCGCCGCCGGGTCTCCTCCGACCTGGTCAGCTCGGCCTCCCGCTTCGACACGGCCGACTCGCGGGTGGTGAGATCGCCCTCCAGGCTGGCCAGGCGGCGCTCCCGCTCGACAAGGCGCTCCACCTCCTCGGCGTGCAGCCGCTCCCGCTCGTCGATCCGGGCGGCCCGGCGCTCCACCTCCGCCGACTGCTCCTTCACCGTGGCATTCAGGAGAGCGATTTCTCGCTCCCCCGAACGACGAGCGGCGGCACGCAGCTGCTCCGCGTCCGCCTCCGCCTGCCGGTGAGCGTGCTCCAGGACGGTGTCGGCCTCGCTGTGCGCGGTCTCCAGAACCCGGCGGGCCTCAGCGCGGGCGGCATTCGCCTCGGCCTTGGCGGCGGCGGTCTCCGCCCGTACCGAAGCAGCCTTTGCCTTTGCGTCCTCGACCTTGGCCTGCGCGTCCCCGACCGCCTGCTCCTGCCGGTCCTGGGCATCCTGCCGGACGGCGTACAGGTTGCGCAGCGCCCGCATCCCGAAAACGATCCCGGCTATCACCGACACGGCGAGCACGATGGTCGCAACCACGAGCACCCAGACCAGGGGGGTCATCTCGCCGCGTCTCCCTTCGCCGCCGGCGCGGTTTGCGCGCGCGGCCTCTCTGCGGGATGCCCGACCAAGGCAGATGACCGCGTGCGGCACCGGGCCCGGCCCACACGCTCCGGAAATGGTCCCCGAGCTTCCAGTCTCCGCCAGGTGGTGCCGGCGCTCTCCGACTTCGGGCTGGCCCTTGGGGGTCGCCTTGGGCTTTGGGCCTTGGCTTTTGGGCCTGGGCTTTGGACCTTGGCTTTTGGGCCTGGGCCTTGGGCCTTGGGCCTTGGGCCTTGGGCCTTGGGCCTTGGGCCTTGGCTTTTGGGCCCTGGCTTTTGGGCCTTGGGCCTTGGGCCTTGGCCTTCGGGTGGCCCTTGGCTTTGGGTTGCCCTTGGCCGGGCTTTCGGAGTGAGACGGCCTCCGGGTCCGGGCAGGCTTGGACGACCGGTTGCTGTGGTTGTCGGCGGCCCGGTTTGCGGGTGCCTCTGCGCCTCAGCCGCCGGAAGCCCGGGGATGCTCGGATCGGAGTGTGTGGAGTTGTGGGTCGACCGCCGGTATGTCGTGCCACCTGTCGCGCGGTCAGCGACGGGTGGAGATATTCGCAAGGGCGGTGGACTGCCCAAGTGATGCCGTAATGTAATGCGATCTATGTTGTGCCTGTTGCATACGATGGTCGAACAAACCTTGTGTAACGCGAGGCTAGGTCGCAAGCACCGGTTCGGTCAAGGACTCATGATTCGGCAGCGGATAGGACGTACGGCACAGACACGCTTACGCCCAGCTCACCATACCGTCCGGATATTTCCGACGTACCGTGCGATGACGCCTCACGCCGACCGCCCGGCGGCAACTGAGAGTCTTGACTGCCGTAACGGCGGGTTCGACATTCAGCTTCGCTGCGGAAGTCTCGGGAACACGGTGCGTGACCGCATGCCGAATCAGCCGCCGCGACGGCGGGGACGCGACAGTAGGCAGCCCGGAAGGGATGCAAGGGGAGAGATCCTCACATCAGGACTATATCGGCGAGAGGGGCCGGGATCGTCACCAATGCCCCGTGTCGCGTCGTAGTTGATCTGGTTGCGGCGCGCGGGGGTCGTAGGTGGCTCCCCGCGCGGACTTCGCTCGAACCCCGCGGACTTCGCTCGCACCCCTGCGCGCGGAGTCTTGGCCCGCGCCTCGGCGGGCGGGACCTTTCACTCGCACTCCTGCGCGCAGGGTCTCAGCCCACACCCCTGCGCGCGGGTCTTTAGCTCACGTCCTGTCGCACGGGTGTGTTCGGTTCGCGGCCTCCCGTACGGGTCTTTAGCTCACGGCCACCCGCACGGTGCGTTCGGCTCGCGGCCTCCCGCACGGGTCTTTAGCTCGCGGCCACCCGCACGGTGCGTTCGGCTCGCGGCCTTGTCCGCGACGGGCGAAGCTTGTGTCCTTCCGCGCGGTGGGTTCAGGCTGGAGGTTCGCCGGCCTGGTCAGCCAGAGCGTCGGCGTCGATGGCGTCGGCGAACTCGGCTGCTTCGGCGTCGCGGTCGGCCAGGGCGTCCTTGACGGCGCGGATCGCCACGCCCGCGGAGTAGCCCTTGCGGGCGAGCATCGCCACCAGCCTGCGGAAAACCGCTTCCGGCTCACCGCGGGCGGTCCGCAGCTTGCGGTCCACCAACACCCGCGCTGTCGCGGCCTCGGACTCGTCGTCCAGCGACTCCAGAGCCTCACCCGCCGTCTCCGCGTCCACGCCGCGCTGGCGCAGCTCGTTGGCGAGCGCTCGGCGGGCCAGCCCGCGCCCGGAGTGCCGACTGGTGACCCAGGCCCGCGCGAAGGCCGCGTCGTCGATGATGCCGACCTCGTCGTAGCGATCGAGAACCTCGGCGACCACCTCCTCGGAGATCTCCTTACGGGCGAGCGCCTTCGCCAGCTCGGCACGGGTCCGAGGGCGCACGGCGAGCTGCCTGAGGCAGATCTCGCGCGCCAGCTCGGACTCACTCTGCGGTGGTTTCGACGGCTTGCGCTCGGAGCGGGCACCGCGCCCGAACGCGCCATCCGGCTCGAACGCACCACCTGGTCCGGTGGCGCCATCCGGCTCGAACGCACCACCTGGTCCGGTGGCGCCATCCGGTTCGAACGCACCACCTGGTTCGGTGGCGCCATCCGGTTCGGAGGTGCCGTTCGGGGAGCGCCACGGATTGGACGCCCTCTGGCGACCCCGGTTGCCGCGCCGGGGGATCCCGGCGCTGCCGTCAGCGGATTCATCGGCCTCGGTCCGGGGCGGGATGGCATCCCACCCGCGCCCGGACCTCGCACCGCGTCTTCCAGCCATAGCGGCTTACCGGATCAGAAGTCGACCGGCGGCAGCTCGGGGCCGCCCGCGGCGTCACCTGTGGTCTGCCCGACGCCGAGCTTCTCCAGGATCTTCTTCTCGATCTCGGCAGCGACGTCGGGGTTTTCCTTGAGGAACTCCCGCGCCTTCTCCTTGCCCTGGCCGAGTTGGTCGCCGTCATACGTGTACCAGGCGCCGGACTTGCGGATGATGTTCTGCTCGACACCGACGTCGATGAGCGAGCCCTCCCGCGAGATGCCCTTGCCATACATGATGTCGAACTCGGCCTGCTTGAACGGCGCGGCCACCTTGTTCTTGACGACCTTGACCCGGGTCCGGTTGCCGATGACGTCGGTGCCGTCCTTCAGGCTCTCGATGCGGCGCACGTCGAGACGGACCGACGAGTAGAACTTCAGCGCGCGGCCACCGGTTGTCGTCTCGGGCGAGCCGAACATGACGCCGATCTTCTCGCGCAGCTGGTTGATGAAGATCGCGGTCGTGCCCGAGTTGCTCAGGATGCCGGTGATCTTCCGCAGCGCCTGACTCATCAGGCGCGCCTGGAGGCCGACGTGACTGTCGCCCATCTCACCCTCGATCTCGGCACGCGGCACGAGCGCCGCGACCGAGTCGATCACGATGATGTCGAGTGCGCCGGAGCGGATCAGCATGTCCGCGATTTCGAGCGCCTGCTCGCCGGTGTCCGGCTGCGAGATGAGCAGGGCGTCGGTGTCGACGCCGAGCGCACGCGCGTAATCCGGGTCGAGGGCGTGCTCCGCGTCGATGAACGCCGCGATGCCGCCGGCCTTCTGCGCGTTGGCCACAGCGTGCAGCGCGACCGTCGTCTTACCGCTCGACTCCGGCCCGTAGATCTCGATGACCCGGCCACGCGGCAGGCCGCCGACGCCGAGTGCCACATCGAGGGCGATGGAGCTGGTCGGGATCACAGCGGTCTGCACAACCGGCCGCTCACCGAGCCGCATCACGGAGCCCTTGCCGAACTGCTTGTCGATCTGTGCCAGCGCCAGTTCGAGCGCCTTTTCCCGGTCCGGTCCTGCCGCCATTGCCGCCACCCCTGTATTCGACTTCGCGTTCTTCGTCGAAGAGCTCTTGTTCATCACGGCCGACACGTTATGCGGTGGGTACGACAAAAATCTTCCACCCCACCGCCGATCTGTGGACGGCCAAGCCGCTGTGGACAATAGCCGAACACCTGTACGAGGATCGAGCGACACGCCAGAACAAACGTGCTAATGCAGGTCAGCGTAGGCGCGAAGGCACCCGATCGGGGTACGCCGCCACCACCGCACGCCAGATAGTGGCGGTCTCGACACCCTGAGCAATTGCTTGGTCGATGGTTCGCCCGCCGAGATCCGCGAAAGCGTGGTCCGCCGCGAAGCTCCGGGCATAGGCCGATCCGAACGCCTGCTCGAGACGTCTCCAGAAGTCTGTCAACCGCACCGATCGAGCCTACCCACGCCCGCGGCGAGGACCTCAGACCAGCGCCGAAGCAGCCGCCTCCGCGAAGACGCCCGCCGAGTAGGTACAAGAAGATGTACATCTTCAATCGGACTCGACTATGCCAGGGAGGTCGCTGCGACCTTCAGATCGTCCACCAGTCCGCCGTACGCGATATCGCGATTGTCGGCGCGGAGCACTGCAGAGGGGTGGATGGTGGCCATCGCCTGGATCTCGGCGATGGGGAAGTCGTCGGGGTGCTCGGCGGACCCAGGCCATGGCATGAGCTGACCGCGCGATCGGGTGACCCGGAAGGACGCCCCGAACAGCGCCTTTGCCGCTGTGGCTCCGAGCGCGACGACCACGGCGGGCTTGAGCAGCGAGAACTCCGCGACGAGCCACGGCCTGCACGCGGTGATGTGCGCCGGCCCCGGCGTCTCGTGGATGCGGCGGCTTCCCCGCACAGTGTGTCTGAAGTGCTTGACCGCATTCGTGATGTAGAGGTCGGCCGGGTCGATGCCGGCGTCGTCGACGGCCTCGCGCAGCAGGCGGCCGGCCGGCCCGACGAAGGGCAGGCCGCGCTGGTCCTCGACGTCGCCCGGCTGCTCCCCGACGAACACCATCCTCGCGTGCGGCGTTCCCCGGCCGAAGACCGTCTGGGTCGCGTCCTGGTAGAGCTCGCAGCCCTGGCAATCGGCGGCAGCCGACTTGAGCTCGTCGATGCTGCCGGGTCTCTGCGGAACCCAGCGCTGCGCGCCCACCGGCGCCTCTGTCGATGGCATTACCCCGTTCTACCCGGATCGGCGGGCCACATGCTGACCGGCCTCCCCCTCACGGTGGAACGCGATCCGGCAGGGGATGGAGCGCGAATCAGCGCATCGGCACGACGAGAACGGCATGCGGGTCAGCACGGCGGCGCGATGGCGTCGGCGCGCGGGACAGCACGGCGGCACGGTGGGCCAGGCGCGGGACAGGACGGCGGCACGGTGGGCTGGGCGCGGGACAGGACGGCGGCACGGTGGCTGGGCGGGGGTCAGGACGGCGGCACGGTCGGCTGGGCGGGGGTCAGCGCATCGGCGCGGTGGGGACGAAGGCGGAGGTGACGCTCGCGATCGCTCGGGCCAGTTGGGGGACGTCCTCGTCCTCCAGTGAGCTGACGGTGATGCGGATGCCGGGGGCGGAGCGAAGGCGGAACAGGGCGCCGGGTGCCACCGCGAAGCCGGCGTCACGCAGACCGGCGACAGCGCGGGTCTCGTCGGGCACCGGGATCCAGACGTTGATGCCGGTCTCGCCGTGGGCGACGGCTCCGGCGGCCCGGACGGCTTCGATGAGGCCGCGGCGGCGTCTCGCGTATTCCGTGGCTGCGGCGGCGACCCTCGCGGTGACGCCGGAGTCCTGCCAGAGATGCAGCAGCATCCGTTGCTGGGTGGTGGAGACCCACCCCATGCCGATCCGCATCCGGCCGACCACCCGGGCAACCGTCGTCTCGTCGCCGGCGAGCACCGCGATCCGCAGGTCGGGCCCGAACGGTTTGGAGGCCGAGCGGATGAAGGCCCAGGAGCGGGTGACCGGCCCGACGCAGTGTGGTGCCCGCTCGGCCAGCTCGGCGGCGTGGTCGTCCTCGATGACGACGACCTCCGGATGGGCGGCGAGGAGGTCACGGAGTCGCGCGGCGCGCGCCTCGCTCACCGCGGCACCGGTCGGGTTCTGGGCGCGGACTGTGATGGCGACAGCCCGTACGCCTGAATGGAGGGCTTCGGCGAGTGACTCCGTCTCAGGCCCCTGGTCGTCGACGGCGACCGGCACCGGCCGCAGGCCGAGGGCCGCGATCAGATCGATGAGGCCCGCCCAGCCGGGGTCCTCGACAGCGACCGAATCTCCCAGCCGGAGATGGGCGGTCAGCACCCGCTCGATCGAGTCGAGGGCGCCGGCGGTCACCGCGATCGCGGCATCGGCGACCGGAATGCCGTCCGCGAGCAGGCGCGGGCGAGCCGCGTCGATCAGCTCCGGCATGGTGACCGCACTGGTGTAGCCCTGTGGAGGGCCGGTCTTGTCGGCCACGGTCATCAGCACCGGCCCCAGTGGAGGGAGCAGCCGGACATCCGGCTCGCCGGCGGAGAGATCCCTCAGCCCGGCGGGCACCGGCGAGTGCGGCGCCGATCGTGGCACGGCCACCGCGGGGCGCTCGCGCACCCTGGTCCCCCGGCGCCCCTCGGTCTCGACGACGCCGCGTTGCCGCAGCTCCTGATAGGCCTTGGCGACGGTGGCGGGGCTGACGTGCAGAGCACTGGCGAGAACCCGCACGGACGGGAGAGCCGCCCCGGTGATCCAGTCGCCCCGCACGACGCCCGCCTCGATGCTCGCCGAAATATCGGCGGCCGTCTCGCCATTGACCTGATACTGTGCTGACACAGATTGGATTCTGTACTAGCACAGCTTCAATAGCAAGATGATCGCCCACTCGGAGGCTCCGATGACCGACCTCTACCCCCCGACCGAGCGCACCACCGCCACCCGCACCCGCAGCCGGATGCACTACGAGCGGGAGACGGCGCACACCATTCTCGACGAGGCGTATGACTGTGCCGTCGGTTTCGTCGTCGACGGTGAGCCACGTGTGCTGCCGAACCTGCATGTCAGGATCGACGACACTCTCTACCTGCACGGCTCCACGGGCGGCAGGCTGGGGCTGACCGCTCGCGCCGACGGCGTCTCCGTCTGCGTGACGGTGACGCTGGTGGACGGTCTGGTGTACGGGCGGTCCCAGTTCCACCACAGCGCGAACTACCGCTCCGTGGTGGTCCTCGGCGTGGCCCGCCCCGTGACGGACGAGAACGAGAAGCGGCGGGTCCTCGGCGCCCTGGCGGACAAGGTCGGCAACGGCAGGTCCGCGGACAGCCGGCCGCCGAGCCGCCAGGAGCTGGCTCAGACGAGCGTCCTGGCGCTGCCTCTCGTGGAGGTCTCGGTTCGCGTCCGTGCCGGCGGCGTAATCGACGACCCCGGCGATCTGGATCTGCCGCACTGGGCCGGCGTGCTGCCGCTGCGGCAGGTGGCCGGGTCGCCGCTGACCGAGCCGGGTGTCGGCGCGGCTCCCCCTGCCTACCTGCCGGGACATCCGTCGCAGTGGCAGACACCCGTGGTTCTCGAGGGCCGGCACGTGCGGTTGGAGCCGCTGGCGCCGGCACATGTGGAGGGCCTGTTCGAGGCTCTCGACGACGAGGAGGTGTGGCGGCACCTACCGTCGCACCGGCCCAGCAGTCCGGAGCAACTGGCCGAGGAGGTCGATGCGGCGCTGCGTAACCAGTGGCTGGGCCATCAATCGTGCTGGGCGCAGATCGATCCGGTCAGCGGGGTGGTGATCGGCATGACGACCTACCACGACATCGACAGCTCCCGGCGCTCTCTCGGCATCGGGCACACCATGGTCGGCCGGAAGTGGTGGCGGACGGGCGTCAACACCGAGGCGAAACTGATGCTGCTGGAGCGGGCCTTCGACGTGCTCGGTGCCGAGCGGGTCTTCTGGTACACCGACGTTCGCAACGACCGTTCCCAGCAGGCCATCGCACGCCTGGGCGCCAGCCGGGACGGGATGATCCGGCACCAGCGGCTGCGGCCCGACGGCACGTGGCGCGACACCGTGCTGTTCGCGATGACCGCGGACGAGTGGCCGGCGGCCGCGCGGCGACTCCGGGATCGGCTGGCAGCCGGATGAGGGCGTTCCGGGACGTTGCGGTGAGGACTGAGGGCTGCGGACTGAGGGCTGAGGACTGAGGGCCGCGGGCTGAGGGCTGCGGGCTGAGGGCTGAGGGCTGAGGGCTGCCGGCTGCGGGCTGGGAGCTCAGCCGCGGTCGGTTTGGGCGGCGGCTCTGCCGGAGCGGTTGGCGTAGAAGGTCGTGCGGACCATTTGGATCTTGTTGAGGTCGTCCGACCAGCTGCCGGCTGGTGCGGCCCAGCCGAGGGCGTAGGCCTTGCCGTTCTGGGAGAACCAGCGGATGCTCGCGCGCCGCTGGTGTCCGTCCTGGCCGCGGTAGAGGTAGTCCCAGTCGGCTGCCTTGTGGAGCAGCGGTACCGCGGTGATGCCGATCAGCTGGTAACCGACCGGCGCGCCCTCCTGCTTGAGACGGAGGTCCTCCGCCTGGCACGCCTTGAGCGGGTCAGCGTCCGGGTCGCCTCCCACGTCGAGGCTCATGACCACGGGGCCGCGCGGGTCGCGGAAGCAGTAGGTCTTGCCGATCCGCTGGTAGGTCCAGCCGTCCGGCACCGCGATGTGGAAGCCCGACCCGTCGTTGAAGTAGGACCAGCCGGCGAGCAGTGTCCCCCCGTTGACGCCGCGGGCGGCTCCCTTCCTGGGCGTGACCCGGGCGTTCGCGGGTGGCGGGGAGTCGCAGGCCACCGGGGAGAATCCGCCCGGGTTGGCGACGGGGGTGGTCGGCATGGTCTCCCGGCGGGACGACTCGGCGGGCGAGGGGTCGGATGTGGAGGGCGCCGTCGACGGGCTTCCCCTGGGGACCGGGATCGCGGAGGGCGAGCTGGTGCTCGGCGCCGACCGGGATTGCACCGTTGTCGCGGCTGGTGGGAGCACGACCTGGGGGCGGGGGCCGGTGTTCTGTGCCAGGTAACCGGCCGAGACGCTTCCGGCCAGCAGGACGAGCAGCACAACAGCAACGAGGGTGCGCCGGGCCCGAGTCGAGCTGGGAATGCGGGGCCAGCCGGGCAGGCGGGACCAGCCGGGCAGGCGGGACCAGCCGGGCAGGCGGGTTCGGGGTGAGCCGGAACTAGGGGGCCAGCCGGGTGGGCGGGACGAACCGGGCGGGTGGGATCGGCGTCGCGGGCTGGGTCGGCGGCCTGGCCCGGGTCGGCTGTGCGAGCCCTCCGAGGGGGGCGGGCCGGTTTCGGAGCGGGTGAGGATTTGGCCGGTCAGGGCGGCTTGGGGTGGGGGCACGTACAGGACCAGCGCCTGGCCGCGGGAATGCAACGGCGATGTCACCGCGTGCATGTTGATGATGGGCGGCGCTTGGCTCGGCGCTTCCGGTTCCGGTTCGGGTGACGGGATGACATCGACGTCTGTGGTGGTCCGATCAGTGCCTTCTGCGGGGTCGTTCGCCGCCGGAGCGAAGTCGTGCTTGGCGGTTGGCGGTCTCCGGGACGCCGGCGCCGGCTCGTTCAGGGCCGGAGCCGGGGGACTTTCATGGGAGCGTTGCGGACCTCTTGAGCTTTGGGACGGGACGGCGGCCGCTCCGCGGAATCCCGGCCGAACGGCAGCTTCCCCACGTGCGGCGGGTGGAACGGGCGGCTGGACAGCAGCACCAATCACCGGCGGATCGACAGGACCCCCACCGGCTGGAGCCGGGTGGAGGTCGAACGCCGAAACGACCCTTTCGTCCGCGGAGTCGTCTTTGGCGACGGAGGACGTGGCGACGGAGGACGTGGCGACGGTCGACGTGGCGACGCCGACGGCCCTTCCGCGCGGCACATGGTGGGCGGCGGGAGGGGTGGGGTGCTCCGGGCGTACGAAATCTGCTTCTGGGTGGGGAAGCAGTTGATCGGTATCGGACTCCGGTGGGGCGGTTCGATGGTCGAAGGTCGCGCCGTCCGCCGGCTTTCGTGGTTCCTCCGGGCGTGGCCGCACAGTGCGCTGACCAGGGACGGAAGGGTGGTCGGCGGCGACGATGACGCGCAGCCGGTGCTCGACCTCGGTTGCGGTCAGGCGCGCGGCGGGGTCGAAGCGCAGGAGACCGTTGAGGACCGGCGCGAGTGGGCCGGAACGGACAGGAGGGTCGGGCGGTTCCGTGGCAAGCGCGGCCAGGGTCGCCATCGCGCTGTCCCGGGCGTAGGGAGAGCGGCCCTCGACCGCGGCGAAGACGGTCGCACCGAGGGACCAGAGGTCGGACTCGACCGTGGAGGCGCCGTCGCGGGCTCGTTCCGGGGAGACGTACTGCGGTGAGCCGACGATCAGGCCGGGTGCCGTGACGGTGCCGTCGTCGACGAAGGTGGCCAGACCAAAATCGGTCAGAACCACTCGACCGTCGGTGCCGATGAGCACATTGTGTGGCTTCACGTCCCGGTGCAGCACGCCCGCCTGGTGCGCCGCGTGCAGCGCGTCGAGCACCGCGAGACCGATCCGGGCCGCGCCCGCCGGATCATAGGGTCCGTCCTCCTGGAGGACCTGGTGCAGGGAGCGCGAGGAGATGTATTCCATGACGATCCACGACTGGCCGTCGTGCTGCACGACGTCATAGATCCGCACTACATGCGGATGGTTGAGGCGGGCGGCGCTGCGGGCTTCGCGCAGCGTACGGTCGCGGAGCCGGTCCTTCTCCGCCTCGGTCATCCAGTCGGGAGGGACGATCTCCTTGATCGCGACGTCCCGGTCGAGCATCTCGTCGCGGGCCAGCCAGACCCGTCCCATGCCACCGGCGCCGACCGGATCCAGAAGACGGTATCGACCGGCAACGAGCATCAGCCTGACCGCCATCGGCACCTACCCATCTCGTCGGGTATCAGGATAATCAGCCACAGACCGCCCAAGGAATGACGATCACCCGGTCGCCGCGTGGGGCTCGCTCAGACCCGAAAGAGCTTCGATCTTGCGTACGCCGAAAGCTCTTCGATTTTCGGATCCTGCACGGGCTTCCGGTCCGGCACGGGCTTTTTCGGACTGGCACGGGCGAATGTCGGGCATGGGGTCTCAGCCGGCGGGTTTTGTCGTACCCCCGGAGGAGGATGGATCGCATGCGAGAGGTGCTCGAGAAGTTCGGACCGGCCACCAGGGAGTGGTTCACGGCCGCCTTCGCCGCGCCCACCGCTGCCCAGGCCGGCGCGTGGCGGGCCATCGGTGCAGGGCGGAACGCGCTGGTGGTGGCCCCGACAGGCTCCGGCAAGACGCTGGCGGCGTTCCTCTGGTCGCTCGACAAGCTCTCCCGTGAGCCGGTTCCCGAGCAGGCGCGTCAGCGGTGCCGCGTGCTCTATGTGAGCCCGCTGAAGGCGCTGGCGGTGGACGTCGAGCGCAACCTGCGGGCGCCGCTGACCGGCATCCGGCAGGCGTCCGGCCGGCTCGGGCTGCCGCCGCCGGAGATCACCGTCGGGATGCGGACCGGAGACACCCCGGCGGACGAGCGGCGCAACTTCGCACGCACCCCACCCGACATTCTCATCACCACCCCGGAGTCACTGTTCCTGCTGCTCACCTCCGCGGCGAGGGATTCGCTGCGCGGTGTCCAGACGGTGATCATCGACGAGGTGCACGCGGTCGCGGCCACCAAGCGCGGCGCTCACCTGGCGCTCTCCCTGGAGCGGCTGGACGGGCTGCTGGAGCGTCCGGCCCAGCGGGTCGGTCTCTCCGCGACGGTCCGGCCGATCGACGAGACGGCGCGCTTCCTCGGTGGCGCTCAGGCGGTCGAAATCGTGCAGCCGCGCAGCGCCAAGACGATCGAGGTCTCGGTCGAGGTCCCGGTGGAGGACATGACACGCCTCGACGAGGCGCCCGGCCAGGACGGCGACGACCTCGACGGCGGCCGGCGCACGCCCTCGATCTGGCCGGCGGTCGAGGAGCGGGTTCTCGACCTCATCCAGGCACACCGGTCGACGATCGTGTTCACCAACTCGCGGCGCGGGTCCGAGCGGCTCTGTGCCCGGCTCAACGAGCTGGCCGCCGAGCGGGCCGAGCAGGCAGAGCACGCCGCGGAGCCGGCGGATTCGGGCGGTGATCGCGACGAGGGGGACGCCGCACGAGCGGGTGACAACGCCGTTCGGGGCGGGATGCCGAGTCCGGTCGGCCCGGTGATGGCGCGAATGCCCGCGGCGATCATGGCGCAGTCCGCCGCCACTCGCGGTGCGCCTCCGCTCGTCGCCCGCGCTCACCACGGCAGCGTCTCCCGCGAGGAGCGCAAGCAGATCGAGGAGGCGCTCAAGTCCGGGCTGCTCCCGGCGGTGGTCGCGACCTCCAGCCTGGAGCTCGGCATCGACATGGGCGCTGTCGACCTGGTGGTGCAGATCGAGGCGCCACCGTCGGTCGCCGCCGGGCTGCAGCGCATCGGCCGGGCCGGGCACCAGGTGGGTGCGGTGTCGCGGGGTGTCGTGTTCCCGAAACACCGCGGAGACCTGCTGTCGTGCGCCGTCGTCGCGGAGCGGATGGGCGAGGGCGCGATCGAGGAGCTGCACTACCCGCGCAACCCGCTCGACGTGCTGGCGCAGCAGATCGTCGCGATGGTCGCCCTCGACGCCTGGCAGGTCGACGAGCTAGCGGCGCTGGTCCGTCGCGCCGCGCCCTTCGCGGAGCTGCCCGACTCCGCGCTGCACGCGGTGCTCGACATGCTGTCCGGGCGATATCCGTCGACCGCCTTCGCCGAGCTGCGGCCCCGGCTGGTCTGGGATCGCGGCACCGATCAGCTGACCGGCCGGCCCGGTGCGCAGCGCTTGGCGGTCACCAGCGGCGGCACCATTCCGGACCGGGGAACATTCGGGGTCTTTCTCGCCGGTTCGGAGCGCGCTTCGCGGGTGGGCGAGCTCGACGAGGAGATGGTGTACGAGTCACGCGTCGGTGACGTCTTCCTGCTGGGTTCTACGTCCTGGCGGATCGAGGACATCACGCCGGACCGGGTTCTGGTCTCCCCCGCGCCCGGTGCTCCGGCTCGGATGCCGTTCTGGAAGGGCGACTCCCCCGGCCGCCCGATCGAGCTGGGACGAGCCATCGGTGCCCGGCTCCGGGCGCTGACCAAGGCCGGTGATGAGAAGGCCACTGCCTCTCTGCGCGAATCCGGCCTGGACGAGTGGGCGGCCGACAACCTGGTCTCCTACCTGCGTGACCAGCGTGAGGTGACCCGTCACCTGCCGGACGACCGAACCGTCGTGGTGGAACGCTTCCGCGACGAGCTGGGCGACTGGCGGATGACCGTGCACTGTGTGCTCGGCGCCAAGGTCAACGCGCCCTGGGCGCTGGCGATCGGGCGCCGGCTCTCCGAGCGGTACGGGGTGGACGGTCAGGTGATGCCCTCCGACGACGGCATCGTGATCCGGCTGCCGGACACCGCTGAGGAGCCACCGGGCGCGGAGCTCGTCACCTTCGACCCGGAGGAGATCTCCCAGCTGGTCGAGGAGTCGGTCGGCACGTCGGCGCTGTTCGCATCCCGGTTCCGGGAGTGTGCGGCACGGTCGCTCCTGCTGCCGCGCCGTGATCCGCGGCGCCGGCAACCGCTCTGGCAGCAGCGGCAGCGGTCCGCGCAACTGCTGGATGTGGCACGGGAGTTCGCCGACTTCCCGGTGACCCTCGAGGCGGCCCGGGAGTGCCTGCGGGACGTCTTCGACGTGCCCGGACTGGTCGGTCTGATGCGGGAGGTCGCGGGCCGCAAGATCCGGCTGGTCGAGACGGAGACCGCGCGGCCGTCGCCGTTCGCCCGGTCGCTGCTGTTCGGTTATGTCGGAGCCTTTCTGTACGAGGGGGATGCCCCGCTCGCCGAACGGCGGGCCGCGGCACTGGCCCTCGACTCGACCCTGCTCGGGGAGCTGCTCGGGCGGGTCGACCTGCGGGAACTCCTCGATCCTCAGGTCGTCACGGAGACCGAGGCGCAGCTGCAGTGGCGTACCGAGCAGCGCAAACCACGCGACGCCGAGGACACCGCGGAGCTGCTCCGGCTGCTCGGTGACCTCTCCACGGCCGAGCTGGCGGAACGCGGGGCACCCGAGGAGTGGGTGCTGACCCTCGCGGCGGCACGGCGAGCGGTGCGGATCCGGGTGGCCGGCGAGGAACGCTGGATCGGTGTCGAGGACTCGGGGCGTTATCGGGACGCGCTCGGGGTGGCGTTGCCGGTCGGTATTCCCGAGGCGTACATGGAGCCGGTCTCGGATCCGCTCGGTGACCTGGTGGCGCGGTATGGGCGTACCCATGGGCCGTTCGCCGCGGCGACCTGTGCGGCCCGGTTCGGGCTGGGCGTGTTCGTCGTCGAGCAGGCGCTGAAACGGCTCAGCGCAACCGGCCGGGTCAGCTCCGGTGAGTTCTCGCCCGGCGGCGCGGGCACCGAGTGGTGCGATGCCGAGGTGCTGCGCATGCTGCGGCGCCGCTCGCTGGCAGCTCTGCGCCGGGAGATCGAGCCGGTGCCGCCGGCGGTGTTGGCGGCGTTCCTGCCCCGGTGGCAGCAGGTCGGTGGCAACGCCCGCGGGGTGGACGCCGTGGCCGCGGCGATCGAGCAGGTCCAAGGGGTGGCGGTGCCGGCGTCGGCGTGGGAGCGGCTGGTTCTGCCGGCGCGGGTCGCCGACTTCACCCCTCCCCTGCTCGACGAGCTGTGCGGGAGCGGCGAGGTGCTGTGGGCGGGATCCGGCTCCATCGCCGGAGGTGACGGCTGGGTGACGCTGGCCTATGCGGACAGTGCCCCGCTGTTGCTGCCTCCGCCGGATGACGAGTTCGCGTCGACACCGCTGCATCAGACGGTTCTGGATGCGCTCGGCGACGGGCAGGCGCTGTTCTTCCGGTCGCTCTCCGACCGGGTCGGCTCGACAGATGACACCGACCTGGCGGCGGCGGTGTGGGACCTGGTCTGGGCCGGGCACCTGACCAACGACACGTTCGCACCGCTGCGGGCGTTACTCGGCGGCAGCGGTGCCCACAAGGCGAAGGCTGCGCCGGCACGCTCCCGCTACCGGCGTCCGGGCCGGCCGCAGATGCCGTCGCGGACCGGGCCGCTGAACATGGCGGGCCGCTGGTCCCGGCTCCCGGAACGAGACCTTGATCCGACCCGTCGCGCTGCCGCGGTCGCCGACGTGCTGCTGGAGCGCCACGGCGTGGTGACCAGAGGTGCGGCCATCGCGGAGGGGGTGGTCGGCGGGTTCGCTGCGGTCTACCCGGTTCTGGCGGCACTCGAGGAGCGCGGCGGGGCCCGGCGAGGTTACTTCGTCGAAGGGCTGGGAGCGGCTCAGTTCGCCGTGCCCGGAGCGGTGGACCGGCTGCGGGCGCTCGCCGAACCCGCGGAACTGACCAAACGTGCCGGAACGGCTGTGGTGCTGGCCGCCACCGACCCGGCCAACCCCTATGGTGCGGCGCTGCCGTGGCCGGAACGGATCGTGGAAAGCGGTGACGGGGAGCCGGTCGCTAAGGCCGGTCACCGGGCGGGACGCAAGGCGGGTGCGCTGGTCGTACTGGTCGGTGGTGAGGTGGTCCTTTATGTGGAGCGGGGCGGGCGGACGCTGTTGTCGTTCACGGACGACACGGAGCAGCTGACGATGGCGGCCCAGGGGCTGGCGGGGGCAGTGCGGTCCGGGGCGCTCGGGTCGATGTCGGTGGAGCGGGCGGATGGTGAGTCGGTGCATTCGTCGGCGTTGCGGGAGGCGTTGACGGCGGCTGGGTTTCGCGCCACGCCGCGAGGGTTGAGGCTGCGCGCGTAGGGGTCGGGTAAGCGCGGGCGGCGGGTGCGGGCGGCCGGCGGCTGGGAGGACCAGGCCAGTGGGGCGAGCGGCGGCGCGAGCGGGAGAGGCGGCTGGCGGCGCGGGGCGCGGCCGGCGGGGCGCGGCCGGCGGCGCGCGGCCGGCGGCGCCGTCAGGTCACGGCCGGCGGCTGTCAGCTGGCGGCTGGCGGGGCGCGGGCTGGCGGCCGGCGGGCGCGGGCTGGCGGCTGGCGGGGCTGGCGTGGGTAGGTGCACACGTTGGGGTTGCGTGCGCTGGTGAGGCCCAGGACGTGGGTAAATGCGCACAGAACCTCAACGTGTGCATCTACCCACGCTCGAGCGCCGTCGTCACATCAGTTCGAACCCGTGATCTTGAGGCTGGCGTGCGGTGATGTCGGGGCGGCAGTGGCGGGGCGGTGCCGGGGCGGCGGTGCCGGGCGAGGGCGTCGGGGCGGCGGTGCCGGGGCGGATTTAGACGTGGGGGGCTACTTCGGAGGCTACGAGGTTGATGTGGTCCAGGTCGGCGAGGTCCAGGACCTGGAGGAAGAGGCGGGAGGCGCCTGCTTCGGCGTAGCGGTTGATGATTTCGACGGCTTCGGCGGGGGTGCCTACGATGCCGCCGTTGGTGCGCATCTCCTCGGGCTCCCGGCCGATGGAGGCGGCGCGGCGGCGGATTTCGGCGTCGGTGCGGCCTACGCAGAGGACGGCTGCGGCGGAGAAGGTGGGGGGCTCGGTGCGGCCGATGGCGGTGCTGGCGGCGCGGACGCGGTCGTACTGGGCGGGGATGTCCTCGAGTTTGGAGAAGGGGACGTTGAATTCGGTGGCGTAGCGGGCTGCCAGGGCGGGGGTGCGCTTCTTGCCGTGGCCGCCGATGATGACCGGTGGCGGGGACTGTGCCGGCTTCGGCAGGGCCGGGGAGTCGCTGAGCTGGTAGAACTTGCCGTCGTGGTCGAAAGTGGAGCCCGCCGGTGTGGCCCACAGGCCGGTGATGATCGCGAGCTGTTCCTCGAGGCGGTCGAAGCGTTCGCCGAGGGGCGGGAAGGGGATGCCGTAAGCGGTGTGCTCGGCCTCGAACCAGCCGCCGCCGAGGCCGAACTCGACTCGGCCGCCACTGATCGCGTCGACCTGGGCCACCGCGATGGCCAGCGGGCCGGGCAGGCGGAAGGTGGCCGAGCTGACAAGCGTGCCGAGACGGATGCGGGACGTCTGCACGGCCAGCGCGGCAAGGGTGATCCACGCGTCGGAGGGGCCGGGCAGTCCGGAACCGTCGCCCATCTTGACGTAGTGGTCGGAACGGAAGAAACCGTCGAAGCCACCATCCTCGGCGGCCTTGGCCACCCGTAGAAGGTCGTCGTGGCTGGCACCCTGCTGAGGTTCGGTGAAGATCACGAGACGCATGGCTCAACACTGCCACGGCGTCACGGTGCCGCCCTCCACAAGCGAAAGATCACGATCAGCACAGGGTGTCTGCGCGGCGCGCCCGCCCGGCATCCGATGACGACAGGCAGTAACGTTGGCCACCATGCCGGGTTATGGATGGATCAGCTTCACCACCGATTACGGCACGTTCGACGGTTTCGTCGCGGCCTGCCACGGATCGATCGCGCGGGTCGCCCCCGACGTGCGCGTGATCGACGTCACTCATCATGTGCCGCCCGCCGATGTGGCCCGGGGCGCTGCCGTGCTGGCGCAGACCGCGCCCTTCCTGCCGGCCTCGGTGCACCTCGCGGTGGTCGACCCGGGTGTGGGCACGGCCCGGCGCGGTGTGGTGCTGAGCACACCCAACGGCATCCTGGTCGGCCCGGACAACGGCCTGCTGATCTGGGCGGCGGAGGCGCTGGGTGGCATCGAGTCCGCTCACGATCTGAGCAACAAGGACTGGATGCTGGGCGACGTCTCGCGGACCTTCCACGGCCGCGACGTCTTCGCTCCGGCCGCGGCCAGGCTGGCGGCGGGCGCCGCTGCGGCGGAGGCAGGTCCCGCGGTGGACAAAACCTCTCTGGTACGCCTACCCGCCCCGATCGTGACCCTCGGGGACGGCTGGATCGAAGCCGAAGTCCTCACCGTGGACCGGTTCGGCAACGTGCAGCTGGCCGCCGAAGGTTCGATGCTGACCGGCCTCGGACCGGAACTCCTGGTCAACGGCGGCGTCCGCGCCCGGCGTGGCGCCACGTTCGCCGACGTGGGCGCGGGTGAGCTGCTGGTCTTCGCCGACTCCGCCGACCGGATCGCGATCGCCGTCAACAACGGCCGCGCCGTCGTCGTCCTCTCGGTCCGCCCCGGCGACGTCGTCCGCATCACCGCCCGCTGACCCGCGAGCCCGACCAGAGCCACACGGCCCAGGGCGGCCCAGGGCGGCCCAGGGCGGCCCAGGGCGGCCCACGCGCCCACGCGCCCACGCGCCCACGCGCCCACGCGCCCACGCGCCCACGCGCCCACGCGCCCACGCGCCCACGAACGATACGAGAGCTGGGCGCGTGATCCCGTCAGATGCGGTGGTGGATCCAGACGTTGGGTTCCACGTACACCGCGTACCCCTGGTCCACCTCACATCGCACCGGCGACAGCGCCCCGGGAACCTCCACCGGACCTGACACGTCGAACGGCAACCCCGTCCAGCCCCGCCACTGCTCGAGAGTCCCCGGCACGGTCATGCTGTAGTGCGCGACGTTCACGATCCGTCCGCCGGCCCGCACGTGGACCCGCAACCATGGATCCTCGGGTAGGCCGTCGTCTCGGGTCGCGTAGGCGTACACGTCGATGGGCTTGGTGATCTGAGAGTGCTTGCCACTCGGTCTGACCGGCGCGACCAGGTCCGTGAAGCCCAGCGTGGCCGCGTTTTCCCGCATCGCGGCCAGCATGCGGCCGGAGAGTCCGGTGCCGCGCAGATCGGGACGGATCATGATTTCGAGGGCGGAGACCATGGTCGGGGCGGTGCCGGTGAGACGGTCGTGCGCGGCCGTCCGGATGGCCCAGTCCCAGCCGCCCTCGGGCAGGCCTTCCGCGATGTCGCCGGCGAAGGCCAGCGGCACTGAATGCGCCTTGGCCACCGCCCGGCCGGTCGCCCGATCCACTGCCAGCAGGGTGAAATCGGGCCAGAAGGTGTCGTGATAGCGGTAGTAGAAGGCGCCGATCGGGTCCTTCGACATGAACTCCGGCCAGAAACCGTCGAGTTCGTCGAGGATGCCTGAGCGATCGCCGATCGGGGCTATCTCCAAGTCCATGCGACGCAGGATGTCAGCCGGGGGCGCGGGCGGTCACGCGCTTTTTCCCGGACCTGATCGCTGAAGGAGCGCTGGGCGGAAGCTGAGCTGGGCATGGATGATCGATTCGGCGGCGGCAGACGGGGCACTATGTGTCCATGCCGGAAGGGGACACGGTCTGGAACACCGCGCGGGTGGTGGAGCGCGCGCTCACGGGTGAGGTGCTGACCGCCTCGGACTTTCGTGTGCCGCGGCTGGCCACGACCGATCTGAGCGGCTGGACGGTGGCCGAGTCCGCGAGCCGCGGCAAGCACCTGTTGCTGCGGCTGACCAAGGAGGGGCGGCCGCCGTACACGCTGCATTCGCACCTGCGGATGGAGGGTGCGTGGCGAGCCTATGCGCCGCGCGAACGCTGGACCGGCCGCCCGGCCCACCTGATCCGGGTCGTGTTGCGGACGGCGCGGTCGGTGGCGATCGGCTACCACCTGCATGAGCTCATGCTGGTTCCGACCGCTGAAGAGGAGAGCCTGGTCGGGCACCTCGGCCCGGATCTGCTGGGTGAGGACTGGGACGCGGCGGAGGCGGCGCGCAGGATCGCCGCGCAACCGGCGGCGAGTATCGCTGAGGCGCTGCTCGACCAGCGGAACCTGGCCGGGGTCGGCAACCTCTACAAGGCGGAGACGCTGTTCCTGCGCGGGATCTGGCCGTGGACGCCGGTCGCGGACGTGCCGGACCTGACCGCGACGGTGGAGCTGGCGCAGAAGCTTGTCGCCTCGAACAAGGGGCGGTGGAGCCAGACGACGACCGGTTCGCTGCGCCGGGGCGAGACCAGTTACGTGTACGGCCGGCGGGCCCAGCCGTGCCGCAGGTGCGCCAGTGCCATCCAGAAGGCGGAGCAGGGCGAGCGGATCACCTACTGGTGCCCACGATGCCAGCCCGACCCCGCGGGATAGCCCGGCCTCAGCTGGCGGATCTGAACCTGGTGGTGCTGTCCCGCAGCTCCGCCAGCCCCTCGGCGATGCCGCGGAGCCGGTCGCTGGCCTCGATCAGGCTGAAATAGGCCGGGTGCCGGGAGTCGGCCACCGGGTGCCCGTCCTCGGCCACATAGGCGGCCGAGGCCGCGACGAGGCTCTCGAACGCCGTGACGCCGTCGCTGAACTGCTCGGTGAGCGTCGCGTGCGACCGGACCAGCGTGTCGCGCTGGCCGGGCTTGCCGAGGGGGATGGCGCGCTCCACGCTCGCCGCACGCTGGCCGAGGTCGCGCAGCCAGGTCTCCGCGGTCGCCGCTTCCAGCACCGCGGTCTCGCCCTCGCCGCTGAGCCGCCCGGCGAGACCGGACATGGTCAGCGAGGCGCGGTCCAGGCGGTCCCAGGACTCGGCGATCGAGGAGCCGCGCAGGGCATAGCGGGTCTTCTGCCGGCGCACCTCGGAGAGGACGGTGCGGCCGAGCGCCTTGGTGAGCCCGGGTTCGGGCAGCGACGGCGGCGGGGCGGGCGTCGCGGCCAGCTCCCGGTGATCGCCCCACCTCCACCAGGCGAGCACGGCGGAGGCGCCGGCACCGGCAGCCCACGCCGCGTCGGCCAGGCCGATGCCCGCGTAGGGGGTGAGGACGGCAGCGGCGGCGGTCAGGCCACCACCGAGCACGCTCCACCGGCGTGCGGAGCCCCGCAGCCGCTTGAGCTGCCGGAAATACCTGGTCCGCTCGTCCACCGTCGCTCCCCTCCCGTCGTGTCGCGGGTCAGCCGGCGGCGCTGGTGTCGCCGCGCTTCTGGTTCATGCTGGCCCTGATCTCGTCGAGCCGCGCCACGCTGGCCGGGTCGGCGGCCGGGGTGGTGTTCTGCTCGACGGCCGGCTGCGCGGCGGCGCCGCCCAGTTTCTCGCCCGCCATGCTGGCCCGGATCTGCTCCAGCCGCGACGAGCCGGCCAGGTCGAGGCTGGATTTCTGCACCTCGAGCATCCGGCCCTCGACCGAGTTGGACGCGAGCTCGGCGCGGCCCATGGCGTTGGCATAGCGCTGCTCGATCTTGTCGCGCACCTGGTCCAGCGACGGGGTGTTACCCGGCGCGGCAAGCTGCGACATCGACTCCAGCGATTTCGCCACGGTCTCCTGCATCTTCGCCTGCTCGAGCTGGCTGAGCAGGCGCGACCGCTCGGCGATGCGCTGCTGGAGCACCATCGCGTTGTTCTCCACCGCCTTGCGGGCCTGCCCGGCGGCACCGAGCGCCTGGTCGTGGAGGGTCTTCAGATCCTCCATCGACTGCTCGCCGGAGACTAGCTGGGTCGCCAGGGTCTGCGCTGTCGACTCGTATTTCTGTGCCTCGGCCTCGTCACCGGCGGCGCGGGCCCGGTCGGCCAGGACGAGCGCCTGCCGGGCCATCCCCTGCAGTTTCTCGACCTCGGACATCTGCCGGGAGAGCTTCATCTCCAGCTGTCGCTGGTTGCCGATCACGGCGGCGGCCTGCTGAACGAGCGCCTGATGCTGCCGCTGGGCGTCCTCGATGGCCTGCTGGATCTGCACCTTCGGGTCGGCGTATTCATCGATCTTCGCGCCGAAGAGCGCCATCATGTAGTGCCAGCCCTTGACGAACGGATTCGCCATCTCGCGGTATCCCCTCAAGTCGCTCCGTCGGAGGCGTCACCGTTTGGCCCTGCTCGACTCGACTTCATCGTGCTCGGCGGTGACGCGAAACCCATCGTGTCAGCCCGACGCCAGCGGCGTCACCTGTCCTACGGGGGATCTCAGGGTCTCCCCTGGCATCGAGGTTACGCTCCCCTGAGCCACGCGGCGATATACGCGCAGGGCCGCCCCTTGGGGGCGGCCCTGCGGTCGTGTCAGCATGATCAGGCGGCGTAGACGATGTCCCGCTGCTGTTTGCGGGTCGTGCGCAGAGTGGCCTTCAGCGGCGAGTCCTGGCGGACCGAGACGGAGACGTTCCCATCGGTCGCCTTGGCGGAATTGTCGTCCACCGGGACCAGAACGCCATCCATGTTCTCCGCCAGCGACAGCGTGCTGCTGACCTCACTGAGAAGCTCGGAGAGACGGGCGCCGAGGGCGTCACAGATCGCCGCGAGCAGCTCGCTGGACGCCTCTTTCTGCCCTCGCTCGATCTCGGACAGATACCCCAGGCTCACGTTCGCGGCCGTCGACACCTCGCGTAGCGTGCGGTGCTGACCCTGCCGGCGCGCACGAAGTGCGTCGCCGATAACGCGGCGTAGCAGGACCATGGCACCTCCTCCTGCGGGCGGGGCCACCGGCATCCGCCGGAGGCTTCCCGCAACCGTACCTGGCGCGGGCGACGGCGACATCCCGCCCCGCCGAATCAATGGGGCAGGCGGCCCGCGCGCGTATCGGGCAACGAGCCCGGCTCGGCGCGTATTCCCAGCTCAGACCGGAGCGGGAGTGGCACTCAGCGATTCGGTCAGCAGTTGCAGGACGGCGGTCACACTTTCGGTACGAACGGCCGCCCGGTTTCCGGCGAGTTTCAGCTCGCGCACCTCGGTGCCGGCCGGGCCGGCGACCGCGACGTATACCAGACCGACCGGCTTGCCGTCCTGCGGTTCGGGGCCCGCGACGCCGGTGGTGGCCACGCCCCAGTCCGCGCCGCAGCGTTCGCGGACACCAGCGGCCAGGGCGGCGGCCACGTCCGGGTCGACCGGGCCTCGTTCGTCGAGCAGATGCTTCGGTACGCCGGCGAGCGTGCCCTTCAACTCGGTGGCGTAGACCACCATCCCGCCCCGGTAGACCGCACTCACACCGGGGATCTCGACGATCGTCGCCGCGACCAGGCCACCGGTGAGCGACTCAGCGGTGGCGAGGGTCTCCCGGCGCTCGACCAGTACATGTACGGCTGCCGCCGCGGCCACTGCCATGTCCACGGGACTCCCCCTAGTTGTTCCGGATCAGCTGCTTCCCTGACGCCGCAGACGAAGCGCCTGCAGCACGTAGTCGGCGCCGGTCACCACGGTGACCACCAGCGCGCCACCCATCAGGATTACCCCGACAATCTCGGCTGATTCCGGGACAGGCCACAGATACCAGGCAATCGCGGCGGTCTGCAGGCCGGTCTTGAGCTTGCCGCCGCGGGAGGCGGGAATGATGCCGTACCGGATGACCCAGAACCGCAGAGCCGTCACGCCCCACTCGCGGATCAGGATCACGATCGTGACCCACCAGGGCAGATGGTCGTACGCCGAGAGCAGCACGAGCGCCGTACCGGTGAGGGCCTTGTCCGCGATCGGGTCGGCCACCTTGCCGAACGAGGTGACGAGCGACCACCGGCGGGCGATCCAGCCGTCCACGAAGTCGGTCGCCGAGGCCACGCAGAACGCCAGGCAGGCCGCGATCCGCCAGTCCGGGTCGGTCATGCCGGAGGCGACGACGAGGGCGAGGAACACGGGGATGAGCACGATCCGGACCACAGTCAGCGCGTTGGCCGCGTTGTAGAGCGACACCACGCGGGGTGCGGGCACCGGAGCCGGCTCGTTGGTCATGTTGCGGGCACCGTGGCGGCTGAGATCATCTCCACCGGCACCGCGATCAGGTCGACACCCTCGGTCCCGGTGACCGTCGCGCGAATCAGGTCGCCGGGGCGCAGCGCGGTCAGGTCGACACCGTGCTCACCGGCGACGAGCGTGGTGGAGCCGTCGACCTCGGGGGCCTGGTGCTCGGCGCGGCCCTCGATCTCGTCGCCGTCGATCGTGTCGACGAGCACCTCGACGGTGGTGCCGAGCCGATCCTCGGCGCGCTGGGCGCAGAGCTCCTCGGCCAGAGCGACGACCCGGTCGTACCGCCGCTTCACGGTGCCCTCGCTGAGCTTGCCGGTCATGCCGGCCGCCTCGGTGCCGTCCTCGTCGCTGTAGTCGAAGACGCCGATGGCGTCGAGCCGGGCCTCGGTGAGGAAGCGCATCAGCTCGTCCACGTCCTGCTTGGTCTCGCCGGGGAAGCCGACGATGAAGTTGCTGCGGGCGCCGGCCCAGGGCGCCAGTCTCCGGGCCGAGTCCAGCAGCTCGAGGAAGCGCTCGGTGGAGCCGAACCGGCGCATCCGGCGCAGCACCGGCTCGCTGGAGTGCTGGAACGACAGGTCGTAGTAGGCGGCGACACCGGGCGTGGTGGCGATCGCCTCGACCAGGCCGGGGCGGGTCTCGGCCGGTTGGAGGTAACTGGCGCGCACCCGGACGATGCCGTTGACACGGGCGAGCTGCGGCAGCAGCTTCTCCAGCAGCCGCGGGTCACCCAGATCCTTGCCGTACGACGTGCTGTTCTCGCTGACCAGCACCAGCTCGCGCACGCCGGACTTGGCCAGCCATTCCGCCTCGGCGAGCAGCTCCTGCGGGTCGCGGGAGACGAACGAGCCGCGGAACGCCGGGATCGCGCAGAACGCGCAGCGGCGGTCGCAGCCGCTGGCGAGTTTCAGCGACGCCACCGGGCCGCTGTCGAGCCGGCGGCGCAGCACCTTCCGCAGGTGTGCGGGGGTGTGCTCGTCGACGGTCGCGTGACCGGGCACCACCACCTTGGCGGTGTGCCGCTCGACCGGGGTGATCGGGAGCAGCTCGCGGCGGTCGCGCGGGGTGTGCGCGGCGAAGGACTCGCCGGCCAGCACGCCGTCGAGCCGGGCCGCGATGTCGGTGTAGTCGTCGAAGCCGAGCACCGCGTTCGCCTCGGGGAGGTTGTCGGCGAGCTCCTTGCCGTACCGCTCGGCCATGCAGCCAGCGGCGACCACCTTGGCACCGGTGTCGGCGGCCGCGAGCAGGGTGTCGATCGAGTCCTGCTTGGCTTTCTCGACGAAGCCGCAGGTGTTGACCACCACCACGTCGGCGCCCTCAGCGTCCGTACCGACCTCCCATCCACCGGCGTCGAGACGGGCGGCGAGCTCTTCGGAGTCGACCTCGTTACGGGCGCAGCCCAGAGTGAGGAGTGCGACACGGCGGGTGGGTGGCGTTACTGACACCCGACAAGGTTACCGGGCGCCCGCCGAGTCACCTTCCCCCGCTCGGACCGGTTGTCCGCCGGGCCGAAACACTCACGTTGCAATAAAGCAGTATGTTGCTCGCTGTCGAGCACGTTGCGCTATTCGGGGGAGTATGCGCGTGAAGCACCCCATCTCACGCATCCAGGCACGTATTTCAGCCGTTCTGCCGGAGGTCCTGTTGGCCTCCGGCCTGCTCGGCGTCGCGGTGCTGGTCCGCTACCTCGGCTGGGGGATGGTGGCGGGCGACTACCGCATCTACCTCGAGCCGTGGAGCCGGTTCATCGCCGAGCACGGGATGTTCTCCGCGCTGCGGTTCGGCTTCGCCGACTACAACGTGCCCTATCTGTACGTGCTGACCGGCTTCACCTGGCTGGACGCGCACACCCCGATTCCCCTGATGACGTGGATCAAGGGCTTCTCGGCGGTGTTCGACGCCGTCCTGGCCTATTACGTCGCCCGGCTCGTCGCGCTGCGCGGCCGGAATTGGCGGATGCCGCTGCTCGCCGGCCTGACCGTGCTGGTGCTACCGACCGTGGTGCTGAACGGCGCGTACTGGGCGCAGTGCGACAGCATCTACGCCGCGTTCTCGGTGGCCGGCCTCTACCACCTGATCCGGCAGCGGCCGTGGATCGGTAGCGTACTGATCGGGGTGGCGCTGGCGCTGAAGCTCCAGACCATCTTCATCTTCCCGGTCCTGCTCGTCCTGCTGCTGGGCCGCCGCATGCCGTGGCGCAGCCTGATCGCGTTCCCGGCGGTCTACGTCCTGCTCGCGGTGCCGGCCTGGCTCGCCGGCCGGCCGTTCGCCGACCTGATGATGATCTACGCCAACCAGACGAAGACCTACCCGAGCCTGACCCTGAACGCCCCGACGATCTACGCGTTCATCACACCGAGGTCGCCCGCGCTGCTCGAGACGGCCCGCTCCGCCGGAATCCTCTTCGCGATCGCCGCGGTACTGATCCTCACCTATCTGATCACCGTGCGACGGCTGAGGCTCAGCAACGAGCGCCTCGTGCTGCTGGCGGCCACCTCGAGCATGCTGGTGCCGTTCCTGCTGCCGGGCATGCACGAGCGCTACTTCATCCTGGCCGAGGTGCTGACCGTGGCCGCGGCGTTCTGGCTGCCGCGCGCGCTGTGGTTCGTACCGATCCTGGTGCAGGCCGCCTCGATGGTCACCTATCTGAACTACCTGATGTCGGCCCAGCCGAGCCCGGTCGACCTGCGGATCCTCGCACTGCTGATGCTCGGTGCGCTGGTCGCCACCGGAGCCCGGCTGCTGCGGCCGGACCCGGCGCCGCTCACCGCGACGATCCCGGCACCGGCGCTCGGCCACCTGCCGGGTGCCCAGCGTTCACCCGAGTCCGGCACGGCGGTCATCGCGGGCCGGTAGGTTCTCCGCTTCGTGTCGGTGATTCGGAGCCGGGTGGCGAGCCCGGAGACGTTGCTGCTGGTGGCGCTCGTCGCTGTCGGCGCGGCGGTGAGGTATGTCGGCTTTCCCACGGTGAGCCCGGACTACGCGAGCTTCATCCGGCCGTGGGGGCAGTTCATCGCCTCGCACGGCGGTTTCGAGGCGGTGGGCGAGAACTTCGCCAACTACAACGTGCCGTACCTCTATCTGCTGGCCGGGCTGGTCTGGCTCGACCAGCACCTGCCGGGCACGCTGCTGCCACTGGTCAAGCTGCTCTCGGTCGGGTTCGACGTGATGCTCGCCTACTACGCCGCCCGGATCGTCGCCCTGCGCAACCGCGACTGGCGGCTCGCGGCACTCGCCGGGCTCGTGGTGCTGCTGCTGCCGACAGTGGTGCTGAACGGCGCGTACTGGGCGCAGTGCGACAGCATCTACGCCGCGTTCGTGATGGCGGGCCTCTATCACCTGCTGCGCGACCGGCCGTGGCTCGCCATGGCGCTGGTCGGGGTGGCCTTCTCGTTCAAGCTGCAAACCGTCTTCGTCTTCCCGGTGCTGATGGTGCTGGTGCTGGCCGGGCGGCTGCGGTGGTACCAGCTGTCCGCCATCCCCGCGGTGTACGTCCTTCTCGCCGTGCCCGCGTGGCTCGCCGGGCGCCCGTTCGGCGACCTGATGCTGATCTACTCCGAGCAGAGCGGGCAGTACCAGAGCCTGACGCTGAACGCGCCGACCGTCTACACGTTCGTCAAGGCCGCGCCGGTCATGCTCGCGACCCTGCGTACCGCCGGCACGCTGCTCGCCGTCGCCGCCGTGCTGGTGCTCGCCTACACCGTGCTGATCCGCCGGGTACGCCTCGACAGCCCCGGCATCCTGCTGCTGGCCGCCACCTCGGCCATCCTCGTGCCGTTCCTGCTGCCCGGCATGCACGAGCGCTACTTCATCCTCGCCGAGACCCTCACCGTGGTGGCGGCGTTCTGGCTGCCGCGGCGGATGTGGTTCGTACCGATCCTGGTGCAGTTTGCGTCGTTCCTGAGTTACGCCGCCTACCTCTTCAAGGCCGGCTCCGGCGCCGTCGACCTGCGAATCCTGGCCCTGCTGATGTTCACCGCACTCATCGCCTCGATCGCGGTCCTGCTGCGGCACAACGCCCCCGATCCCGAGCCCGAGCGTCTAGCACCAACACCTGTTAGTCATACGATTGCCGGGTGACTTCGGAGAACCTGGACGACCTGGCGGCGGTGGCCGCGCTCACTGACGGGGTACGACGGTCGGCCTACCAGACAGTGGCCGGCCACCACGGCATTCCGGTCGGGCGGGACGAGGTGGCCGAGACGCTCGGCATCGGCCGCACGCTCGCCGCCTTCCACCTCGACAAACTGGTGGACGCGGGACTGCTCGAGGTGTCGTACGCCCGCCGTTCCGGCCGGACCGGCCCCGGCGCCGGCCGTCCCGCCAAGCTCTACCACCTCGCCGCCGGCGAGCACGCGGTGAGCGTGCCACCGCGCGCCTATCGCGCCGCCGCCGAGCTGCTGGCCGAGGCCCTGGAGCTCAGCGCCGCCGACGAGACCCTCAACAGGGTGGCGGGTTCGCACGGCAGGAGGGCCGGCGCGGGGCACGACGACGTCACCGGCCTGCTCACCGAGCACGGTTACGCACCGGCCGCCGACCCTGGGACACCGGATCGGATCGAGCTGCGCAACTGCCCGTTCCACCGGCTCGCCGAGCAGTTCCCGCCGCTGATCTGCGGGATGAACCTGGCCATGATCAGCGGCCTGCTGGAGGGAGCGGGCCTGGAGTGGACCGCCCGGATGGACGCCGCATCCGGCCGCTGCTGCGTCACGCTCTCTAAAAATAAAACTGATTGACTTTAGATGGGTGGGCTGGTGAGCTGAAAGCATGACCGACTTCCACCTGGCCCAGATCAACACCGCACGGCTCCGAGCCCCGCTGGAAGATCCGGCCATGGCCGATTTCGTCGTCGGCGTCACCACGATGAACGAGCTGGCCGACCGCTCACCCGGCTTCGTCTGGCGGCTCGTCGGGGAGAGCGGGGACGGCACCATCCAGGCACCGGCCGACCCCAGGACGATCTTCACGCTGTCGGTGTGGGAGTCCGTCGAGCACCTCCGGGCGTACGCCTACCAGAGCGAACACCTCGACTTCCTGCGCCGCCGCCGGGAGTGGTTCCTGCCCCACGAGCACACCACCTCACTCGCGATGTGGTGGATCCCCGCGGGCCGGCGCCCCACCATGCGGCAGGGCATCTCCCGCCTGGGACGGCTCGCCGCGAACGGCCCGTCCCCGGACGCGTTCACCTTCCGCCAGACGTTCAGTCCACCCGCAGCGCCGCGAGCGCCTCTTCCAGTTCGTCCGGCTTGACCAGCACGTCCCGGGCCTTGGAGCCCTCGGACGGCCCGACGATCCCGCGCGTCTCCATCAGGTCCATCAGGCGGCCCGCCTTGGCGAAACCGACCCGCAGCTTGCGCTGGAGCATCGAGGTCGACCCGAACTGACTGGTGACGACCAGCTCGATGGCCTGGATCAGCACCGCCAGATCGTCGCCGATCTCCTCGTCGATCTCTTTCTTCTTGCTGACCGGCACCTCGGTGACGTCCTGGCGGAACTCCGGCTCGCGCTGGCCCTTGCAGAACTCGACGACCGCGGCGATCTCTTTCTCCTCGACCCAGGCGCCCTGGATCCGGACCGGCTTCGAGGCACCCATCGGCAGGAAGAGGCCGTCGCCGCGGCCGAGCAGCTTCTCCGCGCCCGGCTGGTCCAGGATGACCCGGCTGTCGGCCAGGCTCGACGTCGCGAAGGCGAGCCGGGACGGCACGTTGGCCTTGATCAGGCCGGTCACCACGTCGACCGACGGCCGCTGGGTGGCCAGCACCAGGTGGATGCCGGCGGCCCGGGCCAGCTGGGTGATCCGGACGACCGAGTCCTCGACGTCGCGCGGCGCGACCATCATCAGGTCGGCCAGCTCGTCGATGATCACCAGCAGGTACGGGTACGGCTTCATCTCCCGCTCGCTGCCCGGCGGCGCCTTGATCTCGCCGCTGCGGACCTTGCGGTTGAAGTCGTCGAGGTGGCGCACCCCGTTGGCGGCGAGGTCGTCATACCGCATGTCCATCTCACGAACCACCCACTCCAGGGCGTCCGCGGCCTTCTTCGGGTTCGTGATGATCGGCGTGACGAGGTGCGGGATGCCCTCGTAAGCCGTCATCTCCACCCGTTTCGGGTCGACGAGCAATAGGCGTACCTCATCGGGGGTTGCCCTGGTCAGGAGCGAGACGAGAAGCGAGTTGAGGCAGGAGCTCTTACCCGCGCCGGTGGCACCGGCGATCAGGATGTGCGGCATCTTGGCCAGGTTGGCCACGACGAACCCGCCCTCGATGTCCTTGCCGAGCGCGACAACCATCGGGTGGTGGTCGGCGGTGGCCGCCCGGGAGCGCAGCACGTCACCGAGCGAGACGTTCTCCGGGTCGGTGTTCGGGATCTCCACACCGACCGCGCTCTTGCCCGGGATCGGGCTCAGGATGCGCACGTCCGGCGACTTCACCGCGTAGGCGATGTTGCGGGAGAGCTGGGTGATCCGCTCCACCTTGACGCCCGAGCCGACCTCCACCTCGTAACGCGTGACTGTCGGGCCGCGCGTGAAGCCGGTGACCACCGCGTCGACGTTGAACTGGTCGAAGACACCGGTGAGCGCTGCCATGATCTCGTCGTTGGCGCGGCTGCGGGCCTTCGCCGGCGCGCCGGTGGCCAGCAGGTTCGGCGGCGGCAACCGATAGTCGCCGGCCACCGCGGAGATCTCCAGCTGCTCGGCACGGGTCGGCGGCGGCGAGTGGTCCGGCGGCTTCGGCTTCTTCCGGCTCGCCGGAACCTTGGGCAGGGCGATCGTGTCGTGGAGGATCAGTTCCTCGTCGAAGTCGTCCGGGGGCTCGATCGGCGGGTCCTGCGCGGGATCGGCCAACGCGGCCTGCCTGCGCCGGGCCGGCCGGCGCGACTTCGCCGGCGTCTCCTCGGACTCGTCACCCTCCGGCAGAACCGCTGCCGGCGCGCGCCGCGGTGTCCGCCCGCTCACCACATCGAGCAGCAGGAGCACCCGCTCCGGGACCTTGGCGATCGGCGTCGCGGTGATGACCAGGAGACCGAAGACGAAGAGCAGGACCAGCAGGGGTACGGCGACCCAGGGCGTGACCGCTCGTTCCAGCACCCCGCCGATCCCGTAACCGAGCAGGCCGCCCGCCTCGTCCATGGCGATACCGTCGACCGGCTGCCCGGAGATGTGCAGCAGGGCCGCGGTGGCCACGACGATCGCCGACCAGCCGACCAGGTGGCGCCCGCCGTGCTCGGGATCGGCCGGTTCCCGCATCAGGCGGACCGAGCCGTAGAAGAGCAGCAGCGGCAGCAGCACCGCCAGGCTGCCCAGGAAGAGCCGGATCGTGTCACCGAGCCACTGACCCACCGGCCCGGCACCGCGGCCCCAGAGCGCGACCGCGACCAGGATGGCGAAACCGAGAACGAGCAGGCCCGCGCCGTCGCGGCGGTGCTCGGGCCCGATGTTGCGGGCGGTCGCCGCCTGCCGGCCGGCGCCACGGGCGACCCAGCCGACGCTTCCGGCCAGGCCCATCCAGAGCGCGCCGACGCCACGGCCCAGCCCGGTCGCGAGCGTCGCGCCCGCGGTGCTGCGCTTGCGCACGGGAGCTCGCCGCGTCGCGGTCTTGCGCGCGGCCGGTTTCCGCGCCGGTTGACGGGCGCGGTTGACTGCGGCACCGCGCGACGTGGACGCGGCGCGGCCCCGGCTCGCCGGAGGAGTACGGCCCGCCATGGATGTCACCGTAGCCCGGCGAGCCCGATCCACCGAGAAGGCGCACCGTGACAGCTTCTCGCTTTCCGGGCAATTACCATCGACAGGTGCTACCTCTCAGCAACGACATGATCAAGGCATCGCTGGACGCGAAGGGCTTCTCGTACTTCGTCGATGCCGACGGTGACGTCGCCGGCAACTTCCAGGGCAACCTCATCTACTTCTTCCGGCTCGGCGAGCGGCAGGAGATCCTCCAGGTCCGCGCCATGATGCAGCACGTCTTCTCGGTCGACGAGATCCCGCGGCTGTACGAGTTCTGCAACACCTGGAACCGGGATCAGCTCTGGCCCAAGGCGTACGTGCACGTCACCGACGACGGCTCGGCGGTCGTGGTCGGCGAGGTGACCTGTGACTGGGAACGCGGCGTCACGCCGGAGCAGCTGGACCAGGTGATGCTCTGCGGCATCGCGACCGGGTGCCGGCTGGGTGAGGCGCTCGGCGAGCTGAAGTCGCCGCCTCCTCCCGCATGAGAATCGGGGCCCGCACTCTGACGAGTGCGGGCCCCGATCCATGCCGGGCCTCGGTCACCTGGCCGGGCTAAGGCCTCCGCGCCCGGCTAAAGGCGTCCGGGTGGCTTCCACACCCGAACGCCCCTGGCCACCGCTAGGAGACGTTGAAACCCAGCGAGTAGGCACCGGTGCCCGAGGTGGCCACCACGACGTACCGGTAGGTGCCGGCGCGCCCGGTGAAGCTCAGGGTCTTGTCACCCTCACCGGTGGCGCGCTCGACCGTACGGAACGAGCCGCGGTTGTTCATCCGCTGAAGCACCAGGTCGAAGTCGGCACCGTCCGGAGCGTCCAGGCACGCGGTGTGCGTACCGGCACGGGCGCGGTAGGCCCCGTTGTCCGGCTGAGCCTGCGCCGAGCCGGCCCGCGAGATCTCGTTCTCACGCTGCACCGGGAGGCTGTCGCAGGCCGAAGCCTCGCCACCCTCCTCGCCGCCCTCTTCGGCCGGAGGTGCGCTCTCCGCCGGAGGTGCGCTCTCGGCGGGCGGCTCAGCCGCACCGCCGGTGGTCACCAGCGTCAGGTTCTGCGCCGCCAGGACCTCGTTGAGCGGCTGGAAGAACGTCTCGCCGCCGACCGTGCAGTCACCCGAACCACCCGAGGTCATGCCCTGGGCCTGGTCACCGGAGAGCCACGGCCCGCCGGAGTCACCGCCCTCGGCACACACGTCGGTACGCGTGAGCCCGGTGACCGCACCCTCCGGGTACCGCACCGTCTGGTTCTTCGCGAGGATCGTGCCGCAGAAGGTACCGGTGGTGGAGCCGGAGCGGCAGACCGCGGCACCGACCGGCGCCTCGGTGTTGCCGGCGACCGGCAGCTCGTTGCCCTCGAAGTCGTTGACCACCGCACGCGGGGTCCAGTCGCCGTTCACCGCGACGAAGCCCATGTCGGCCTCACCCGGGAAGACGGAGAACTCCACGGTGCCCTGGGCCTGGTTGTTGAACCCGGTCGTCTGGGCGCCCTCCTCGCCGCAGTGACCGGCCGTGACGAAGCCGCCCTCCACCGAGAAGCCGATCGAGCAACGGGCCTGCCCGCCACCGATGTTGATGAAGTACGGGTCAGCGCCGCGCACGTCGAAGAGCGGCTTCGGCTGCGCCTTGCTGATCTTCACGGTGACGGCGTTGTCCGAGACCCCGCTGTTCTCCGCCCACTCCAGCGCGGCCGACTTCGCACCGGGCTGCGCGACCACGACGACCTTGTTGGTGGTCGGATCCACGAACCAGCCGGTCACGGCGTCCGGGCTGGACTTCGCGTCGTCCAGCTTCGTCTTCGCCGCGTCGAGTTGCGCCTCGCTGCGCTTGACCAGCACCGGCACGGCGCCGGCGGCCTTGACCTCGGCTGCCGCGTCCGAGTCGGTCACCGCGACCTTCAGGGTCGTGCCGTCCTCGGCGAGCCAGGCGCCACCGAATTTCGCGCCGGTCTGCACGGCCAGCGTCGCCGAGACCCCGCCGGCCCATTCGGCCCGGGAGAGCCTGGCACGCGCCTGGTCACCATCGAGGCCCAGGTCGCGTTTCATCGCCGCGAGCAACTGCGGGGAAACGTCCCCACCCTTGCCGGCGGCTGCGGATGACGGCTTGTCCGACTCGGTGCCGGCGAGCGACGGCAGCGTGAACGCCACCGCCGCTCCGGTCGCCGCCAATACCGCCGCCGCTACGGCGATCGGTCTGCGCTGCATCTGGAGAACTCCCTCCGCCACGGGTGCCGTGGGGGCGGCACCGGTGACAGGAAGTACGCAGCAGATCCCCAGATGGTTGAAAAATACGTCAAACTTCCACGACGGTGGGCACGATCATCGGCCGGCGGCGGTACGCGTCGTTCACCCAGCGGCCGACCGTACGGCGGACGACCTGCTGCAACTGGTGCGTATCGGTGATGCCGTCCTCGGCGGAACGATGCAGCGCCGCGGTGAGCAACGGCACCACGGGGTTGAACGCCTCCGGGTCCTCGGAGAAGCCCTTCGCCGAGATGACCGGTTCGCCGACCACCTTGCCGGTGACCGAGTCGATCACCACGGTCGCGGCGATGAAGCCACCGTCGCCCAGTATCCTGCGCTCGGTGAGGAGCGACTCGCTGACGTCGCCGACGGCGAGGCCGTCCACGTACACATACCGGCTCTTGACCCGGCCCACGACGCGGGCGTGGCCCTCGACCAGGTCGACCACGTCACCGTCCTCGCAGAGCACCACCCGGTCGGCGGCCACCCCGGACTCGATGCCGAGCTGGGCGTGGGCACGCAGGTGGCGCCACTCGCCGTGCACCGGCATCAGGTTGCTGGGGCGCGTCACGTTGAGCAGATAGAGCAGCTCACCGGCCGGCGCGTGCCCGGAGACGTGCACCTTCGCCGTCTCCTTGTGGATGACCGTGGCACCCGCCCGGGAGAGCTGGTTGATCACCCGGTAGACCGAGGTCTCGTTGCCCGGCACCAGCGAACTCGCCAGCACCACGGTGTCGCCGGTGGCGATCGTGATGTGCCGGTGGTCGCCGGTGGACATCCGCCCGAGGGCGCTCATCGGCTCGCCCTGCGAACCCGTCGACATGAAGACGATCTCGTCGGGCGGCAGGTGGGTGGCCTCGTCCAGGCCGACCAGCAGGCCCTCCGGGATACGCAGCAGGCCCAGGTCACGGGCGATGCCCATGTTGCGGACCATCGAGCGGCCGATCAGGGCGACCTTCCGGTCGTACTCCCAGGCGGCGTCCATCACCTGCTGGACGCGGTGCACGTGCGAGGCGAAGCTGGCCACGATGATCCGGCCGCGCGCCTTGCCGAAGATCGAGCTGAGCACCGGGCCGATGTCGCGCTCCGGTGTGACGAAACCGGGAACCTCGGCGTTCGTCGAGTCGGAGAGCAGCAGATCGACGCCCTCGGCACCGAGCCGGGCGAAACCGGCCAGGTCGGTGATCCGCCCGTCCAGCGGCACCTGGTCCATCTTGAAGTCACCGGTGTGCAGCACCAGGCCCGCCGGCGTGCGCACGGCGACCGCGAGGGCGTCCGGGATCGAGTGGTTCACCGCGAAGAACTCGCACTCGAACGGGCCGAGCCGCTCGGTCTGGCCCTCCCGGACCGTCAACGTGTACGGGTCCAGGCGGCGCTCGGCGAGTTTCGCCTCGACCAGCGCCAGGGTGAACTCCGAGCCGACGAGCGGGATGTCCGGCTTGTGGGCCAGCAGATAGGGGACCGCACCGATGTGGTCCTCGTGGCCGTGGGTCAGCACGATCGCCTGGATGTCCTGCAGGCGCTCCAGGATCGGAGCGAAATCCGGCAGGATCAGGTCGACACCCGGCTGCTCGACGTCGGGGAACAACACCCCGCAGTCGACAACCAGCAGCTTCCCGTCGAACTCGAAGACCGTCATGTTGCGGCCGATGGCGCCGAGGCCGCCGAGCGGGACGACGCGCAGGGCGCCCTCCGGCAGTGGCGGCGGTGGACCCAGCTCCACGTGAGCGTGACTCATTCGCCTCTTCCTGTCAGAGCACGATGCCGGCCGCGGCGGCGTCCTGGCGCAATTGGTTCATTTCCTCGTCACCGGCGTCGACAAGCGGCGACCGGACCGGCCCGGCGGGCAGGCCGAGAGCCTTGAGACCCGCCTTCACCAGCATCGTCCCCGGGGAGCGGAAGATGCCGGTGAACAACGGCAACGCTGTGCGGTGCGCGGCCAGCGCGGCGGCCGTGTCGCCCCGCTCATATGCCTCGATCATGTCCTTGGCGAGGGCACCGGTGAAATGCGTCGACGTGCCGACCAGGCCGGAACCGCCGATGGAGAGCAGCGGCAGCGTGGCGGCGTCGTCGCCGGAGTAATAGGCGAGAGGGGTGCGGGCGAGCACCCAGGAGCTGGCGATCAGGTCACCCTTGGCGTCCTTGACCGCCACGATCCGCTCGTGCTCGGCGATCCGGCACATAGTCTCGGTGGCGATGGCCGTCCCGGCGCGGTGCGGAATGTCATAGACCATGATCGGCAGCCCGCTCGCGTCGGCGATGGCCCGGAAGTGACGCTCGACACCGGCCTGCGGCGGCTTGTTGTAATACGGCGTGACGACCAGCAGACCGTGCGCACCCGCCTTCTCGGCGGCGTTGGCCAGCTCGACGGTGTGTGCGGTGTTGTTCGTCCCGACGCCGGCCACGATCTTGGCGCGATCACCGACCGCCTCCACCACGGCCCGCAGAAGGCTTTCCTTCTCCGCGTCGGTCGTGGTCGGAGACTCCCCCGTGGTGCCACTGATCACGAGAGCGTCGTTGCGCTGCTCGTCGACGAGGTGAGCGGCGAGCCGGGCCGCGCCCTCGAGATCCAGGGAACCGTCGGCGGTGAACGGGGTCACCATGGCGGTCAGCAGCCGTCCGAACGGCCGCGGGTCGTGCGTCATACCTGACAACCTATCGGACGCTCCGGTCACACGTAGAAAGCGGTGAACGGCGCCCATGGCAGGTTACGCAGGATGCTCCAGACGGCCCACACCGCCATGAATGTGATCATGACGGCCGGACTGATCGACAGCTGCGGCACCTTCCACCGGAACAGCGTCCGCCCGGCCCACGCGACATACATGTAGATCAGGAACGGCACCGCGAACACGAACATCAGGTGGTGACGGGCGGCCGCGGGCACGTTGGCGTGCAACAGGTACCAGGCGGCGCGGGTGCCACCGCACCCCGGGCACACGAACCCGGTCGTGAACTTCACGATGCAGCTCGGCTCGTCACCGGCCGCCGCCTGGACCGGGTCGCTGACCAGCGTGTAGCCCGCCGCGGCGCCCATGCAGGCCAGCACCGCGACCGGGGCGAACCAGAACGGGGTGCGGGCGGCGACGCGGGTGACGAAGCGGGTCAGGCGGTCCTGCTGCGCATAGGCGATCCACTCCGGCGGCACGGCCGGGCCCTGAATCGGCTGGTCCGCCAGCCAGGGCGGGAGCTCACCCCAGGTGCCGGACTGGCTCGCGGGAGTGGCGGTGCTCATGGCCGCCACGGTACACCGAGGGCTCTCCCCCTCAGCGCCTCCGCGGCGTCACCCCGCACTCGCTCTCCGCTTGTGCGGCGCGCTTGCGGCCCCCGCTTGCGCCCGGTCACCCCGCACTCGCTCTCCGCTTGTGCGGCGCGCTTGCGGCCCCCGCTTGCGCCCGGTCACCCCGCTCTCGCTTTCAGCGCCGCGGTCAGCGGCCCGGCGAAGTCGCCCCGGTCAGGTGCCGCCACCGACTCCAGGCCCAGCCAGCCGGCCAGCCGGACCAGCTCGGCGGCCAGCGCCTCAGCCGTCTCGTCCTGGTCGGCGACCGGCTCGATCCACGCGGCCGGAACCTGCAGCACACCCGTCCTGCGCTCGGCCTTCAGATCAACCCGGGCGGCGAACCGCTCACCGAGCAGGAAGGGCAGCACGTAATAGCCGTAGAGCCGCTTGGGCCGCGGCACGTAGATCTCGATCCGATAGGTCATGTCGAAGAGCCGCTCGGTGCGCGCCCGCTCCCAGATCAGCGGGTCGAACGGGCTCACCAGCGTCGCCACGTCCACCCGGCGGGGCAGCCGGGCCCCGTGGTGCAGGTAGGCGGGCGCCTTCCAGCCCGCGACCGTCACCGGGCGCAGCACACCGGCCTCGGCCAGCTCGGCGATCGCGGTGCGGCACTCGCGCACCGGCAACCGGAAATAGTCACGCAGCTCCGGCTCGGCGGCCACCCCGAGGGCCTGGGCGGAGAGCTCGACCAGGGCGCGGAACGCCTCCTCGGGCTCCGGCGTGGGCGCGTCGAGGACGGCTGACGGCAGGACCCGCTCGGGCATGTCGTAGCGCCGGGCGAACGAACTGGTCCGCTCGGCGGCGGTCACCTGACCGGTGTAGAACAGCCACTCCAGCGCCTGCTTGACAACCGACCAGTTCCACCCCCAGTTGTCCCTGGTCCGCGGCGCGTCGTGCTCGATCTCGGCGGCGGTGATCGGGCCCCGCTCGCGCACCTCGTCGAGCACCCAGGACACCAGCTCCGGCTGCTCGGCGACGATCTGCCGCATGTTGCCCCAGGCCAGGTCGTGCGCACGGGCCATCCGCCAGCGAAAGAGCGGCTGCAGCTCGGCCCGGATCAGCGAGGCCTCGTGCCCCCAGAACTCGAACAGCTCCCGGGGACGGCGATAGGCCGCCCGCTCCAGCAGACCGGCCGGATAGGGGCCGAGCCTGCTGTAGAGCGGCATGAAGTGGGCGCGCTGCAACACGTTCACCGAGTCCATCTGGATCAGGTGCAGACGGCGCAGCACACGGCGCAGGTGACGCAGATCGGTGGCACCGCCCGGTTTCGGGTCGGTGAAACCCTGGGCCGCCAGGGTGATCCGGCGGGCCTGGGAGACGGAGAGTGCATCGGGAACAGCCATCGTGAAAACAGGCTAGGTCAGGGGTATGACAAAGTTGCCGCCATGGCTCTCGGCTTCGTCCGTCCCGCGCGTCCCGACGACGCACCGGAGATCGCTCGCATCCAGCTCTCCACCTGGCGCACCGCGTATCGCCGGATGTTCCCCGCTCACGTGTTGGCCAACCTGGACGAGTCGTACCTCGCCCGCGGCTGGACCGAGGCCATCACCGAGGCGCCGTCCGCCCGGCACCGGGTGCTGATCGCCGTCGAACAGGCCGAGAACAGCAAACAGGTGGTCGGCTTCGCCGCCTCCGGCCCCGCCGACGAGCAGGCCCTCGCCCCCGAGGAGTCCGCGCTGCCCGACGACGTCGCCGCCGTCACCGACCTGCTCATCGAACCCCGCTGGGGCCGGCGTGGCCACGGCAGCCGGCTGCTCGCCGCCGCCGTCGACAACTGGCGCGACGACGGCTTCCGCACCGCGGTGGCCTGGGTCTACGACGCCGACACCGTCATGCGCAAGTTCCTCGGTTCGACCGGCTGGGAACCGGACGGCGCCGGACGCGCCCTGGACGTCGACGACCTGCTCGTACCCCAGCTGCGCCTGCACGTGGCGCTGGACGGAGAATAGAGAACGTGACGAATACCCAGCCGACGTTCGTCTACGACGGCGACTGCTCCTTCTGCACCAGCTGCGCCCAGTTCATCGAGCGCCGCATACCCACCCGGGCCACCGTGATCCCCTGGCAGTTCGCCGACCTGGGTGCGCTCGGCCTCACCGTCGAACAGTGCGAGGCCGCGGTCCAGTGGGTCGGCCTCGACGGCACGACAGCCGCCGGCCCCGACGCGATCGCCCTGCTGCTGCGCGACGCCGGCCGCTTCTGGTCCCTCGCCGGGGGCACCCTCGGCCTGAGCCCGGTCCGCGCCGCGGCATGGCCGGCCTACCAGTGGGTCGCCGACCATCGCCACCTCATGCCGGGCGGCACCGCGGCCTGCGCGGTCCCCCAGAACCGCCGCCCCGCCCCGGCGACGGAGTCCTGACCGGCTTTCCCCGGCCACTGCGCGGGCACGCCAGGACGCCCTCGCACGCGGTCACGGCGGCGCCTAGGTGGCGGATCGGTCGTGCGGCGGCGCCTGCGTAGCGGGTTCCGGAGCAGGGCCCACAACACGGCGGCGCAGGCGAATCTTCTCCAACGGCAGGAAAGCCGCCATAGCCACCAAATGCGGCGCGAACGAGATCGTGATCGTCGCGAACGTCGCCAGGTGGAAGGCGTAGAAGAACGCCACCACACGCGCCCGCCACCGCTCCGGAACCACGAAGATCAGCGGGCTGAGCAGCTCGAACGCGATGATCCCGAGCTGCGAGACGATCAGCAGGCCGGGCACCGACGCGATCAGATCAGCCAGCTCGGTACCGCGGCGGATGATCGCCTGGGCGAGGACCCCGCTGGTCACCCACTCCACACCACCGAAGCGAAGTTTCGCGATCGCCGCGAGGAAATAGGTGCAAGTCACCGCGATCTGGGTGACCCGCAGCGCCCAGCCCCCCGACTCGGTGAGCGCGGGATCGCGATGCCGGGCGCGTCCGACCGTGGGAAGGACCGCGAGGGCCACGAGGAGCCCGACCCGGTCGTGATCGACCTTGCCGTAGCTCATCGCGATGATCATCCACTCGAAGTAGAGCAGGAAGACCGGCCAGCCGAGCAGCCGTGGCGCACGGCCGCTCGCCGCGGCCAGGGAGAGCACCAGCAGTGCCCAGAAGATGCCGTGCACCAGCAGCGGAGTGGGCGTCGGCAGGGGCAGGAGACGGCCGATCAGCAGTGGCTCGTACAGATCTCCCGGGGTGTTGGCGTGCGACCGCACCCAGGGGGTGAAAACGACCAGGTCAAGGGCGACAAAAAGATAGACGAGCGTACGGAACGCGGCGATCCGGCCTCTCGGAACCGGCTCGAAGAACCAGCGACTGATCATGGCCGGGTCCAATCGGCGACGATCTCGTCGTACGAGGTGCCGGTGGGCCGGGCGTCCTTGATGCCGTGCCAGCGGATCACGATGCGGACCTCACGCAGGACCGGGGCGCCGGGTGTGTGTTCGGCGTAGGCGTCGGCGATGCGACTCAGGCGGGACGGGTCCTGCTCGTACGCCTGCTGTTGTCCCTCGATCTCAGCCCGCCGGATGCCGCTGTTGGCCTCGGTGATGGCCACCACCTGCCCGGTTTCGTCGACGCCCTCGACGCGGGTGTCCTTGGCCGCGCCGTTCGGGTCCGGTGACGTGGAGTACATCCGGAAGGGCCCGAACGGGAAGTGGTCGTCCTGGCCGAACAGGGTCCCGGCAACCAGCAGCAGCAGTCCCGCCAGGGTGGCCAGGAGCCGCACCCGCCGGCCGCGCGTCGTCAGATCGGTCACCGCGACAAGATAGCCGGGTCAGTCCAGCAGCGGGTCGAGGCCGATGGTCAGGCCCGGGCGCTTGATCACGTTGCGGACGGCGAGCAGGACACCCGGCATGAACGACGAGCGGTCCAGCGAGTCGTGCCGGATGGTCAGCGTCTCACCGAGGGTGCCGAACAGCACCTCCTGGTGCGCGACGAGACCCGCGGCGCGGACCGAGTGGATCCGCACGCCGTCGATCTCGGTGCCGCGCGCGCCGAGCTGCTCCTCCTTGGTGGCGTCCGGCATCGGGCCGCAACCGGCCTCGGCACGGGCCTCGGCGATCACCTTGGCGGTGTGCATCGACGTGCCGCTCGGCGCGTCGAGCTTGCGCGGGTGATGCTGCTCGATGATCTCGACCGACTCGAAGTAGCGGGCGGCCCGGGCGGCGAACTGCATCATCAGCACCGCGCCGATGCCGAAATTCGGTGCGATCAGCACGCCGGCGCCGGGCTTGGCCGCGAGCCAGGCACGGACCTGCTCGAGCCGGTCCTCGGTGAAGCCGGACGTGCCGACGACGACGTGGATGCCCTGCTCGATCGCCCACCGCAGGTTGTCCATCACCACGTCGGGGCTGGTGAAGTCGACAAGGACCTGAGCGCCCGCGTCGGAGGCGTTGAAGATCCAGTCACCCTGATCGATCATGGCGACCAGGGTGAGGTCGTCAGCGGCGTCGACCGCCTTGCAGACCTCCAGGCCCATCCGGCCCCGGGCTCCGAGGACGCCGACTCGAACAGGTTCAGGCAGGTCAGTCACACCGTCAATTTAACGTACGGCGACGCGCCTCCCACCACCGCTCCGCGAGCCCGACGACCACGAAGACCACGCCCACGTACGCCCAGCCGACCAGCACGTCGATCACCCAGTGCTCGGCCGTGTAGACCAGGGTGAAGGTCATCGACAGCGGGTACGCGAAGAGCAGCGGCCACCACCGCCGCCGCACCTTCGGCAGGAAGAAGACGACGGCCATGAAGGCGAACGCGGTGTGCAGCGACGGCATCGCGGCGACCGGGTTCGCCGCCTCCACCTGGAGCGCGTTGAGGGTGTTGCCGGCGCCGTGCAGGCCGATCGCGTCCCACCCCTTGGTGGAGATCCGGGTCGCCTCGATCAGCGCACCGTGCTGGGGCTCCGCCGCCCACCACGGCGGGGCCGCCGGGTAGAGGAAGTAGGTGATCAGGCCGAACACGCAGAGCACGAACCAGCGGCGCATGAACCGGGCCCACTGGTACCGGGACCGCATCCAGAGGATCACGGCGATGGTCGGCAGGGTCAGGAAGTGCGAGAAGTAGACGATCGAGACGACCACCTCCCACCACTGGACCACGCCGGGCTGCCAGAGGTGCTCCTGGAGCCACTGCGTCGGGGTGAGGTCGCCGGTGAACCACCCGAACATCCACTTGTCGAAGGCGATCAGCTCGGTGACATGCGGCGCGAACAGCTTGTCGGCGTAGCCCCGGGAGATGTTGTAGATGAACAGCAGCAGGCAGATCGGCAGCCAGTCACGCAGGAACCGCAGGTGGGTCTGCCATGGCTCGTGGTTGCGCCACGCGATGGTCGCCAGCCACAGCCAGCCGAAGGCGATCAGTGGGTCGCTCGTCGGTACGCCCACGAAGTACACCCCGACGGCGAAGACCGCCGCCCAGATCAGCATCCCGATGATCCGCCGCTTCCGGAGCTCCGGTGGTGGCGGGGTTGCGGGGGTCTCGGGCGGGGTCTCCAGCGTCGTCACGGGGTCCAAGGGTAACTACGGGTGCAACTCGGACTCGTCGAACGGTCCCACCACGGCGAGCGAACGCTCCCCCGACAGGAGTTCGGCGGCGACCGCGTCGACCTCCTCGACGGTGATCGCGTCCACCCGGGCGAGCAACTCGTCGACGCCCATCAGGTCGCCGTGCAGCAGTTCCGACTTGGCGAGGCGGCTCATACGCGAGCCGGTGTCCTCCAGGCCGAGCACGTACGAGCCCTTGACCATGCCCTTGCCGCGGGCCAGCTCCTCGGCGGTGATGCCGTGCTGTGCCACCCGATCGAGTTCGGTGCGGATCAGGTCGAGCACCTCGGCCGCCTTCGCCGGTGCGCAGCCGGCGTAGACGCCGACCAGGCCGGAGTCCGCGTACTGGCCGGCGTACGAGTAGACCGAGTACGCCAGGCCGCGCTTCTCCCGGATCTCCTGGAACAGCCGGCTCGACATGCCGCCGCCGAGCACGTTGTTGAGCACGCCCAGGGCGAACCGGCGCTGGTCGTGGCGGCCGAGACCGGGACCGCCGAGCACGATGTGCGCCTGCTCGGTGTCGCGGTGCAGCACGACGTTGCGGGGCTTCTGGATGCGTACGCGCTTGTCGCTCGCACGGGTCTCGGCGGGCGCGGCCGGCGCGGTGTCCAGCGGGGTGCCGCCGAGCGCCTTGCGGACGAGCCGGACGACAGTGGCGTGGTCGAGGTTGCCCGCCGCGGCGATCACGATCTGGGGCGGTGTGTAGCGCCGCCGGTAGAAGCCGTGGATCTGGTTGCGGGTCATCGGGGCGATCGACTCGGGCGTACCGGAGATCAGCCTGCCGAGCGGATGGTTGCCGTAGAGCGCCTCGGCGAAGACGTCGTGCACCTCGTCACCGGGCTCGTCCTCGTGCATGGCGATCTCTTCGAGGATCACGCCCCGCTCGGTCTCCACGTCGGCCGGGTCGAGGATCGAGTCGGCGACCGCGTCCACGAGCACGTCCACCGCGAGCGGCAGGTCGGCGTCGAGCACCCGCGCGTAGTAGCAGGTGTACTCCTTCGTGGTGAAGGCGTTCGTCTCACCGCCGACGGCCTCGATCGCCGCGGAGATCTCCAGGGCGGTCCGTTTCGGGGTGCCCTTGAAGAGCAGGTGCTCAAGGAAGTGCGAGGCACCGTGCAGGGCTGGTGTCTCGTCACGGGAGCCGATGCCCACCCAGATCCCGAGCGAGGCGCTGCGGGTGGTGGGGATGGACTCGGTGATGATGCGCAGACCGTTCGGAAGGACCGTTTTGCGTACGCCGTCTTTGAGGGTCTTGGTGACAACGCGGGCCGGCCTTTCGGCCGGCCCGCGGTTGCTGTTCGCTGTCACTTAGTCGCGACGCTCGCCCGCAGGCCGCGACCGGCGCCGCCGGGGCTCGCCACCCTCGCCACGCGGGGCACCCTCGCCACGGGGACCACCCTCGCCACGGGGACCACGGTCCTCGCGGGGTGCCCGCTCGGGACGCCCGCCCTCGCCGGCAGCGGCGGCCGGCTCGGCCGGAGCCTCCGCGCCCTCGGGACGGACCTTGTCGAGGTAGATCTTGCCGCGGGCGTCGATGTCCGCGATGGACACCTCGACCTTGTCGCCGACGTTGAGGAAGTCCTCGACCTTGTCGACCCGCTTGCCGTCGCCCACCTTGGAGATGTGCAGCAGGCCGTCGCGGCCCGGCAGCAGCGAGATGAAGGCGCCGAACGCGGCGGTCTTCACCACGGTGCCGAGGAACTTGTCGCCGGCCTTCGGCATGGTCGGGTTGGCGATCGCGTTGATCCGCTCGACCGCGGCCTCGGCGGCCGGGCCGTTCGTCGCGCCGACGTAGATCGTGCCGTCGTCCTCGATGGAGATGTCGGCGCCGGTCTCGTCCTGGATCGCGTTGATGGTCTGGCCCTTGGGGCCGATCACCATGCCGATCTTGTCGACCGGGATCTTCACCGTGGTGACGCGAGGTGCGTACTCGCTCATCTCGGCCGGGGCCTCGATGGCGGCGGTCATCACGCTGAGGATCGTGGCGCGGGCCTCGTGTGCCTGCTGCAGAGCGCCGGCCAGCACGTCCGACGGGATGCCGTCGAGCTTGGTGTCCAGCTGCAGGGCGGTGACGAACTCGCTGGTGCCGGCGACCTTGAAGTCCATGTCGCCGAACGCGTCCTCGGCGCCGAGGATGTCGGTCAGCGCCACATACTCCGTCTTGCCGTCGACCTCGTCCGAGATCAGGCCCATCGCGATGCCGGCGACCGGGGCCTTCAGCGGCACACCCGCGGAGAGCAGGGCCAGCGTCGAGGCGCAGACCGAGCCCATCGAGGTGGAGCCGTTCGAGCTGAGAGCCTCAGAGACCTGACGGATCGCGTACGGGAACTCCTCACGCGACGGCAGGACAGGCACCAGGGCCCGCTCCGCCAGCGCGCCGTGGCCGATCTCGCGGCGCTTCGGCGAACCCACCCGGCCGGTCTCACCGGTCGAGTACGGCGGGAAGTTGTAGTTGTGCATGTAGCGCTTGGTCTTCTCGGGGGCGAGAGTGTCCAGCGACTGCTCGAGACGCAGCATGTTCAGCGTGGTGACGCCCAGGATCTGGGTCTCGCCCCGCTCGAACAGCGCCGAGCCGTGCACCCGCGGCAGCACGCCGACCTGGGCGCTCAGCGGGCGGATGTCACGCGGGCCACGGCCGTCGATGCGGATCTGCTCGCGCAGCACGCGGGCACGCACCTCGGACTTGGTCACCGAGCGGAACGCCGCGCTGATCTCCTTCTCGCGGCCCTCGAACTGGGCGTCGAGAAGCTCGTGCGCCTTGGCCTTGATCCGGTCCAGGGCCTCCTCACGCTCCGCCTTGCCGGCGATGGTGAGCGCCTCGGCGGTCTCACCGCGAACGGCTTCGACCACTGCGGAGTAGACGTCGTCCTGGTAATCCAGGAAGACCGGGAACTCGGCGACCGGCTTCGCGGCGACCTCGGCCAGCTCGCTCTGCGCGCGGCACAGCTCGCGGATCGCCGGCTTGGCGGCCTCCAGGCCGCTGGCGACGATCTCCTCGGTCGGGGCGACGGCACCGGCCGAGATCAGCTTGATCGCGTGCGGGGTGGCCTCGGCCTCGACCATCATGATCGCGACATCGCCGTCCGGCAGCGTCCGGCCGGCGACCACCATGTCGAAGGTGGCCCGCTCGAGCTCCTCGAGGGTCGGGAACGCGACCCACTGGCCCTCGACGTGCGCGACACGGGTCGAGCCGACCGGTCCGCTGAACGGCAGGCCGGAGAGCTTCGTCGACATGGAGGCCGCGTTCATGGCGACGACGTCGTACGGGTGGGAGGGGTCGAGCGCGAGGATGGTCTCGACGACCTGGACCTCGTTGCGCAGGCCCTTGGTGAACGACGGGCGCAGCGGCCGGTCGATCAGGCGGCAGGTGAGGATGGCGTCCTCGCTGGGACGGCCCTCACGCCGGAAGAACGAGCCGGGGATACGACCCGCGGCATACATCCGCTCCTCGACGTCGACGGTCAGCGGGAAGAAGTCGAAGTGGTCCTTCGGCTGCTTGCCGGCCGTCGTCGCGGAGAGGACGGTGGTGTCGCCCAGCTGGACGATCACCGAACCGGCGGCCTGCTGCGCGAGGCGGCCGGTGGAGAACTTGATCTCGCGGGTGCCGAACGACCCGTTGTCGATGACGGCGGTGCGGGATTCGTTGCCGAGAGCGTTGTTCTGCTCTGTCATGAAGTGCGGTACTCCTTCGTCGAGGACCCGGCGGTCTACAGCGCGGTTCAGAAGGCCGGTCTTCGATCGAAGTACCCAGGAGAAGTGTGCCTGGGAACCACTACCGAGGACCGGTGCTGACGGAGTGACCCGCGCGGGTCCGTGGGGTGTTGAGCCGAGGGAGCGGCCGGAGCCGCCCCCTCAGGGCGTGCTATCGACGCAGGCCGAGGCGCTCGATGAGCGTCCGGTAGCGGGCGATGTCCTTCTTGTGAACGTAGTTGAGCAGGCGGCGGCGCTGACCCACCAGCAGCAGCAGACCACGACGGCTGTGGTGGTCGTGCTTGTGCACCTTGAGGTGCTCGGTGAGGTCGGCGATCCGCTTGGTGAGCATCGCGACCTGAACCTCGGGCGAACCGGTGTCGCCGTCCTTGGTCGCGTACTCGCCCATGATCTTGTTTTTGGTCTCTTGATCGAGCGCCATGTTCTCCGGACTTCTGTGTTGCCGATTCAAACGATTCCCCGCACCCGCGGCGTCGGGCAGGCAGGCGGGGCCGGTGTCGGGACAACCCAACGACGGTTAAACCCTATCAGGGCGTCACCGGAGCAACACCCGGGTCTCTTCGACGTCCGCCCGGATCTGAGCGATCAACGGATCGATGGCGTCGTATTTGCGCTGCTCGCGGATGTGCGCGACGAAGTCGAGGCTGACGCGCTCGCCGTACAGGTCGCCGGAGAAATCGAGCACATAGGCCTCCACCCGCCGCTCCCGCCCGGAGAAGGTGGGATTGGTGCCGATCGACACGCTGGCCGGGAGCCGGACACCGTTCTCACCGCCGCGGGTGATCCAGGCGGCATAGATGCCGTCGGCGGGAACGGCCGCGTACCGGTGCACCATCAGGTTGGCGGTGGGGAAACCCAGCTCGCGCCCACGCTGATCACCGCGGACGACCACACCGGCCAGGCGGTGCGGCCTGCCGAGTGCGGCGGCCGCGGCACGCACGTCCCCGGCGTCGACACAACTGCGGATGTACGTGGAGGAGAACACCAATCCGTTCTCGGATACCAACGGAGCATCCTCGACGGTGAATCCGAACTTCTGCCCGAGCGTCTCCAGCAGAGCCACATCGCCGGCCGCCCGGTGCCCGAACCGGAAGTTGTCGCCGACCACGACGACCGCCGTGTGCAGCGCCTCGACCAGCACGTCATGAACGAACTCGTTCGGCGTCTGCTGCGAGAACGCCGGGGTGAACGGCACCACACAGAGCGCGTCGACGCCCAGCTCCTCGATCAGCTCGGCCTTGCGCATCGGCTCGGTGAGCACCGCCGGGTGCGAACCGGGGCGGACCACCTCGGCCGGATGCGGGTCGAACGTCATCACCACCGACTGGAGACCCAGGTCACGGGCCCGCTTCACGGCGTGACCGATGATTGCCTGGTGCCCGCGGTGCACGCCGTCGAAGACACCGATCGTCACGACCGACCGGCCCCAACCACCGGGGACCGACTCGTACCCCCGCCACCGCTGCATCGAACGCCCCTCCACTGAGCTACCGGGCCCTAGCGTATCGACCGCCCGGGCGGGCCGCGCGTCCCCCGCGCCACCCCCGAGCGGCCGCGCGTCCTCCCACGTCACGCCTGCGGCTGCCGGGCGCGCGGCTTCACCCGGCTTGGCCGGTCGTCAGGCGGGGGCTTCAGGCGGGGGCGAGGACGATCTCGGCGCGGGCCTTGCCGTCGCGTTCGCTGACGATCGCGAGGACGTCGCCGGACGGGTCGAAGACGGCGTACGGGCCGTCGATACCGGCCGGGGCCAGCGGGCCACCGTGTCGCAGTACCCGGGTCTCCTCCTCGGTGGCCGTGCGCTGCGGGAACGCCCGCCGGGCCGCTTCCGCCATCGGGAGGCCGATCACGTCGGGGGCGCGTTCCTCCAGTTCCGCGAGGGTGGAGGCGGCGTCGAGGGTCATGCCGCCGACCGCGGTCCGGCGCAGTGCCGTGAGATGACCGCCGACACCGAGCGCGGTGCCGAGATCACGGGCGATGGCACGGATGTAGGTGCCGGAGGAGCACGTCACGTCGACGTCCACATCGATCACGTCCTGGCTCTCGGTGCGCCGGATCGCGAGGACGTCCAGGTGGTGCACGGTGATGCGGCGTGCCGGGATCTCGACCGTCTCACCGTCGCGGACCCGCTTGTACGACCGCACACCCTTGATCTTGATGGCGCTGACCGCACTGGGTACCTGGTCGATCTCGCCGACCTGGGTGGCGAGTCCGGCGCGGATGGCGTCGTCGGTCACACCCTCCGCCGAGGTGGTGGACGTCACGTCACCCTCGGCATCGTCGGTGACGGTGGACTCACCGAGCCGGATCGTGGCGGCGTAACTCTTCTCCGCACCGATCACATAGGTCAGCAGGCGGGTGGCCCGGTTCACCCCGATGATCAGAACCCCGGTGGCCATCGGGTCCAGTGTCCCGCCGTGCCCCACCCGCCGGGTCTTCGCCAGCCGCCGAATCCGGGCGACGACGTCGTGCGACGTCATACCGGCCGGCTTGTCCACCACGATCAGTCCATCCGTGTCCACCGGACCACCCTATTTGCGCCCCGCGATCACCCCACCCCCGCCCGGACCTTCACCAGCAGGAAGGCGTACGGCGGGCGGCGGGAAGCGGCGGGCGAACGGCGGGGCGGCGGGAAGCGGCGGGGCGGCGGGAAGCGGCGGGGCGGCGGGAAGCGGCGGGCGGACGCTTGGGTGGCGGGAAGCGGCGGGCGGACGCTTGGGTCTCGGTCAGCGGGTTGCGCCTACTACCACCCAGCGGGGGGAGCGCCACCGCCAGACCAGGGTGACGAAGCGGACGAGAGTGAACAGGCCCAGACCGGCCCAGACGCCGCCCAGACCCAGGTCGAAGGCGTAGGCGAGCCAGATGGCCGGGAGGAAGCCGCACAGGGCGGAGATCACCGTGATGGTGCGCAGGAAGGCCACGTCGCCCGCGCCGATCAGGACGCCGTCGAGGGCGTAGACCACGCCGGCGAACGGGAGCAGGCCGACGAACCAGGGCCAGATTATCGAGGCCTGGGCCTGCACGGCGGGGTCGGAGGTGAACAGGGCGGGGATGGCGGAGGCGCCGGCCGCGGCGAGGGCGGCGAAGACGGCGGCCGCCACGCCGCCGGCGAGGGTGACGCGGCGGGCGATGTCGCGGGCCTCGTCGGCGTCGCCGGCTCCGAGGGCGGCGCCGACCAGGGATTGGGCGGCGATGGCCACCGCGTCGAGGGCGAGGGCGGCGAAGAACCAGAGTTGCAGGGCGATCTGGTGTGCGCCGACGGCGGCGATGCCGAAGCGGGAGGCTACGGCGGTGGCGGAGAGGAAGCAGGCCTGGAAGGCGGCGCCGCGGATCAGCAGGTCGCGGCCGAGGACCACCTGGCGGACGATGATCGACGGTGCGGGGCGCAGGGCGTGGGTCTCGCGTACCAGGGCGAGCAGGAAGAGGAGGCCGCCGACGCTCTGCGCGGTGACGTTGGCGATCGCGGAGCCGGTCAGGCCCAGGCCGAGGGGGTAGACGAGCACCGGGCAGAGGATCGCGGAGAGCACGTTCGCCCCGAGGACGATGTAGAGCGGGCGCCGGGTGTCCTGCACGCCGCGCATCCAGCCGTTGCCGGCGGCGGCGAGCAACAGGCCGGGCGCGCCGAACGCGGCGATCCGCAACCATCCGGCGGCGGCCTCGGCGGTGTCCGGGTTGCCGGCGAGGACCCGGGTGAGCGGCTCGGCAGCGACCAGGGCGGCCAGGGCGAGCAGCAGGCCGACGCCGAGCGCGAGCCAGGACGCCTGGACACCCTCGGCGACCGCGGCGGGCCGATCACCGGCACCGAAGCGGCGGGCGGCGCGGCCGGTGGTCCCGTACGCCATGAGCGTGCCGAACCACGCGGCCATCGACATGACGGTCCCGCCGATCGCGATCGCGGCGAGCTCGACCGGGCCGAGGTGGCCGACGACAGCGGTGTCCACCAGCACGTAGACCGGCTCGGCGGCCAGCACCACGAGCGCCGGCAGTGCCAGCGCGACGATCCTGCGCGCGGTGGCAGTGCGCCGCAGTTCAGCAGAAGACGCGGCGGGAGACCCTGCAGAAGACGTGGGCTCTGCAGAAGGTGCGGACTCTGCAGAAGGTGCGGACTCTGCAGGATGCACGGGCTCTGCAGAAGGCACGGGCTCTGCAGAAGGCACGGCGGGAGGTTCTGCAGGCGGGCTCATGGTGTTCCATGATGCCCGCCCGGCAGTAAGGGCCGCAATGCGGCTCCGTCACTTACATTTTCGTCGGCGGGAATTACTGGCGCGTGTCCAGCGAGGTCTGCAGGGCGCGGCGGGCCTGCTCGCGGGCGTCGTCAGAGGGCTGGGGCTTCGGCTTGGCAGCCATCGGAATGTCCTTCCACGGTGGGGTGGGGCGCACCCGAACTCGCGGGGCGCCCGAAATCGGTCGAGCGGTGCGTCACAGGAAGCCCGATCCGGGATCGCCGGATCTGCGGCCGAGGTGACGCGGCCCGGGGCTGTGGACCCGGGTGGCTCGAGGTCTCGCGGAAGGCGGTCGGTAGCAGCCGCGCGAAACCAAATCACCGTTCAGGAACCAAACTAACGTTCAGTCTCGCTGGCTGTTGGTGGGATCCCGCGATCCGGGACAACGAAGATGGGGGCCACCCTTTCGGGTGACCCCCGTTCAACTGCGGAAACGCCGCTCAGTTCAGGTATTCGTCAAGTAGGCGACGAACGGCGTCCACCACCTGATCGGGCTCGCCGTAACCGGTGAAACCGGCGGCCAGACGGTGGCCGCCACCGCCCTGCGACACCGCCACACCGCTCACGTCGACAGCACCCTTGCTGCGCAGGGACACCGACCACTCCCCCGCCGCGACCTGCTTCACCACCACCGACACGTCAGCCTCGGCGACCGAGCGCACCGGGTCGATGAGGGCGTCCAGCACATACGGCGGCTGGGAGTATCGCTGGAGGTCGTCGAGCGTCGCGTACGTCCAGACCATGCCGCGACCGCCGGCCGCGCCGGGCTCCAGCACCGCCCGGCCCATCACCTCGCCGGCCAGCTTCATCGCACCGAAGGGGCGGCTGTCGAAGACGCGCCGGGAGATCTCGCCGGGGCGCAGCCCGGTGGCGATCAGCCGCGCCGCCAGCTCGTGCACCGCCACGGTGGTCAGGTCGAACTTGAACGAGCCGGTGTCGGTGGCGAGGGCCACGTAGAGGCACTCGGCGATCTCCTGATCGAGCTCGACTCCGAGCTCGGCGAGGAGCCGCTCGGCGACCACCGACGTGGCGGCCGCCCGCGGGTCGACGAGCTGGACGCCGCCGAAGCCGGTGTTCGACGCGTGGTGGTCGAGCACCAGGCTGGCCGGCGCGGCGGACAACAGGCCGGCGAGCCCGCCGAGGCGGGACTCGCTCGCCACGTCGAACACGATCACGAGGTCGGCGTTCTGGTACGCCTCACCCTCAGCGACCAGCAACTCCGACCCCGGGAGAGCGGCGTAGGGATCGGGCACCCGGAACTCGCCGGGGAACGTGGCGCGCACCCGGTCGAACCCGAGCCGCCGCAATCCCAGCCCGAAACCGAGCATGCTTCCCAGCGCGTCCCCGTCCGGGTTCACGTGGCAGATCAGCTGGATCTCGTCACCGGTGCCGAGCGCGCGGACCGCCGCGACCGCGGCGGCCCACTGCCCGGCCGAGGGAGCGGACAGGGTCACCCCTGTTCCTCAGCCGCGCCCACCCGCTCGGGATCGTCCTCGTCCTCGTCGCTCTTGTACGGGTCCGGGTCGCCGGCGTAGCTCTTACCCGCCGCCAGCCGCTGGACCTCCTCGTCACGGTGCCTGGCCTGCTCCAGCAGGTCGTCGATCTCCTTGACGTTCTCCAGCACGTTGTCCAGGACGAACGCCAGGCTCGGCGAGTGCCGCAGGCCGAGGGCGTGCCCGACACGGCTGCGCAGCATGCCCTTGGCGCTCTCCAGGGCCGCCGCCGTCGACGCCTGCTCGGTGACGTCACCGAGAACGGTGTAGAAGACCGTCGCCTCGCGCAGGTCGCCGGTGATCCGGGCATCCGTGATCGTCACCATGCCGAGGCGCGGGTCCTTGATCTCCCGCACCAGCGAAGCCACCAGTTCACGGATGCGCTCCGCGTGCCGCCGTGTCTTGGCCGGATCCGACATCTAGCCCACCTCCGACTGTCATTCCCGCGGGTCAGCACCGACCCCGCCCTAACTGCTGAAGCCTACCCAGGTCAGTCGTCGTCGCCGTAAAGCCGTCGCTTGACGGAGAGCAACTCGATCTCGGGCCGGCCGGCCATCTGATGCTCGCAGGTGTCGATGACGGAACGTGCCTGTGCGGGGTCGGGCGCCACCACGGCCACCCCGATCTGGGCCCGGCCGTGCAGGTCGTGGAATCCCACCTCGGCGGCGCTCACCTCGAACTTCTTCAGCATCGCGATGATCGGCCTGACATAGGACCGCTTCTGCTTCAGCGACTGGGAGTCACCGGGCAGGAGCAGGTCGAAAACTGCGGTCTCGGTATACATCAGCGAGCAGGGTACGCCCGTACCGATGGCCAGGTCAGCCGGATTTCCGCGCCACGATCACGTCGCGGTCGATGCCCTGGTCCACCCGGTGCTGCAGGGGCAGGTGCTCGACGAGGTCGAGCCCGCACGCCAGCAGGATGTCCTCGGCCAGCTCACGCTTGGCCACTTTCGTGTTCCAGGAGAGCCCGATCGCGCCACCGCGGCGCAGCAGCGGCAGCCACTCGGGCACGGCGCGCTCCAGCAGGTCCAGCGGGCGGCGGGAGATGCCACCGCCGTCGTCGTAGCTGCCGTGGGCCACGCCGTACGGCAGGTCGGCGACCAGAACGTCGGCGATGTTGCCCCGGATCAGGCCGTCCAGCCCGGTGGTGTCGGCGTGCAGCACTGTCACCTTCTGGACCGCGCCGGCCTTGTGGTCGTCCTTGCTGGCCGCCATGGTGACCTCCAGGCGGCGGGCGGCGCGGCGCCCCTGCCGGCGCATCGGGACCAGCTCGGCGGTGTGCTTGAGCCGCTTGCGCTTGAGCCACGTCTGGAGGAACAGCTTGTACGCCTCGACGTCCTTGCCGTCGATCTCCACACCGATGCCGTCGTAGCCGTACATCAGGGCCTGGTTGAGGGTGGTGCCACGGCCGCAGAGCGGGTCGAGGACGGTGAGGTGCCCGTCGAGCATCCGGCCGGCCGAGTCGGAGGCGAGCAGGGTGAGGTTGAGCACCAGCTTGGTGAACTGCTCGTTGGTCTTGCCCGCGTACTTCGGGATGGTGATCAGGTCGCTGTCGTACCGGGCCAGCGGGGTGAGCAGGTGCGGGCGCAGCAGGTCGTCGTCGACGCGTTCGAAGAGGGCATAGGCCGAGGAGAGGTTCGACAGGTACGCGATGTCGCGCTCGGAGAGTGACCCGGTGAAGGTCAGGTACTCGACGCCGCCGATCTCGGTCACCTCGATGTCGGCGAGTTCCGAGGAGAGGACTTTCCCGAAGGCAGCCAGCTCCGCCTGGGACATGCGGGACGCCTGGTCGGCGTAGACGCGGTTGGCGGACGGGGCGAGGAGCATGGCGTACCGGGGCATGCCGTCATTCTCCCAGAGGCCCCCGCGCCCATCGTTCCCCGCCCGGCCGGCAAGCGGGACCACCGATCTCCGCCCGGCGGTCGCGGCAAAGGCGGCACCACCGCCGGTGATCGCGCGGCGATCCGGGAACTGTCGAAATTCGGCAGAGCGCCGTCGGTCGTACGAGAAAAGGTCTTGAAAAAACGCACGGCCCCGGCGCCGAAGCACCGGGGCCGTGCAAAGTCGCGAAGCTTACGCCCGCGGCTTCTCGCGCATCTCGAAGGTCTCGATCACGTCGCCGATCTGCGGCGAGCCGTAGCCCTGGAGCGTCAGACCACACTCGAAGCCCTCGCGGACCTCGGTGGCGTCGTCCTTGAACCGCTTGAGCGAGCTGATCGTGACGTTGTCACCGACCACGACACCGTCGCGCAGGATTCGCGCCTTGGTGTTGCGGCGGATGAGGCCCGACCGGACGATACAGCCGGCGATGAGACCGATCTTGGACGAGCGGAAGACCTCGCGGATCTCCGCCGTGCCCAGCTCGACCTCTTCGTACTCCGGCTTGAGCAGGCCCTTGAGCTCCGCCTCGATCTCCTCGATGGCCTGGTAGATCACGCTGTAGTAGCGGATCTCCACGCCTGAGCGGTCGGCGAGTTCCTTGACCTTGTTCGAGGCCCGGACGTTGAAGCCGATGATCGTCGCGGTCTGCTCCGACGATGCCGACGCCAGGTTGACGTCGCTCTCGGTGATCGCACCGACGCCGCGGTGGATGACCTTGAGCTGCACCTCCTCCGGAATATCGATCTTGAACAGCGCTTCCTCGAGCGCCTCGACCGAACCGGAACCGTCACCCTTGATGACCAGGGTGAGCGACGCCTTCTCGCCTTCCTTGAGCTCGCGGACGATCTCGTCGATCGTCTTGGCGCGCCGGGAGTTGGCGAAGGTCGCCGCACGACGGCGAGCCTGCCGCTGCTCGGCGATCTGACGCACGGTGCGGTCGTCCTCAGCCGCGAGGAACGTGTCACCGGCGCTCGGCACCGAGGTCAGACCCAGAACCAGGACCGGACGCGCCGGACCCGCCTCGGGGATCTGGTTGCCCTTCTCGTCGAGCATGGCCCGGACACGACCGTGAGCGGAACCCGCCACGATCGAGTCACCGGCACGCAGCGTGCCCTTCTGCACCAGGACGGTGGCGACCGCGCCGCGGCCCTTGTCCAGGTGCGCCTCGACCGCGACACCCTGTGCGGGGCCGTCGATCGGGGCGGTCAGCTCGAGCGCCGCGTCGGCGGTCAGCAGGACGGCCTCGAGAAGCTCGTCGATACCGATGCCGGGCTTGGCGGCCACGTTCACGAACATCGTCTCGCCGCCGTACTCCTCGGCGAGCAGGCCGTAGTCGGTGAGCTGCTGGCGCACCTTCTCCGGGTTGGCGTCCGGCTTGTCGACCTTGTTCACCGCGACCACGATCGGCACCTCGGCGGCCTTGGCGTGGTTGAGCGCCTCGACCGTCTGCGGCATCACGCCGTCGTCCGCCGCGACCACCAGGATGACGATGTCGGTCACCTGGGCACCACGAGCACGCATGGCGGTGAACGCCTCGTGACCCGGGGTGTCGATGAAGGTGATCGCCCGATCCTGGCCCTGGTGAGGCACGACGACCTGGTAGGCACCGATGTGCTGGGTGATGCCACCCGCCTCGCCGGCGACCACGTTGGTCTTGCGGATCGCGTCGAGCAGCTTCGTCTTACCGTGGTCGACGTGACCCATGACGGTCACCACCGGCGGCCGTGTGACCAGGCGGTCGGCCGCGATCTCGGCATCGAGGTCGATGTTGAACTGCGCGAGGAGCGCGCGGTCCTCGTCCTCGGGGCTGACGATCACCACGTTGAAGCCGAGGTGCTCACCGAGCAGCAACAGCGTGTCGTCGGAGACCGACTGGGTCGCGGTCACCATCTCGCCCAGGTTGAACATCTCCTGGACCAGCGAACCCGGGTTCGCGTTGATCTTGTCAGCGAAGTCGGAGAGCGACGCGCCGCGAGACAGCCGGATGTCCTGGCCGTTACCGCGGGGCGCGCCCGAACTCATCTGCGGGGCAGACAGGTTGTCGAACTCCTGACGCCGCTGCTTCTTCGACTTGCGGCCACGGGTCGGCCGGCCGCCGGGACGCCCGAAGGCACCCGCCGCACCGCCGCCACGACCACGGCCACCGGCACCGCCGGGACGACCGGGAGCACCGGCACCAACCGGGCCACCGCCGCCGCCACCGGGACCACCGGGACGGAAGCCACCGCCGGCGCCACCGCCGCCACCGGGACGGAAGCCGCCACCGGCGCCACCGCCACCACCGGGACGGAAGCCGCCACCGGCGCCACCGCCACCACCGCGGTAACCGCCGCCACCGGCGCCACCGCCACCACCACCGGGACCGCCACGACCGCCGCCGGGACCACCGGGACGGCCCGCACCGGCACCACCGGGACCGGCCGGACGGCCGGGACGCTGGGACGGCATGGACGCGGGGCTGGGCCGCGGGGGCATCGAGGCAGGGCTCGGCCGCGGGGGCATGCCCGGCTGGTTCGGACGCGGCATCGAGCCAGGGCTCGGCCGCGCGGACGCACCACCGGAAACACCGAACGGGTTGTTACCCGGGCCGCGCGCGGGCGGACGCGGGTTGCCACCGGCCGGGCCGGGACGCGGGCCACCGGGCGCACCGGGAGGTGCGTTACGGCCCGCTGCCGGTGAGCCCGGACGGGGCGGGACGCTGCCGGGACCACCGGGGCCACCAGGACCACCGGGACGCGGGCCACGCGGGGCGCCCGGGGCGCCCGGGCCACTGGGGGTGCCGGACTCGGTGGAGCCCTGCGGCCGGCGCTCGGCATCCCGGGAACGGGCTGCCTGCGCTGCCTGTGCCGCCTTGACTGCGGCTTCCTGCTCCGCCTTCAACGCCGAGGCGCGCGCCTCGGCGGCCGCCACCTCGATGTCGTGGGCGCTGGCCGGCTTCGCAACCGGACCGGGCATCGGACCCGGGCGACCCGGGACCGTCGGCTTCGGCCGGACGAACGGGCCGGGCGCCGGAGCAGCGGGAGAAGTAGGAACGTTGCTGGACGGGCCCTGCGGCGGACCGGGCCGGCGCGGCGGCTGAGGCCGCCCTGCCGGGGGACCCGGGCGCGCGGGCACAGCGGTGCTGGAGCCGCCGGACGCGGCGGGAGCACCGGGTGCCGGAGCGCTGGGAGCCGACGAAATGGCTCCACCCTGCTCGAGGGCACCACGGAGTCGCCGGGCCACGGGGGCCTCGACGGTGCTCGATGCGGATTTGACGAACTCGCCCATTTCTTTCAACGTGGCGAGAACGGTCTTGCTGTCGACCCCGAGCTCTTTGGCGAGCTCGTGAACGCGGGCCTTGCCTGGCACTGCACTCCTCACTTCGAGGTCGTGCGAGCGCACCCGCACAGACCTCACTCGTGCACTAGAAGCCTTGTCATTTCAGGGACTTCATCGTGTGCTCATCTGAGTCGTCCTACCTTGCTGGGTCGTGACGAAGCGCCGGACGCCTCGTCATCGGTGAGTCCGCACGGCACGAAGACCGTACGAAGGTGCTCGGCTAACAGGCCAGTGTCAGCAACACCAGTGAGACGCAGAGCACGCCCGAAGGCGCGACGTCTCTCTGCCTGTGCCAAGCAAGCCGGATCGGGATGCAGATGTGCTCCCCGGCCCGGCAGTCGTCGGCCCGGATCGGGCAGAAGCCGGAGGTTTCCCCCGGATCCGGCCGCGACGAACCGCAGCAATGAAGCGGCCGGCGCGCGGTTGCGGCAACCGACGCAGGTTCGCGTCGGGCCGACCGAGGGCAAGTCTACCCCTCGATCGGGCCGGACGCGTATCCGGTCAGTTCCCCGCCTCGGCCGCATCACGGTCCGAGACTGCGGCCGGCTCGTTGTCCGGACGGATATCGATACGCCAGCCGGTCAGCCGAGCCGCCAACCTGGCGTTTTGCCCCTCCCGGCCGATCGCGAGGGAAAGTTGGAAGTCCGGCACGGTCACTCGCGCCGTACGGGTGGTGGCGTCCACCACCTCGACACGCAGTGCCTTGGCCGGTGAGAGCGCGTTGCCGACGAACTGGGCGGGATCGTCCGACCAGTCGATGATGTCGATCTTCTCGCCGTGCAGTTCGCTCATCACCGCGCGGACCCGCTGACCCATCGGGCCGATGCAGGCGCCCTTGGCGTTCACGCCGGGGACCGTGGAGCGCACGGCGATCTTCGTACGGTGACCCGACTCACGCGCGATCGCGGCGATCTCCACCGTCCCGTCCGCGATCTCCGGCACCTCCAGGGCGAAGAGCTTCTTCACCAGGGCCGGGTGCGAGCGGGACAGGGTGATCTGCGGGCCGCGGAAGCCCTTGGCCACGTGCACCACGATGCAGCGGATCCGGGACCCGTGCTCGTACGACTCGCCGGGCACCTGCTCGGACTGCGGCAGGACCGCCTCCAGCTTGCCCAGGTCGACGATCACGATGCCCTTCTCGGCACGCGCCGCGTCCGCCTGCACGACACCGGTGATCAGGTCGCCGTCGCGTCCCGCGTACTCACCGAAGTGCTGCTCGTCGGTGGCCTCGCGGAGGCGCTGCAGGATCACCTGCTTGGCGGTCATCGCCGCGATCCGGCCGAAGTCGTGCGGGGTGTCGTCCCACTCCCGCACCACGGTGCCGTCCGTGTCGAACTCCTGAGCCAGCACCGAGGCGACCCCGGTCTTGCGGTCGATCTCCACCCGGGCGTGGCTCTCCGCGCCCTCGGTGTGCCGGTAAGCGGTCAGCAGCGCGGTCTCGATGGCCGCCAGAATGGTCTCGAACGGGATCTCCCGCTCGCGCTCCAGGGCGCGCAGCGCCGCGAGGTCGATGTTCACTCCTCGCCCTCCCCTTCGTCTTCGTCGTCGTCTTCGTCATCGTGCTCGTCGTCTTCGTGCTCGTCGTCGGTGTCGCCGAAGTCGGCGTCGTCCATCCGCTTGAACTCGATCTGGACCTTGCCCGGTCCGAGCTCGGCGAACCCCAGCTCGCGGGTCGCGCCGTCCACGTCCAGCACGACGCCCGTGTCGCCGGCCGAGACCACCCGGCCGACCACGCCGTTCACCGCGACCAGGCGGCCGGTGTTGCGGCGCCAGTGCCGTGGCTCGGTCAGCGGCCGGTCGATGCCGGGCGAGCCGACCTCCAGCTGGTACTCCCCGCTCAGCAGCTCGCCACCGCTCTCCTCGGCGGCGTCCAGCGCAGCCGAGATCTCCCGGGAGACGACTGCCACGTCGTCCAGGCTGATGCCACCGTCGGTGTCGACGAGGACCCGCACCACGAACCGGCGACCGGCCCGGGAGAGCGTGAGGTCCTCTAGGTCGTAACCCGCTTTCTCGACCACCGGCTCGACCACTGCCCGGACCCGGGCCCGGGCGGCCGTCAGGTCGATCCGCGGTGCGACGGGTGCACGGTTCTCCGGCTCCGGCCGGTTACGGCGGCCACCGGGATGGCCGCCGGGCCGGGCCCCGGCGCGACCACGCTGCGTCATCGGGCTCGACCTCTCGCTAGCTGGGGAACGCGATTGCGCTTCTTATACGCCGCTTCGGTGGAAACGACTATATGCCGCCGGGCAGAACGCGCCCCGCGGCTGATGCTGAGCGTAACGCCCCGGCCGAGCGGCCGGAGCGGCGCCGCTCCGAAACCATCCCTCGGGCAGGTCAGCGGACCGATGGTGTTGACTGGCCCGGTGGTGATGACGACAGCGGGACACACACGCCGCGGAGTGCTGGCCACGGCGGGCACCGTGCTGGGCACCGCGACGCTCGGCGGTTGCGGGCTCTTCGACGACGAACCGGAGCCCGTTCCGGCGCCGGATCCGCTGCAGCCGCTGCTGGTGGAGACGCTCGCGCTCGCCGGGGCGTACGACCGGGCGATCGCCGCCCAGCCCGCGCTCGCCGCGCGGCTCACCCCGCTCGCCGAGGACCATCGGGCGCACGCCGCCGAGCTGGCCCGGGTGATCGGCACGACGGCTCCCTCGGGGGTCGCGGCGCCGTCGTCCGCCGTGTCGGCCACCGACGGCGACACCACGGCCGAGCTGCGCAAGGCGGAGCAGGCGGCGCAGAAGAACGCCGTCGAGGCCTGCAAGACCGCACCGCGGGAGCGGGCCGCGCTGATCGGATCGATCGCCGCCTGCCGCGCCACCCACGCCGAGGCCCTGCGCTGACGCGCCAGCGTCTAAGGTTCGCGGCGTGATGGAAGAGTTGGCCGGCGCGCTCGCCGCCGAGGAGGCGGCCATCTATGCGTACGGGTTGGTCGGCGTGCACCTGGACGAAGACGAGCAGGGCCGCGCCCGGACCGCCGAACAGGTGCACCGGGAGCGCCGTGACGAGCTGGTCGACCAGCTCGACGAGCTGAAGGCGAGCACCGCACCGGCACCGGCCGGCTATCAGCTGCCGTTCGAGGTCACCGACCGGGACACCGCCCTGAAGCTGGCGATCCACATCGAGGACGGGGTCGGCCAGGCGTGGCGGGTCGTGCTGCCGGTGACGGAGGGTACGCAACGTACCGACGCATTGTCGGCTTTGACCGACTCCGCAGTTCGCGCTACACGATGGCGGCGGATCGCGGGTGCCGAACCGCTGACCATGGCCTTTCCGGGCCGCGCCGTCTGACCGGAGGACTTCTCGCTGTCGATCGGGGCTTCCCCGCAATCAGGATTACCCGAGAATGATGGGGTGATCGACGGGATCGACACCACCACGGCACGCGGGTCGCTCGCGGTCCGGCTGCGCGACGTCATCCAGCATCGATGGGCGGCCGAGGTGCAGGCCATCGGAGTGCGGGGTTCGGTCGCGCACGGGGACGACTCCGACGCCAGCGACGTCAATCTGTTCGTCGTGACGTTCCGGCCGAAGACCGGTCCGAAGCCCACCCGGCGCAAGGTCGACGGGGTGCCTGTCGAGCTCCAGGTGATGTATGCGGGTGAGGCCATGGGCCTGGCCCGGGTGCTCAACCCGCGCTGGCCGCTGCTCGCCGACGGGTTCATCACCAACTACCCGCTCTACGACCCGAAAGGCTGGTTCGCCGACGAGCGCGAGGCGCACCTGACCCTGCTGGCCGAGGCTCGCCCGGTCGAGTTCAGCCACCTGGCCCGGCACAACTGGGCGATCGCCAACGGCGCGCACGCCCGCGCCATCCGGCTCGCCCAGTGGTATGACACCGACGCCGCCCTGATCCTGATGGCGGAGGCGCGGCTGCACGCGGCGATGGTCACCGGCCTGCTGACCCGCACCTATTTCCGCAACGAGGCGGACGCGGTCAAACGCACCGGTGTGGCGGCGGCCGACATGCAGGAGATCGGCGCGATCCTGCAATACCAGGCGGAGGAACTGGCCGCGAGGGGCCGCCCGGTGGACGGCACCCTCGGCGCGCTGTTCGATTGAAACCGGCTCAGGGCAGCGTGAGAATTTCGTAACCCTCGTCGGTGACGACCAGGGTGTGCTCGAACTGCGCGGTCCACTTGCGGTCCTTGGTGACGACCGTCCAGCCGTCGTCCCACAACTCGTAGTCATACGTACCGAGGGTGATCATCGGCTCGATGGTGAACGTCATCCCCGGCTCCATCACGGTGTCCAGCCGCGGATTGTCGTAGTGCGGGATGTAGAGCCCGGAGTGGAACGTCTCGCCGATGCCGTGGCCGGTGAAATCGCGGACGACGCCGTACCCGAAGCGGCGCGCGTACGCCTCGATGACCCGGCCGATCGCGTTGATCTGCCGGCCGGGAGCGACCGCGCGGATGCCGCGCATCATCGCCTCGTGAGTCCGCTCGACGAGCAGGCGGGCCTCGTCGCTGACCTCGCCCACACAGAAGGTGGCATCGGTGTCGCCGTGCACCCCGTCCAGGTACGCCGTGACGTCGACGTTGATGATGTCGCCGTCCTCGATCACCGTGGAGTCCGGGATGCCGTGGCAGATCACCTCGTTGAGCGAGGTGCAGCAGGATTTCGGAAAGCCCTTGTAGCCGAGCGTCGACGGGTAGGCACCGTGGTCGAGGATGAACTCGTGGACCACCCGGTCGATCTCGTCGGTGGTCACGCCGGGCTTGCAGTGCTCACCGGCCAGCTGGGTGGCCCGTGCCGCGATCCGGCCCGCGATCCGCATCTTCTCGATCGTCTCGGGGGTCTGCACGTGCGAGCCACGCCATTCGCGCGGGCGCTTCTTACCCACATACTCGGGGCGGACGATCTGCGCCGGGACCGATCGCGCACGCGACTGCTTTCCCGGCACGAGTGGGGCACGTACGGTCATGCACACAGCCTATCCGCGGCGGGCGCGTTCCTTGCCGCCCCCGGGGGCCTGTGGAATCGTGTGTTCGTGGATCAAGAGGGTCAGGAGACAGACTTCTCGGCGACCGGGGAGATCTCCGGCGATCGGGTCACCGTGACGGTGACCGGCGAGGTCGACATGGCCACCGCGGAAGCCCTCTACCTGACGTCCACTCCCGACGGCACGACCGCCGCCACGCTGGACCTGCGCGCGGTGACGTTCTTCGACTCGGCCGCCATCCACACCCTGGTCCGGCTCGCCGAGCGCTATCCGGGGACGCTGACGGTGCTCCCCTCCGGCCGGGTCCGGCGTGTGCTGGACATCTCAGGGCTGGGCGGTCAGCCCTGGCTCAGGTCCGGCTGACAGCGGCCTGCGCAGGGTCACCGCGGTTCCCTCCGGCGAGCGGTGCACCGACAGCTCGGTGAGCGCGCCGATCAGGGCCAGGCCGCGGCCCCGGAACCCCGGGTCGGTGGCCGGGCGCCAGCGGCCGGTGTCCCGTACCGTCACCAGCACCGCGCCGCCGGAGAGCGACGCGTCGACGGTGATCACCGGCTCGGCCGGTGCGACCGGGTGCTCGATGGCGTTCGCCGCGGCCTCGGAGACCGCCACCACCAGGTCGAAGGCGTCCGCGTCGGCGACACCGTGTGCGGCCAGGAAGTCCTCCAGGCGCCGGCGGAGCACGGTCAGCCTCTCCGGCTCGGCGGGCAGCCGCAGCACGAACTCGCGCGGCTCGGTCACCTGGAGGGCGATCAGGGCGATGTCGTCGCTGCGGGCGTGCCGGGTGGCCTTCGCCAGCAGCCCGTCGAGCAGGTCCTCGATGTGCTCGGTGGGTTCGGCGGCGTCCTGGGTCAGCTCGGCCAGGCCCCTGTCGATGCCGTACCGGCGGTCCTCGATCAGGCCGTCGGTGTAGAGCAGCAGCCGGTTGCCCGCGTCCAGCTCGGTCTCCCGGGTCGGGTAGTTCACGTCACCCAGGGCACCGATCGGCGGGCCCAGGGCGGAGCTGTAGAGGAAGGTGCCCGGCTTGCCCGGTGCGACCCGGACCGGTGGCGGGTGGCCCGCCGACGAGAAGCGCAGCCGCCGGGTCCGCGGGTCGAACGCGACACAGAGCACGGTGGCGAACTGCCGCCGGCCGAGTGTGTCCACCAGCCGGTTCAGCCGGGTGAGGGCGCCGCCGCAGTCGAAGCCCTCCAGGACGTAGGCCCGCAGCGCGTTGCGCAGCTGCCCCATGCCGGCGGCCGCCTGCACACCCTTGCCGACCACGTCGCCGATCACCAGGAACAGCTCGCCGTCGGGGCCGGCGATCACGTCGTACCAGTCGCCGCCGACCCGGGCCTCACTGCTGCCGGGAACGTAGCGGCTCGCCACGATGGCGCCCGGCACCCGGGGCAGGGACTGCGGCAGCAGGCTGTGCTGCAGGGTGCTCGCGATCCGGTGCTCGGTCTCGTAGAGGCGGGCGTTCGCCAGCCGCAGCCCGACCAGCCGGGCCAGCTGGGTGAGCACCGCCGACTCGGCCGGGCCGTCCGCGCCGGACCAGACGCGGAGCTCACCGAGGGGCGGGCCGGCGGTGTCCGGCAGCGGCAGTACCAGGTCGGGCGAGGCGGCACCGTCGGCGCCGCCGTCCCGCTCGGCCCGGGCGTCCGGCGCGGTGAGCACCACCCGGCCCGCCGAGGTCATGGCCAGCACGTGCCGGGCCGCGACGTCGAGCACCTCGGCCGTCGTCGGCACCGTGTTGAGCGCCACCGCCGCGTCCACCAGGCGGCGCAGCCGGCTGACGATCTCCCGCCGGATCTTGCCGAGCTCCAGGTTGGCACGGACCCGGGCGAGCAGCTCCCGGGTGGAGAACGGCTTGACCAGGTAATCGTCGGCGCCGGCGGACAGTCCCTCGACCGAGGCCTCCTCACCGGCGCGAGCGGAGAGCACCACGATCGGCACGTCCCTGGTCCGCTCGTCCGCACGCAGGGCCGCGATCAGGCCGAAGCCGTCCAGCCGGGGCATCATCACGTCGGTCAGCACCAGGTCGAACGGGTCACGCCGGGCCAGTTCCAGCGCCTCCTCGCCGTCCACCACGGCGACCACGTCCCAGTGCGGGCTGAGCAGCCGGGAGACGTGTTCCCGCAGGTCGGCGTCGTCGTCGGCGAGCAGGATCCGGCCGCCGGAGCTGTCCCGGACCGGTTCGGGCGCGGCCGGGCCGTCACCGGCCCACCAGGTGGCCTCGTCCACCCAGAGGCGCGGCTCGGACGGCTCACCCGCCACCGAGCCGTCGGCGACCCGGTCAGCCGGCAGGTGCGCGGTGCCGAACGGGATCCGGACCGTGAACTCGCTGCCCTGGCCCGGTGTGCTGCGGACACCGGCCGACCCGCCGTGCAGCTCGGCGATCTCCCGGACCAGGGCCAGGCCGATACCGGTACCGTGGCCGCGTGACCAGACACCGGTGACCCGGTGGAAGCGGTCGAAGAGCAGCGCCTGCTCGGCCTCGGGGATGCCGACGCCGGTGTCGCAGACGGAGAGCACCGCGGCGTCACTCGCTGCGGACACCCGGACCTCGACACCACCCGCACGGGTGAACTTGACCGCGTTGGAGAGCAGGTTGAAGACGATCTTCTCCCAGAGCTCGTGATCCACGTGCACGGGTTCGGGGAGCGGCGGGGCGTCGACGGTCAGCTCCAGCCCGGCACGCTCGGTGGCCGGGCGGAACGAGCCGGCCAGCCGGGCGGTGATCCCGGCCAGATCGGTCGGCCGGTAGACCGCCCGCATCCGGCCGGACTCCAGCCGGGAGAAGTCGAGCACCGTGTTGACCAGCTTGAGCAGGCGCAGGCCGTTGCGGTGCACCGGGCGCAGCCGGTCACGCACCGCGGCGGGCACCACCGGATCACCGAGCAGGTCCTCCAGCGGTCCGAGGATCAGGCTCAGTGGCGTACGGAACTCGTGGCTGACGTTCGAGAAGAAGTTGGTCTTCGCCTTGTCCAGGGCGGCCAGCTCGGCGGCCCGCTCCCGTTGCTGCTCGTAGGCCCGCGCGTTCGCCACCGCCCGGGAGATCTGCGCCGTGGCCAGATCGAGGAAGTCCCGGTAGCCGTCATCCACGGTGAGCAGCCGGCTCACACCGGCGACCAGCGCGCCCACGGTGCCGTCGCCGGTACCGACGGGGAGCACGAGGGCCTCGCCGGCGGCCGGCGGCGGCTCGGGCACCAGCTCGGACAGCACCATCCGCCCCGGGCGCCCACTGCGGATCACCTCGCGGATCACCGGGTGGTGGTGGTCCGGCTGATCCAGGACCAGCGCGGCGTACGGCACGTCGGCGGCGTTCTCACCGAGCACCGCGACGGCCTCCTCGGCAAGGGCGGCCTGGTCGTGCGCGCCGGCCAGGCGTCGGCCGAGGGCGCTGAGCGTACGCACACGGCGCTCACCGAGCACCCGCCCGGTGGTGTCGCTGACGATGCACAGCACCCCGCCCGGACGCCCGTCCGCACCCCGGATCGGGTCGTAGGAGACGTCGAAATACGTCTCTTCGAGGAACCCGTGCCGCTCCAGCAGGAACCGGTGATCGGTGGCGTGAAACGACTCGTCGTTCGCGAGCACCCCGCCGAACAGCCCGTGCAGCACGTCCCAGGCTTCCGGCCACAGCTCACTGCCGGGCCGGCCCAGGTGGGCGGGGTGCTTGCCACCCATGGTGGCGATGTACGCGTCGTTGTAGAGCGCCGCGTACTCCGGTCCCCAGAAGATGACGATCTGCGCCCGGGACGCCAGCATGGTGACCACCGCGTCGGCGAGCTCGGCGGGCCAGGTGGCCGGCTCACCGAGCGGTGAGGCGGACCAGTCCAGCGTGGACATCCGCGTGCCCATCTCGCCGCCACGCTCGAAAGCGACACGCAGCCGGCTCGGCAGGACACTCACCACGCCTCCCACGGATCTCTCGCCGGCCGGTCGGAGCACCCGGCCCGCTGGCACCGTAGCACCGGGAAACGTGGGGTCAGGCCGCGGCCGTGGTGCGGGCGCGGACGGCCGCCTCGGCCAGAGCGGCGAACGATCGCAGGTCGGTGGTGCGCTCCGGATGCCACTGCACGCCCAGTGCGAAGGTCCGCCGGGGATGCTCGATGATCTCGACGACCTCGTCGTCCGGGCACCAGCCGACGGGGCGGAATTCACCCGGATCGTCGACCGCCTGATGGTGGAAGGAGTTCACCGTGAGGCTGCGGCCGAAGAAGGCGTGCGCCCCGCTGCTCTCGTCGACGAAGACGTCGTGCCGGCCGTAGTCGGAGGCGTTCGCCGCGAGCGGGTCGGTGCCGGCCGCGGCCCGGTGCCGCTCGTGGCCGATCAGGTCGGGAAGGTGCTGGTGCAGGGAGCCGCCGGTGGCGACGGCCATCACCTGCATGCCCCGGCAGACGCCGAGGACCGGCAGGTCGGCCTCGAGCGCGGCGCGCATCAGCATCAGCTCGGCGGCGTCGCGGGCCTTGTCCACCTCGGTGGCCGGGTGCGCGTCGGCACCCCAGTGCGACGGATCGATGTCACCCCCGCCGGAGAAGACGATGCCGTCGAGCGACTCGATGACGTCGGTGCCGGGGTCGTCCGGTGTAATCAGGACGGCTCGGCCGCCGGTGGCGTGCACGGCCCGCACGTAGGTCATCGGGAGCATTCCGGCCATCATCTCGTTCCGGCCGTACTGGATGTGCTCGGCGTACGAGGTGAGTCCGATCAGCGGTCTGCGCATACGGTCGCGGTTCTCCTTCGTTCAGGATGCCGCCGCGACCAGCGCCCCGAAGAGCCTCCGGTCCCGGCTCACTTCCGGGTGCCACTGAACGCCGAGGACGAACCGGCGGCCGGGGTCCTCGACCGCTTCGGGCAGGCCGTCCGCGGCCCGGCCGGTGACGGTCAGCGAGCCGGCGTCGGCGACACCCTGATGGTGGAAACAGTTGATGGTCACGTCCTCGCCCATGAGGTCGTTGATGCGGCTGCCGGGGGTGAAGGCGGCGGACTGTTCGCCGTACACCCCCGGTGCGGGGCGGTGCTTCTCATGGCCGACGACGTCGGGAAGGTGCTGGTGCAGGGAGCCACCGGCGGCCACGGTGAGCAGCTGCATGCCGCGGCAGACACCGAGGACCGGCAGGTCCCGGTCGAGGGCCGCGCGAAGCAGGACCAGCTCGCCCGTGTCACGCTCCGGGTCGGTGACGGTGTACGCCCCGCTCTCCTGCCGGTACAGCGAGGGCTCGAGATCCGGCCCGCCCGACAGCAGCAGGCCGTCCACCCGATCGAGGACGTCGGCGTCCAAATCGTCCGGGGGCAGGAGCACCGCACGGCCGCCGGCCAGGCGGACCGCCTCGACGTAGTCGTGGGGCACCAGAGCCGAAGGAAGGTCCTGCCAGACGCCCCAGGTCGCGGGCAAGACGTATGTCGTTATGCCGATGATCGGACGCATCGCACCACCGTAGTCACATGCGCGCGGCGCCGGAGAACCGGCGCCGCGTCACGGGTCCCTTCTGTCCCACCTACACGGGGATCTGAGCCCGTGCGAGCGGGGATTCGACCCCTACACCCAGTTGAACTGGGCGTATGTAGGTCCTTCCCCACGGTAGCGGGTGTTGAAACATCACAGCGGCGTTACGTACGCCCCGGTGATACCGCCGTCGACGACGAACTGCGAGGCGGTCATGAACGACGCGTCGTCGCTCGCCAGGAACGCCACCGCGGCCGCGATCTCCGCGGGGTCGGCGAACCGGCCCATCGGCACGTGCACCAGCCGGCGGGCGGCCCGCTCCGGGTCCTTGGCGAACAGTTCCATCAGCAGCGGGGTGGCGACCGGCCCGGGGCAGAGCGCGTTGATCCGGATACCCTCGCGGGCGAACTGCACACCGAGCTCGCGGGTCATCGCCAGCACGCCGCCCTTGCTGGCGGTGTAGGCGATCTGCGAGGTGGCCGCACCCAGCAGCGCGACGAACGACGCGGTGTTGATGATCGAGCCCTTGCCCTGCCGCTGCATGTGCGGGATCGCGTACTTGCAGCAGAAGAAGACCGACGTGGTGTTGACCTTGAGAACGCGCTCCCAGGCGTCCAGGCCGGTGACCAGGATCGAGTCGTCGTCGGGCGGGGAGATGCCGGCGTTGTTGAACGCGATGTCCACCCTGCCGTACCGTTCCGCGACGCCGTCGAAGAGCGCTTTCACCTGCTCCTCGTCGCTGACGTCGCAGGCCACGAACTCGCCGCCGGTCTCCTCGGCAGCGGCCTTGCCGGCGTCGGCGGAGATGTCCACGGCGATCACCCGGGCGCCCTCGGCGGCGAACCGCCGGGCGGTGGCCAGCCCGATACCGCTGCCGGCCCCGGTGATCACGGCCACCCGGTCCTGTAGACGTTCCACTTACTCTCCCATCGAAAGGAACACGTTCTTCACGTCGGTGAACGACAGCAGCGCGTCCGGCCCCAGCTCACGGCCCAGCCCGGACTGCTTCATGCCGCCGAACGGCGTCCAGTACCGCACCGAGGAGTTGCTGTTCACGCTGAGCGCGCCGGTCTCCACCGCGCGCGACATCCGCAGCGCACGACCGAGGTCGCGGGTCCAGATCGAGCCGGACAGCCCGTACTCGGTGTCGTTGGCCAGCCGGATGGCCTCGGCCTCGTCGCGGAACGGCAGGACCGACAGAACCGGGCCGAAGATCTCCTCACGCCAGTGCCGGTCCCGCTCCGAGCCGGCGAGCAGCACGGTGGGCGGGAACCACCAGCCGGCACCCTGCGGCGCGGTGCCGCGGAACGCGACGTCAGAGCTTTGGACGTACGACGAAACGACATCCCGCTGTCCGGATGAGATCAGCGGTCCCATCTCCGTCGTCTCGTCCGCGGGGTCCTGGACCCGGAACGCCCGGACGGCCGGTTCCAGCAGGGCGAGGAATTTGTCGTACACGGTGTCCTGAACCAGCAGCCGCGACCGCGCGCAGCAGTCTTGGCCCGCGTTGTCGAAGACCGCGCCCGGCGCGGCAGCCGCGGCGGCCTCCAGGTCGGCGTCCGCGAAGACGACGTTGGCACTCTTGCCACCCAGCTCCAGCGTCACCCGTTTCACCTGGTCGGCGCAGCCCGCCATGATCGATTTGCCGACCTCGGTCGAACCGGTGAAGCAGACCTTGCGCACCGCCGGGTGGGTCACGAAACGCTGCCCGACCACGCTGCCCTTGCCCGGCAGCACCTGGAACACGTGCTCGGGCAGCCCGGCCTCCAGGGCCAGCTCGCCGAGGCGGATCGCGGTCAGCGGGGTCAGCTCGGCGGGCTTGAGGACCACCGTGTTGCCCGCCGCCAGCGCGGGCGCGAAACCCCAGCCGGCGATCGGCATCGGGAAGTTCCACGGCACGATGATCCCGACCACGCCCAACGGTTCGTGGAACGTCACGTCGATGCCGCCGGGCACCGGGATCTGCCGGCCGATCAGCCGTTCCGGTGCACCGGCGTAGTAGTTGAGCACGTCCCGGACGTTGCCCGCCTCCCAGCGCGCATTGCCGATCGTGTGGCCCGCGTTGCGTACCTCAAGCTGCGCGAGCTCCTCGATGTGCTCGTCCACCACAGCGGCGAAGCGGCGCAGCAGCCGGGCCCGGTCTCCGGGCGCGACCTCGCGCCATCGTGCGAAGGCCTGCTGCGCACGCTCGATCGCCGCGTCGGTCCCGGTCAGATCCAGCGACGGTACGGTCGTGAAGCTCTCACCCGTCGCCGGGTCGATCACATCGGTCACGCCTTGATCATCCTCTCCGGGTACCGGATTTCACAGACGTTCGAAGCCCCTGCGCAACTCCCAGTCGGTGACCGCCGCGTCGTAGGCCGCCAACTCCACCCGGGCCATGTTCGCGTAGTGCGCGACCACGTCCGCGCCGAACGCCGCCTCGGCGATGCCGCTGCCCGCCCACAGCGCGGAGGCGTCGCGCAGCGTGGTCGGCACCCGCTCCGCCGACGCGTCGTCGTACGCGTTCCCGGCGAACTCGTCCTCCAGCGACAACTCGTTCTCGATCCCGTGCAGCGCGCCCGCGACCAGCGCCGAGATCGCCAGGTACGGGTTCACGTCCCCGCCCGGCACCCGGTTCTCCACTCGCATGCCCTCGCCGTGCCCGGCGATCCGCAGCGCGCAGGTCCGGTTGTCCACGCCCCACCGCAGCGCCGTCGGTGCGAACGACCCCGGCTGGTACCGCTTGTACGAGTTGATGTTCGGCGCGAACAGCAGGCTGAACTCCCGCATCGTCGCCAGGAGCCCGGCCAGGACCCGCTGTCCGATCTCGCTCAGATGGGCCGGCCCGTCGCCGAGCATCGCCGACCGGCCTTCCTCGTTGCGCAGCGAGAAGTGGATGTGGCAGGAGTTGCCCTCCCGGTCGTTCGGCTTCGCCATGAAGGTGAGCGACATGCCCTCCTGCGCGGCGATCTCCTTCGCGCCGTTCTTGTAGATCACGTGACCGTCGGCGGCGCTGAGCGCGTCCGCGTACCGGAAGGCGATCTCGTGCTGACCGAAGTTGCACTCGCCCTTCGCGCTCTCCGGGATCAGGCCGGCGCCGTACATGTCGTTACGGATGCGGCGCAGCAGCGGCTCCACCCGGGCGGTGCCGAGCAGCGAATAGTCCACGTTGTACTGGTTTGCCGGGACCAGGTCCCGGTAGTTCTTGGTGAACGCGTGCTCGTACGAGTCCTTGTAGAGGACGAATTCCAGCTCGGTCCCCGCGAACGCGGTCAGGCCGTGCGCCGCCAGCCGGTCGAGCTGGCGGCGCAGGATCTGACGCGGTGAGGCCGGCACCGGCTCCCCCGCCGTGTCGAACAGGTCGGCGAGGACCAGCGCTGTACCGGGCTGCCACGGGACACGGCGCAGGGTGGAGAAGTCCGGCCGCATGACGAAGTCGCCGTACCCGGTGGACCACGAGGACATGTCGTACCCGTCGACGGTGTTCATGTCGACGTCCACGGCGAGCAGGTAGTTGCAGCCCTCGCTCCCGCCGGACACCACCTCGTCCATGAAGTACCGCCCGTGCAGCCGCTTTCCCTGCAACCGGCCCTGCATGTCGGTCAGGGCCAGCAGCACGGTGTCGATGCTGCCGTTGTCGACGGCTACGTCGAGTTCCTCGAGATCCATAGGTTCAGTCCCCTCAGTCGGTTCCCGACGGCATGGTCTGCTCGCCGTGCGCTGCCTTCTCGATCAGGTTCTGCTTCGGTCCGGTGAACCACTTGCGTGCGCTGGCGAACCACCAGATGGTGGCCGCACCGAGAACCACCGCGACGGCGACGATCGTGTAGTTGAAGTTCGACGCGGTGATCGGGCCGGCCGTGGGGAGCACGAACAGCACACAGATGACACCTACCCAGATGATCGCGATCCATCCGACCGGAGCGCTCCAACGGCCCAGGCTCCACGGGCCGGCCACGAAGTCCGGGTCGCGGCGGCGCAGCAGGACCGGTCCGACGTAGGCGATGTAGAGGCCGATCACGGCGATCGAGGTGGCCGCCAGGTAGGCCGTGGTGTTCCAGAGCGACGGCAGCACCAGCAGGGTGGAGAGGCTGACGCAGAGCCAGATCGAGTTGGTCGGCGTACCGGTGCGCGGGTTGACCTTCTTCCAGATCCGCGAGCCGGGCAGGGCGTCGTCGCGGGCGAACGCATACGACATCCGGGAGTTGGCGGTGACCGAGGCCATGCCGCAGAACCATTGCGCCACCATGCAGATGAACAGCAGGAACGTACCGGTGTCGTGGCCGACGGCGTCGATGAAGATCTGCGCGGGAGGCAGGCCGAGCTCGCTGGTCCGGGCACCCTCGTAGTCCTGGATCGACCAGGTGATCGCGAAGAGCAGGACGAAGCCGGCGATCACCGAGACCACGACGGAGAGCACGATCCCGCGGGGTGCGGCACGGGCCGCGTCGTGGGTCTCCTCCGCCACGTGCGCGGAGGCGTCATAGCCGGTGTACGTGTACTGCGCCATCAGCAGGCCGATCAGCACCGCGTAGATGCCCGCACCCGCGAAGTCGAAGCCGGTGGCGTTCTTCACCTCGAAGAACACCTCGGAGATCGGCTTGTGCTGGTCCGGGATGACGGCCAGCACGCCCACGATCACCGCGACGCCGACCAGGTGCCACCAGGCGCTCACGTCCGAGAGCAACCGCACCAGGTTCACGCCGAACGTGTTGAGCAGGCCGTGCACGATGATGATGACCAGGAAGATCAGGAACGTCCGGCCGGTCGTCACCTCCATGTCGAAGGCGAGGCTGAGGAACGCCGACGTGGTGATCGCGGCGCCGAAGTCGATCGCGGCGGTCACCGCGACCTCACCGAGGAAGTTGAACCAGCCGACGAACCAGGCCCAGGCGGCCTTGTTGCGTTTGGCCAGCGCCGCGGCCCACCAGTAGAGGGCGCCGGCGGTCGGATAGGCCGAGCAGACCTCGGCCATCGCCAGCGCCACGAAGGTCACCATGATGCCGACAAAAAGCCAGCCCAGCGTGATGGCCATCGGTCCACCGGCGGTCATCGCGATGCCGTACGACGTGATGGCACCGGCCAGGATGGAGATGATCGAGAAGGAGACGGCGAAGTTGGAGAAGCCGGAGAGCCGGCGGTGCAGTTCCTGCTTGTAACCGAGTTGGGCGAGACGTTCCTCGTCTGTGGTCATCTACGTGCTCCCTTGCCCGAAGGGGTTGTGACCTGAGCCACTGATGCGGTGATGATCTCGCCGCTGTGTTACGGACGTCAATGAGGAGCGTAAATTGCGTTGCCGCACCCGCGGCCCGATGCGAGCCTGGTTCCAGCGATTCCTCGGCAGGATCGCGAGTCCCGGGGGTTCGTCGACGACCCCTTCCGCGGCGGCGCGGGGCGCGGTCACCTCTCTCTTCGGCGCGCTCAGCGCGCACAGCGCCCGCTCCGCGCCGCCGCCAGGGCCTCACCCGCCTGCGCCTAGCCGACCCGCCGCCTGCGCCTTGCCGGCCTGTCGGCCGCCCCAGACATCGATCGTTGCAAGAGTTTGCGCAGGTCAGTCAGACTTTTGAATAAAAAATCTACAGCGGCGAGTCTAGAAATCGGGCGGGAACCGGAATACATTTGCCTTGTCGGCCCGATCCGGTGCAACTGGCTTACAGCCTGACCGTAACTGGGGTTGGCCGACTGCAACTGGCATAGTCGCTGAGTTGGAGAAGGAGGACGAGATACCGCAGCAACGCGTAATCACGACGTCCCCGAACCGACATGAGGTGATCGCAGCCGATGCCCATCACTCCGGTCGACTGCTAGCGGCACGCAGCCTGTCGACCACATGCGCCGGATGAGTCCGGCACAAGAATTGAAAAGCCAGGGCCCCGGTTACCCGCCGGGGTCCTGGTCTCTTTCGTCTTTTCTGCTGTCATCCTTCCACTTTCACGGCTCCTGAAGGGATCATGATCAACAGCGCTGACCAGCCGGAGTTCACCATGGGCCGGGCCGCCGAGCAGATCGGCGTGACCCCGGCGTTCCTGCGCAGCCTCGACGAGGCGGGCCTGGTCGAACCGGAGCGCTCACTCGGTGGTCACCGCCGTTACTCCCGCCATCAGCTCGACCTGGCCGCCCGGGTCCGGCAACTGCTCGACGAGGGCTTCCTGCTCGCCGCGGCCTGCCGCATCGTCACCCTGGAGGACCGGCTGGCCGCCGCACACCGGCGGATCGTCGACCTCGGCGGCAAACTCGGCCCCGGCGAGGACGCCACCATTCCCACCCAAACCCGCCGGGAATTGGGCACCACGCGCTATTACTCCACTCCGCGCTCGGAGACGACTCCCTCGGCGCCGTGACCCGGCCTGGCAACTCCCTGCGCGCCGTGACCCGGCCTGGAAACGCCCGGCCCCACGTGCGATGGTCAGGCCATGCCGCCTCCGAGCACCCTGCCCCGGGCCAAGGGCTCCTTCTGGACACCCGAGGAGTGGCGGCGGCCCGGCCCGACCGCCGCGCAGCGCCGTAACGACCTCTGGATCGGGTTCGCCGTGGTCGCGGTGGCGGTGCTCAACCTCTTCCTCTCCCGCAGCTTCGGCATGCTCGCCAGCGACGATGCCCCGGCCCGGATCGAGCAGATCGCCTGGGTGGTCGGCACCACGGCGCCGCTGGCCTGGCGCCGCCGGTGGCCGGAAGCCGTCGCGATCGTGATGTCGGTGCTCTACATCGGCGGGCAGTTCCGGGGCGCGCAGGAGCAGCAGGTCGCGTCCTACGCCCTGTTCGCCGCGATCTACACGCTCGGCGCCTGGGGCCCGAGCCGGCGGCGCGCCCGGGACATCCGGCTCGCGATCATCACGGTGATGTTCGGCTGGCTATCCGTCGCGCTGCTCATGGCGTACGAGAGAATTTTGCATGAGGGTTTCTCCGGCGCCTCCGGCGAGCTGCCGGCGCTCTGGGCGCTCGTCTTCAACCACTACTTCGTCAACGCGATCTTCTTCGGCTCGGTCTACCTCGTCGGTGACGCCGCGTGGAACGGCGCTCGCCGCCTGGCACAGGTCGAGTCCCAGGCCGCCGCACTGCGCGCCGCGCAGGCCGCCGAAGCCGAACGGGCCGTCCTCGGCGAGCGCGTCCGGATCGCCCGCGAACTGCACGACGTCGTGGCGCACCACGTGTCGGTCATGGGTATCCAGGCCTCCGCCTGCCGCCGGGCGCTGGACAAGGACCCGGAACGGGCCCGGACAGCGCTCACCGCGATCGAGGAGGGCGCCCGCACCGCGGTGGACGAACTGCGGCGGATGCTGGGTGCGCTGCGCGCCTCCGGTGCCACCGGTGAGGCCGCACCGGCCGGGATCGACCGGATACCGCAGATCGCCGACAACGCCCGGGAAGCCGGGCTGACCGTGCACTACGCCGTCTACGGCGATCCGGTTCCGGTGCCCGACTCGGTGTCGCAGGCCGCCTACCGGATCGTGCAGGAGGCGGCCACCAATACGCTCAAGCACGCGCGGGCCGGCAACCTCGACATCCGGATCCGCTATCTCTCCGGGGAGCTGGAGATGGACATCGCGGACGACGGGCGGGGCTCGGCGCCGGCCTCGGCGGCCGGGATGGGGCTGATCGGCATGCGGGAACGGGTGTCGATCCACGACGGCACCCTCGAACACGGGCCGCGTGGAAACGGCGGGTACCGGGTACGGGCCCGGCTGCCGTACGCACCGGCACTGGCCATCGCGGGAGGCAAGGCGTGAGCATCCGGGTTCTGCTGGCCGACGATCACCAGCTGGTGCGTACCGGCTTCCGGGTCATCCTGGAGATGGAGGACGACATCACGGTGGTCGGAGAGGCGTCCGACGGCGCGCAGGCCACTGACCTGGCGCTGTCGCTGCGCCCCGACGTGGTGCTGATGGACGTCGAGATGCCCGGCGTGGACGGGCTCGAGGCCACCCGCCGGATCGCCGCCGAGGGTGGGCCGTCGGTGCTGATCCTCACCACGTTCGACCGGGACGACTACCTGTTCGCGGCACTCCAGGCCGGGGCCAGCGGCTTCCTGCTGAAGAACGGCACACCGGAGGCGCTCACCGAGGCGGTCCGGGTGATCGCGGCCGGCGACGCCCTGCTGGCACCGGCTGTCACCCGCCGGGTCATCGCCGAGTTCAGCACGCCGCGGCAGCGCAGCCCCGAGCCGGTGGTCCGGCTGGAGGACCTGACCCCGCGCGAGCACGAGGTGCTGGTCGAGCTTGCCGGGGGCGCCACCAACGCGGAGATCGCGGCGGCTTTGCACCTTGGCGAAACCACGGTCAAGACCCACGTCAGCCGGGTGCTGATGAAGCTGGGTGCGCGGGATCGGACGCAGGCGGTGGTGCTCGCGTACGAGCTCGGGGTGGTCCGTCCGGGATCGTGAGGGTTCTCCTCGCGTTCGTTCGCGGGCTTGAGGGTCGTTCCCAGCGTTCGTTCGCGGGCTTGAGGGTCGTTCCCAGCGTTCGTTCGTGGGCGCTCGGGTCCTCCGTGCGAAGGACCCGGGTGGTCGTTCTCCGGCCGGACGACGGGGGCATCGACGGGCGCCTACCGTGACCTTCATGACCACCGTCCTCAACGTCGATGCCGTCAACCGGTCCTTCGGCGACCGGCAGGTCCTCAAGGACGTGTCGTTCGCGGTGGAGTCCGGCCGCCTGACCGGATTCGTCGGTGCCAACGGCGCCGGCAAGACCACCACCATGCGCATCATCCTGGGTGTGCTCGGCGCCGATTCGGGTGCCGTCACCTGGCAGGGCAGCCCGCTGACCCGCAAGGATCGGCAGCGCTTCGGCTACATGCCGGAGGAGCGCGGGCTCTACCCGAAGATGAGCGTCGGCGAGCAGGTCACCTACCTGGCACGGCTGCACGGGATGACCGCTGCCGACGCCCGGCAGCGGACCTCTGCCCTGCTGGAGCGGCTGGAGCTCGGCGGCCGCGAGGGCGACCACGTGGAGAAGCTGTCTCTCGGTAACCAGCAGCGCGTACAGATCGCGGCCGCCCTGGTCCACGAGCCGGAGCTGCTGGTCCTTGACGAACCGTTCTCCGGCCTGGACCCGCTCGCCGTCGACACGGTGGTGGCCGTCCTGCGGGAGCGGGCCGCGGCCGGTGCCGCGGTGCTCTTCTCCAGCCACCAGCTCGACCTGGTCGAACGCCTCTGCGACGACCTGGTGATCATCGCGGACGGCACCATCCGCGCCGCCGGCAGCCGCTCCTACCTGCGCGAGCAATACGCGCTGCCGCGCTACTCGATCGAGGTCGGCAGCGACGCCGGCTGGCTGCGCGACGAGCCCGGCGTGACCCTCGTCGAGCTCGACGGCGCGCGTGCCGTCGTCGACCTGGACGCGGACGCCGACGACCAGCAACTCCTGCGCGCCGCCCTCGCCCGCGGCCCGGTCCGCGCGTTCGGCCCGGTCCGCCCGTCCCTCGCCGAGATCTTCCGAGAGGTGATCCAGTGACCACGTTCGAAGCCATCCGGCTGGTCGCCGCCCGTGAGCTCAAGGTCAAGCTCCGTGACAAGGCCTTCCTCTACAGCACCGCGTTCTTCCTGGTGATCGTCATCGCCTCGATCGTGCTGCCGGCCTTCATCGACGGCGGCCCGTCGAAGGTGGCGGTGGTCGGCGACACCGCCATCGCACAGCTCACCGACGCCCAGCTCGAGGTCCGGGCCGTGCCCGACGCGGCGACCGCCGAGCAGCTGGTCCGCGACGGCGACGTGGAGGCGGCGATCCTCCCCGGCCCGGAGGTCGTGGCGCTGGAGGAGCCGCCCTCCGAGGTGGTGCAGGCGCTGAGCACCGCTCCGCCGGTCCGGCTGCTCGAACCGGCGGGCATCGACCCGTTCCTGAAGTTCATCGTGCCGTCCGCGCTGGCGATGCTGTTCTTCATCACCTCGTTCACGTACGGGCTCCAGATCGCGCAGAGCGTCGTCGAGGAGAAGCAGACCCGGATCGTCGAGATCCTGGTGTCGAGCGTGCCGGTACGCGCCCTGCTGGCCGGCAAGGTGGCCGCGATCACGCTGCTGGCGTTCGGGCAGATAGCCCTGCTGGCACTGGTCGCCTTTGTCGGCATGACCGTCACCGACGTGGACACCAGCGTGATCAACGCGGTCGGCCCGGCGATCGCCTGGTTCCTGCCGTTCTTCGTGCTCGGCTTCATCATGCTGGCCACGCTCTGGGCGGGTGTCGGTGCGCTGGCCGCCCGGCAGGAGGACCTCACCAGCACCTCGTCACCGGTACAGATGGCGGTGCTGATCCCGTTCTTCGCGGTGCTGTTCCTGCAGGACAACGAGGCGGCACAGAAGGTGATGTCGTTCATCCCGTTCTCGTCGCCGATCGCCATGCCGATCCGGCTCTTCAACGGGGACGCCGCGGCCTGGGAGCCGATCGTGGCGCTGCTGATCCTTGCGGTGACGGCGGTGGTGCTGCTGGCGATCGGTACCCGGATCTATCAGGGCTCCCTCATGCGCACCAGCGTCCGCACGTCGTTCGCGGCCGCCTGGCGCGCCGCGAGCTGAGACTGGTCGGCAGGCGGCTGCCTGCGGTCGACGGCTGATCATCCTGGTCTCCGCGGGCTTGGCCGCGCCGGACTTCGTGGGCCCGTCCTTTTCTGGGCGGGCCCGCTGCTTTCGGTCGAGCTCCGCTTTCGGCCGAGCCTCACCTCCAGTCGAGTCCCGTTTTCGGCCGAGCCTCGCCACTCCCGGGTTGACTCCAAGATCGGTGTTACCGATCAGTAGACATCGCGGCGCCGGGCCGGGCAGGATCGGGGGCATGTCGATGCGCTGGGGCATGACCGTGCCGCTCAGCGGCGTTCCGCTCGCCGGGCACGCCGCCGTCTACTCGGCCCTGGCCGACGCGGGTTTCACCGACGTCTGGTCGGCGGAGGTGAACGGCACCGACGCGTTCACGCCGCTCACCCTCGCCGCCGCCTGGGAGCCGCGCCTGCGGCTGGGCACCGCCATCGCCCCGGTCTTCACCCGCGGGCCGGGCCTGCTGGCGATGACCGCCGCCGCGCTGGCCGAGACCGCACCGGGCCGGTTCCAGTTCGGCATCGGCGCCTCGTCACCGGTGGTGTCCGGGGATTGGAACGCCGCCGACTTCGTCCGGCCGTACGCACGCAGTCGCGACATGCTCCGGTTCCTGCGCTCCGCACTCGCCGGCGAGGTCGTCGATCAGCAGTACTCGGAATTCGCCGTCAAGCGTTTCCGCCTGGAACGCCCGCCGACCGTCCCGCCGCAGGTCATGCTCGCCGCACTGCGCCCGCAGATGCTGCACCTCGCCGCCGCCGAAGCGGACGGCGTGATTCTGAACTGGCTCTCCCCCGGCGACGTCGCGACCGCGCTGGCCGAGACCAAGGAAGCCGGCCCGGACTTCGAGGTGGCGGCCCGCATCTTCGTCATCCCGACCGACGACGCCGCCTACGCCCGCACGGTCGGCCGCCGGATGATCACGGCTTATCTGACCGTCCCGGCATACGCGGCCTTCCACCGCTGGCTCGGCCGCACCGAGGCGCTCACCCCGATGTGGCAGGCCTGGGATTCCGGCGATCGCAAGGGCGCCCTCGCCGCCATCCCCGACGAGCTGGTCGACGACCTGATCGTCCACGGTTCGCCGGAGCAGTGCCGCGACCGGGTCCAGAAGTACGCGGACGCCGGCGTGACCGTCCCGGTGATGGCCCTGACCCCTACGCCGGAGCTGGAGCGGGGCGGTCTTCCCGCTCTGCACGAGCTGATCGCGGCCCTCGGCCGAGTGGGGCCTACGGGCTGAGCGGGCCGGGCGGCGCGAGCACGGCAGGCGCTGGCTGAGCGGGCCGGGCGGCGCAAGCGCGGCGGGTGTTGGCTGAGCTGGCCGGGCGATGGGAGCGCGACTGCGTGGAGAGGCTCGGATTTGCGCCCGGGGACGGCAGGAGCGCGGGGCGTGGGTAGGTTGAAGCGTTGTGCGGGTAGGCGTATGAAAAAAGGCGCACCCAAAAGTCTTGAGTGCGCCATTTCCGGGGTTCTCTGCGCTGATTCTGGGGTTACTCGCTGTCGGCGAGGATTGCGTAGAGCTTGCGCTTGGTCTCGTTGAGCACCTCGAGCGCCTTCTGGCGCTGCTCGGGCGTGCCCGAGAAACCGACCTGCTTGAGTGCGCCCATGATGCCCACCGCGGCGTCGCGGAAGTCTTGCACCTGGGACATGGCGTCGGCGCCGAACTGGGACCACGGGGGGTTCTCGGCGGCGGCCTCGGCCTCGGGGCGGCCGTCGGCGGTGAGCTGGTAGCTCTTGCGGCCACCCTCAGCGGTGGCCTCGATCAGGCCCTCGTCCTCCAGCAGCTGGAGTGTGGGGTAGACCGAGCCGGGGCTGGGGCGCCAGATGCCGTTGGTGCGCGCGTCGAGCTCCTGGATCATCTCGTAGCCGTGCATGGGGCGCTCGAGCAGGAGCGCGAGGATGGCGGGGCGGACGTTCTGCCGGGAGCCGCGGCCGCCGCGGCGTTGGCCTCGGCCGAATTCGGGCGGGCCGAAGGGTCCGCCGCCGGGACCGCCGGGGCCGAAGGGGAAGCCGGGCGGGAAGCCGAAACCGCGCCTGCGCGCCTCGCCTGCCCAGCCGCGACCGCCGCCGCCGAAGCCGGCGAATCCACCGTGTCCGTGCTGACCCTCATGCATGTGCCTCATGATCTTCTCCGTTCTGTTGGCGATAGTTAGACGATATATCGCCAACGTGTCGGGTGCAAGGGATTCCATGAACGCGGGGATGCGATACGTGTTGAGAGGCTCGGATCTGGCAATCTGATACCTGTGTTGACGGTGCCCATCCGGCAGCTCGGCGAGCCCGAGCGCACGGCGGTCGAGCGGATCCTCGACGCCGATCCCTATGCGGGCGCCCAGATCGCGGAGCGCGTGGCGGCGCACGGGCTGAACTGGTGGCGATCGGACGGGCGGATCTACGGTTACGAGCCGGCCCGCCGCGTCGAGTCCCTCATCTGGTCGGGCGCGCATCTGGTGCCGGTCGGTGCCACGCCGGCCGCTACCGCCGCCTTCGCCGATCTGCTCGGCGCGGAGCCGCGGATCTGTTCGTCGATCATCGGCCGTTCCGAGGCGGTGCTCGACCTGTGGAGCAGGCTCGGCGGCCACTGGGGGCCGGCCCGCGACGTGCGGCCCAACCAGCCGCTCCTGGTCACCGACCGTGATCCGCTGGTGCGCCCCGACCCGTCGGTGCGGCTGGCCCGCTCGCACGAGGTCGACCAGCTGTTCCCGGCCGCGGTCGCGATGTATACCGAGGAGGTCGGTGTCTCGCCGCTGCTGGACGACGGCGGGCGCGGCTATCGGCGGCGGATCGCGGAGCTGGTGAAGGGGAAGCGGGCGTATGCGAGGTTCGCCGGCGACCAGGTGATCTTCAAGGCGGAGCTGGCGATCATCACCCGCCGGACCACGCAGGTCCAGGGTGTCTGGGTGCATCCGGATTACCGGGGGCGCGGGCTGGCCACCGCCGCCATGGCCGCCGTGGTCTCCGACGCGCTGCGCCGGGTCGCGCCGACCGTCAGCCTCTATGTCAACGACTACAACAAAGCCGCACGCCAGGTGTACCAGCGGTGCGGCTTCGTGTCAGCGGGATCGTTCGCGACCGTGCTGTTCTAAAAGAACCTTCTAGTGCACGGTCACGGTCGGGCCGGGGATCAGTTCGCGCAGCTCGTCGGGGAGGTCGGCGCCCATCTCGTCGGCGAGGCGCAGGGCCTCCTCGACGAGCGTCTCCACGATGATCGACTCGGGCACGGTCTTGATGACCTTGCCCTTGACGAAGATCTGGCCCTTGCCGTTGCCGGACGCCACCCCGAGGTCGGCCTCGCGCGCCTCGCCGGGACCGTTGACGACGCAGCCCATCACGGCGACGCGCAGCGGGACCGGGAAGCCCTCGAGAGCCGCGGTGACCTGCTCGGCGAGCGTGTAGACGTCCACCTGGGCGCGGCCGCAGGACGGGCAGGAGACGATCTCCAGGCCGCGCTCGCGCAGGCCCAGCGACTCGAGGATCTGGTTGCCGACCTTGATCTCCTCGACCGGCGGGGCGGAGAGCGAGACCCGGATGGTGTCGCCGATGCCCTCGGCGAGCAGCGCACCGAACGCCACGGCGCTCTTGATGGTGCCCTGGAACGCCGGGCCGGCCTCGGTGACGCCGAGGTGCAGCGGGTAGTCGCACTGCTCGGCGAGCTGCCGGTACGCCCGGATCATGACGACCGGGTCGTTGTGTTTCACCGAGATCTTGATGTCGCGGAAGCCGTGCTCCTCGAACAGCGAGCACTCCCAGAGCGCCGACTCGACGAGCGCCTCAGCGGTGGCCTTGCCGTACTTCTCCAGCAGGCGCTTGTCGAGCGAGCCGGCGTTGACGCCGATCCGGATCGGGATGCCCGCGTCGGAGGCCGCCCTGGCGATCTCCTTGACCTTGTCGTCGAACTGCCGGATGTTGCCCGGGTTGACCCGGACCGCGGCACAGCCGGCGTCGATCGCGGCGAACACGTACTTCGGCTGGAAGTGGATGTCGGCGATCACCGGGAGCTGGGACTTCTTGGCGATCGCGGGCAGCGCCTCGACGTCGTCCTGCGAGGGGACGGCGACGCGGACGATCTGGCAGCCGGACGCGGTCAGCTCGGCGATCTGCTGAAGGGTCGAGTTGACGTCGGCGGTGAGCGTGGTGGTCATCGACTGGACGCTGACGGGAGCACCGCCGCCGACCGGCACGTTGCCGACCATGATCTGGCGGCTGTGCCGGCGCGGGGCCAGCGGGGGCGGAGGTACGGCCGGCATTCCGAGACTGATCGCAGTCATTTCACTCACTTGAAGATCGTAATGGGGTTGATGATGTCCGCGGTCACGGTCAACAGGGTGAACGCGCCACCTATCAGGATGACCGCATACGTCACGGGCATCAGTTTGTAGTAGTCCACCCGGCCGGGATCCGGTCGCCGGAAGCGTTTGTAGAGCCACGATCGGATGGCCTCGAACCAGGCGATCGCGATGTGCCCGCCGTCGACGGGCAGCAGCGGCAGCAGGTTGAACAGGCCGATGAACACGTTCAGCGAGATGAAGACCTGCCAGAAGACCTCGGGCACGCCCTTCTCGATCGCCTCGCCACCGATCCGGCTGGCACCGACGACGCTGATCGGGGTGTCCGGGTCACGCTCGTCGCCGGTGATCGAGTTCCACAGGGCCGGGACCTTCTCCGGGATCCGGGCCATCGCCTTGACGGAGTTCTCCACCAGGTACCAGTTGAAGTCGCCGGAGGCGGGGATCGCGCCGATCGCGTTGTAGGTGATGACGGCCGGCTCGTTGGTGGTCCAGCTCACCCCGGCGACGGCGACCTGGCTGACCGGGCCCTCCGGATCGTCCAGCGGGGTGCGCTCCGCGCTGACCAGGTCGACAGTGGTGGACGCGGTTTGGCCGTTCCTCGTGTATTCGAACGGGGTGGGGCCGGCCGGCGACGCGCGGATCGCGTCGACGAGCTGGCCGTAGTTCGTCACGGCGACGGCGCCGACCTTGGTGATCAGGTCACCGGTCTGCAGGCCCGCGGCCTTGGCCGGTGCCTCACGGGCGCTGCCTGTCCCGGGGACGCACTCGGCGCTGGTGTCGGCGACCGAGGTGCGGATGCAGTCGCCGACGTAGATCATCGCGGGGGCAGTGCGCTGCGCCTCGGCGGTCTGCGGGATGTCCGTGTTCGGCAGGCCGATGGTCATCGCCATCACCCAGGCGCCCACCAGGGCGAGCAGGAAGTGGGTGATGGAACCGGCGGACATCACCACGGTCCGCTTCCAGACCGGGAACCGCCACATGGCGCGGTGCTGGTCCTCCGGCGCGACGTCCTCGTCCTGCGGCGTCATGCCGACGATCTTGCAGAAGCCGCCGAGCGGGATGAGCTTCAACCCGTACTCGGTCTCGCCGCGGTGGAAGGAGAAGATCGTCGGGCCGAACCCGACGAAGTACTGCGTCACCTTCATGCCGAAACGCTTGCCGGTGATCATGTGGCCCAACTCGTGCAGGCTCACCGAGATCAGGATGGTCAGCGCAAAGGCCACCACACCCAGCCAGAACAGCATCAGGCTCCTTCAGCCACAGTGACGATGGTCCGCTGCGCCTGGGCACGCGCCCACGCCTCGGCGGCAAGCACGTCCTCGACGGTACCCGGCTCCGCGAAATCCGGGGCCGCCGCCAACACTCGCTCGAGCGTGTCGACGATGCCCAAGAAAGGTAGCCGACCGGAGACGAAGGCGGCCACACACTCTTCGTTGGCGGCGTTGTAGACGGCCGGTAGGCACTTACCGGTACGCCCGGCCTCCTTGGCCAGGCGTACGGCGGGGAACGCCTCGTTGTCGAGCGGGCGCAGTTCCCAGTTGTGCGCCAGCGTCCAGTCGACAGCGGGCGCCGCCGACGGCACCCGCTCCGGCCAGCCCAGCGCCAGCGCGATCGGCAGCCGCATGTCCGGCGGGCTGGCCTGCGCCAACGTCGATCCGTCGGTGAACTCGACGAGTGAGTGCAGCACCGACTGCGGGTGCACCATCACCTCGATGTCGTCGTACGGCACGGCGAACAGCTCGTGCGCCTCGATCACCTCGAGCGCCTTGTTCACCATCGTCGCCGTGTTGATCGTGACGACCGGGCCCATGTCCCACGTCGGGTGCTTGAGCGCGTCCTCGACTGTGACGTTCGCCAACTCCTCCCGGCGCCGCCCCCGGAACGCTCCCCCGCTGGCGGTCAGGACGAGCCGCCGCACCTCGGCCGCGGAGCCGCCGCGCAGGCACTGGGCGAGCGCCGAGTGCTCCGAGTCGACCGGGACGATCTGCCCCTGTTTGGCGATCCGGCGCACCAGCGGGCCGCCGGCGACCAGGGACTCCTTGTTCGCCAGGGCGAGGATCCGGCCCTCCTGGAGGGCGGCGAGGGTGGGCGCCAGGCCGAGGCTGCCGACCACGCCGTTGAGGACGAGGTCGCACGGGTGGGTGGCGAGCTCGGTCATGGCGTCCGGGCCGGCCACGATTTTCGGGATCTTGAAGTCGCCGGTGGCGTACCCCCGCTTCTGTGCCTCGGCGTAGAAGGCGAGCTGGAGATCCTGCACGGCGGAGGCGCGGGCCACGCCCACCACCTCGACGCTCAGCTCCAGTGCCTGGGCGGCGAGCAGTTCGATGTTGCCGCCACCGGCGCCGAGGGCCACGACGCGGAACCGGTCGGGGTTGCGCCGGACGATGTCGATGGTCTGGGTACCGATGGAGCCGGTGGAGCCGAGCAGGACGAGGTCACGCATGGCGTCCATCTTCCCGGATGGTGGCACGCCGCTCAGCCTCGGGCGGGCACACGCTCGCGGATGAAGCCGGTGACCTCCGCGGCGGTCGCCGGCGGGAGACCGTCAGTCGGTACGGCGTAGAAGCCGCTCTTGCCCAGCCGTGCGATCACCATCCCCGGCAGCTCGTCCAGCCGGTCGACGGCGTGCCAGTGAAACAGGTTCTCCACCAGGTCGTTGCCGATCCAGACGCCCCGCTCGTCGATCCGGTACTCGGTCGGCCGGTCCAGCAGATAACTCACCTTCGTCAGGACCAGCCTCGTGGTCAGCGGCGGAACGACGAGCAGGAAGACGGCACCGAGCAGCACCGCGAACGTCGCGACGAAGACGTCCCCGAGGGCGAACAGCAGCAGGCCGAGCACCACCATGGCGGCACCCATCCATCGGTAGAGCCGGAACTGGGGACCCAGGAAATGGGCCAGAGAGGCGAGCAGTTGCTCCCGCGTGGGATGTGCCGAGAAGACGAAGGGCGCCATGGACGCAGGATCGTAGTGATCCGGGGACGCCGATGGGGTACCCCTGTGCCGTGCGTACCCAGTTGTCAGCCGTTTTCCGCCCGTTGAAGGGGCGTGACGTCGCCCTGCACGCCGCGGCCATCACGTTCTACAGCGGCATCGCGGTGGTTCCCGTCGCCCTGCTGGCGATCTGGCTGACCGGGCTGGCGGTGGGCGCTTCCCGCGTACGGGATCTGACCGGACGGACCATCGCCGCGCTGCCGGATGCCATCGGTGCTCCTCGCGCGCTCAGCGCGCTCATCGACGCCGGGCTGGAGCTGACCCCGATGCTGGCACTCGCCAGCCTGCTGCCCGCCACCCTCTACGGCGAGGGTCTGCGCCGCGCTTTCGTCTCGGTCCGCGGCCCCCGGGAGGGTGAGAGCCTCGTCGGGTGGCGCGGCCGCCTGCTCTGGCTGCCGCTGCTCGCCGCCGCGCCGGCCCTGCTGCTCGCCCTCTTCCTGGCCCTGCCCACCACCAGCGATCTCTGGCTGCGCGGAGGCTGGTGGTCGGTGCTGGGTGTGATCCTTTCGTTCCTGGCCGCCTGGCTGGTGCTCACCCCGGTGGTGATCTGGGTGTTCCGGTACGTGGCGCCGGGCCGCCCGCCCTGGGCGGCGACGATCCTGATCGGCTCGTTCACGGCGGCCAACCTCTCCGGCTTCCTGCACGGTTTTGTGCTCTTCTGCTCGCTGCCGCTGGATCTCGGTGTGCCGTTCGGCGGGTTCACCGAGATCGGCGCGACGGTTGCCGTCGGCCTCTGGCTGTACCTGTTCCACATCGTGCTGCTGGCGGGATTCGCCGCGACTCATGGCGCACCAGTTGTTTTCAAGGCGCATTTGACGGACGAATCGTCGAGACCGGTCAGCCGAACAGCGAGGTAATCTCGCTCGGCATGACCCCCATTCCCGACCGCGCCGACGTGGTGATCATCGGAGCCGGGCACAACGGCCTGGTCTCGGCGATCCTGCTCGCCCGCGCCGGGCTCGACGTCGTCGTGCTCGAGGCCGCAGGCGTGCTGGGCGGTGCCACCCGCACCGAGCATCCCTTCCCCAAGGTGCCCGGGCTCGGCCAGTCCACCGGCTCCTACCTGCTCGGGCTGATGCCGCCCGAGCTGCTGCGGACCCTCGATCTCGAGATACCGGTCCTGCGCCGCGATCCGCACTACTTCCTGCCGACCGCGGGTCCGGCCGGCTCGCCGTACCTGCTCTTCGGCGGCGACCGCGACGCCACCCGGGCCCAGATGGAGCAGTTCTTCTCACCCCGCGACGTCGCCGCCGACGAGACGCTGGCCTGCGAGATCAGTGCCCTGCGCGCCGACCTCGCGCCGTCCTGGCTGGAGGAGCCGGCCTCCGTGGAGGAGATCGCCGACCGCCACATCAGGCCACAACTTCAAAGCACATTCCTTGATCTTGTACGCGGATCCGTTGCCGGCTACCTGTCGCGGTTCGGGTTCTCCAGCGAACTGCTGATGGCGATGTACACGGTCACCGACGGCCTGTCCGGGCTCAACGCCGGCCCGGACGACCCCGGCACCGGGCACAACTTCCTGGTGCACAACATGTGCCGGCTGCCCGGATCCAACGGCACCTGGATGATCGCCGAGGGCGGGATGGGCACCGTCTCCCGGACCTTCGCCGACGCGGCCCGTGCGGCGGGCGCCACGCTGCACACCAACGCCGAGGTGACGGCGGTGACCGTGGACGGCGGGGCGGTGAGCGGCGTGGTGCTCGCCGACGGGCGGTCGGTGTCGGCCCGCGTGGTGCTGGGCGGCTGTGACCCGTACCGTCTGATGGATCTTGTCCCTGAGGGTGCCCTGCCGACCGCGCTGACCGACCGGATGGCCGCCGTCCGGCGGCCCGGCACCACCCTCAAGGTGAACCTGGCGCTGCGTGACCTGCCGCGTTTCTCGTGCCTGCCGGAAGGGGCGCCGTCGCCGCACGGATCGACCGTCCACCTGCTGCCAGGTGCGTCGATGAAGTCCCTTCGGGACATGTGGGCCGAGGTCCAGGCGGGTCAGTTGCCGTCAGAGCCGACAATCGAGTGGTACGTGCACACGACTGTCGACCCATCGCTGCGTGACGAGTCGGGTCACCACTCATCGGCGCTGTTCGTGCAGTCGGTGCCGTACTCGTTGACCGGGACCACCTGGGAGGCCGAGCTTCCGGGCTATGTCTCCCGGCTGCTGGAGATCTGCGACCGGTATGCGCCGGGGACGTCCGACCTGGTGGCGGACACTTTCGCGCTGACACCGCCGGGGATCGAGGAGCACTTCGGTATCACCGGCGGGCACATTCACCACGTGGACAACACGGTGGCGTTCGATCAGCGGATGCCGTATTTCACGGGGCTGGACGGGCTCTATCACGGGTCGGCGGGGGCGCACCCGGCCGGCAGCGTGATCGGGGCGGCGGGCCACAACGCGGCCCGCCGCATCCTTCGGGACCTGGGTGTCTAGGCCGTTTTACTCGCCCTGATCTTGTGGCCGACGCCGGTCAGGCAGCGGCCACTGGGCAGGTCGAACTTCCAGCCGTGCAGCTGGCAGGTGAGCACGTTGCCGTCCACGATGCCGAAGCGGGACAGGTCCGCCTTCAGGTGCGGGCAGCGGCGCTGCACGGTCCAGTCGCCGAACTGGATGTCCTCGGCGTCGACCGACTTCTCGTGCTCGTCGTACCAGCCTTCCGCGTACTGGAGGCGCTCCTCGGAGAGGCACTTGAAGAACGCGTAGACGAACTCGTTGTACTGCCCGATCCGGGCCGCCGAGAAGCGGCAGGACAGGAACAGCGAGTTCACCCAGTCGCCCTCGTCGATGAAGATGAGGTGCTCGATCAGCTCGCGCTGGGTGCGGAAGCGGTAGCGGACCTTCTCGTCGCCGTACGGCCGGACCTGCTTGCCGGGGAAGTCCACGACGATCGACTCGACCTCGTCGCCGTCGTAGGAGACCAGGTCGAAGCGGACCGGTCCGCCGACGCCCTTGGCCAGATAGATCGACTCCTCGAGGAGCGGCTCGATCCGCTTCTTCAGCTCACCGAGGACGTCGATCTCCGGGTGCCGCCAGGACGCCTTCTCCGCCTCGATGATCGGGCGCTTGCGCTCCCGCATCTCCTCGAGGTGCTCCTTCTTGTTCGCGAAGAACTCCTCGATCGGCACCGGGTGCTCGGTGGTCGCGGTGGCTCCCCCGTCGGTCAGCTCGCTGACGCTGCCGGGCAGCAGGACGATGCCGTTGGTGCCGCCGACCTTCGCGTACTCCGACAGGAACACCGACTGGTCCGGGAAGATGTTGCCCTCGTCGCCGTGGATGTCGTTGAACTGCCACAGCTCGTCGTCCAGGAAGCACGGCGGACCGGCGATCGGGAAGACGTGGTCGGCCTTCAGGTCGTCGATGTAACGCCAGGTGCGGTCGAACTGCCGGTCCCGCTTCTGCTTGCCGAACGCGGTCTTCGCGTTCTCCGGGAGCTCGTAGACCATTGGGTACCAGATGGCGCCGGAGAACTGCAGCATGTGCGCGTGCACGTGGCCCAGCTCGTTGAACCGGGTCAGGTCGGACGGGCGGGCGTCGTTCTGGTTCAGCACACGGATGCCGTCGTGCTCCACCCAGAGCGACGAGTCGCCGATCGGGCCGTCGGTCGGGCTGATCAGCGCCTGGATCATCACCTTCAGGCCGCCGTCGAGCTCGTGCACCTCGTCCGACTTCGTCCGCAGGAAGCTGGTGAAGCCCAGCGCCCGCAGCTCGTCCTCCAGCTGGCTGGTCGGGTACTCCGGCAGCAGAACCGTCGCCTTCTTGCTGATGAACCGCTTCAGGTGCTCCGCGTCGAAGTGGTCCCGGTGCAGGTGGGAGACGTAGAGGTAGTCGACGTCACCCAGCGTCTCCCAGTCCAGCAGCGAGTTGTCCGGGAAGGGGAACCACGAGGCGAAATACGCCGGGTTCACCCACGGATCGCACAGAATGCTGCCGGCGGCGGTGTCGATGCGCATGCTCGCGTGGCCGGTGCCCGTGATCCGCACTAGATCGCTCCTCAAACTCGGCTTCTGACCGCCCTCGAAAGTACAACCGGGTTGCCGGGTGCCGCTCGGCGGCCCCGTGACACACTGAGATCCGACGTCAACGAGCATCGACGAGGAGGACCTGGCCGTGTCCGCGGAAGAACACCACGAGGTTTACGCGCCCGACCAGCTCAAGCCGGGCAACCGCAAGCGGGCCCAGCGTGGTGCGATCATCTCCGCCGCGATCCTGCTGCTCTTCTTCTGGGGCAACCAGCAAGGCAACACCGAGAAGGTGTGGCTCGTCGTGATCGCGCTGGGGCTCGTCGGCGCGGTGGTCGGTGACATCGTGCTGCGGCGCAGTGGCCTGCGTCCCAACGACCAGTAACCCTCTCTACCTGCAAAAGGGGCCCGCACAGCGGGCCCCTTTTTCGCGTTCTGTACTCAGCGGCGCCGCAGCAGGATGTCCTTGACCTCGCGCAGCGCGGCATCGACCTCGGCCTCGAAGTAGCCGTTCGGCACCAGGCCGAACTGGAGCATGTCGAGGTCGTTCTCGTTCACCGGCATCGGGCCGCGACCGGTCATCGCCTGCAGGATGCCCTCGAAGAGCCGGTCCACCTGCATCGGGTCGTAACCGCTGCCGAACCGCCTCGGCTGGAACGTGCGGCGCAGCTGATCCACCCGGTACAGCTCGCCACCCGGCTCACCGAGCGGCGGGCCGAGCTGGGGCTGCTGCTGCGGCGGGCCGTAACCACCGGGCGGGCCGCTCATCGGCGCACCCGGCATCGGGGAGCCCGGCATCGCCGAGGGCATCTGCTGGCCGCCGTAACCGCCGCGCTGGTCACGGTCGGGCATGCGGATCTCAGCGGTCATGTCGGCCCGGCCGTGCCGGCCGGGCTCGAAGCCGTCGTAGCTGCCACCCTGGTCGTACCCACCCTGGTCGTAACCGGGGGGCGGGCCGGGGCGCTGAGGCGGCTGCTGCTGCCCGTAACCGGTCGGCTCGTCATAGCGGCCACCATAGGGGTCGCCCTGCGGCATCTGCTGGCGCTGCGGCATCTGCGGGGGCATCTGAGGCGGCATCATGCGGTCGTCGCGGACCGGGGCGGGCAGCCGCTCGGTCGGGGGCGCCATCGGGCTCTGCCCGCGGCCACCCATGCCGGGGCCACCGGGCGGCATTCCTCCGCCGCCCTGCATTCCCCCGCCCTGCATTCCCGCACCCTGCATGCCACCGCCCTGCATACCACCGCCGTGCATGCCGGCGCCCTGCATACCCGCGCCCTGCATGCCGCCCATGCCGCCCTGGTTCATCCCCGGCGGGCCCTGCGGTGCGGCTGACAAGCCACTGCGCATCGAGTCACGCATCGGGTCGGGTGCCGGGCGGCCGCCGCGCTCCTCGAACTCGGCGAGCTGCCGCTCGACCCGGTCCAGGTGCAGGTCGACCTGCCACTCGTCGTAGCCGCCGAACCGCACCCGGAAGACGACGTCGTGCACCTCCTGCGCGCCGACCGGCGGGCCGGCCTGCTCACCGGACAGGGTCGCCTCGACCCTGTCCAGGAAGGCGTCAACCTCGTCGACCTTGTAGCCACGCCGCAACGCACGCCGCCGGAAACGCTGTCCCTGACTCGTCACAACGTCTCCCACTCCGCTCGCTGGGACCTGCGCCCAGTCACTGTGCCACCTCCGCGTCGGCTGCGGCGCCCCCTGCGCTCGCTTGCGTCAGCTCTCCCGCGGCCAGCTGGCCGCACGCACCGTCGATCTCCCGGCCCCGGGTGTCGCGCACGGTGGTCGAAACGCCGGTCTCTCGCAGCCGGCGGACGAACTCGCGCTCGACCGGTTTGGGGCTTGCATCCCACTTGCTGCCCGGGGTGGGGTTCAGCGGGATGAGATTCACATGAGCCAGCTTGCCGTTCAGAAGGCGGCCCAACAGGTCGGCACGCCAGGGCTGATCGTTTACGTCCCTGATCAGGGCGTATTCGATGGAGACCCGACGGCCGGTCTGCGCCGCGTAATCAAACGCGGCATCGAGCACCTCGGCCACCTTCCAACGCTGGTTGACGGGCACAAGCTCATCGCGCAGATCATCATCGGGGGCATGCAGTGACAACGCAAGAGTCACAGAGAGCTGTTCGGCGATCAACCGGCGCATAGCGGGCACCAAACCCACCGTGGACACCGTGATGTGCCGTTGTGAGAGCCCGAGACCCTCCGGCGCCGGGGTCGTCAGGCGCCGCACCGCCTCGATCACGCGCGGGTAGTTGGCGAGCGGCTCGCCCATGCCCATGAAGACCACGCGCGACAGCCGCGGCGGTGAGCCGGTGACCGCACCGGAGGCGGCCACGCCGGCCAGATAGACGACCTGGTCCACGATCTCGGCCACCGAGAGGTTTCGGGTCAGGCCCTGCTGGCCGGTCGCGCAGAACGGACAGGCCATGCCGCAACCGGCCTGGCTGGAGACACAGGCCGTCACCCGGTCGGGGTAGCCCATCAGGACGCTCTCCACGAGCGCGCCGTCGTGCAGCCGCCACAGCGTCTTCCGCGTCGCACCGTCGTCGCAGGCCTGCTCCCGGATCGGGGTCAGCAGCGTCGGCAGCAGATCGGCCGTGATGCGGTCGCGGGACGCCGCGGGCAGGTCGGTCATCGCGGCCGCGTCACGCACCAGGCGGCCGAAGTAGTGGGTGGAGAGCTGCTTGGCGCGGAAGGCCGGCTCGCCGAGGCTCGCGACCGCGCTCTTACGACCGGCGAGGTCGAGGTCGGCGAGGTGGCGCGGAGGCATGCTCGGGCGGCGGCGGGTGGTGACCGCGTCGGGCTGGTCTGGGCTGATCGGGATGACCGGAAGAATCGTCATGGCATATCCAGCTTCTCACGCCTGCTAGCTCGGGGAGATGATCGAGAAGAGCAGGTAGGCGGTGGGCACGGCGAACAGGATCGAATCCAGCCGGTCCATCAGCCCACCGTGACCGGGCAGCAGGTTGCTCATGTCCTTGATCCGCAGGTCCCGCTTGAGCATCGACTCGGCCAGATCGCCGAGGACCGCGACCACCGATATGACGGCGCCGAACAACAAGCCCCAGTACACCGGCACGTCGAGCAGGAAGAACAGCAGCGCGCTGCTGCCTATCGCGGAGGCGGTCAGCGAGCCGGCGAACCCCTCCCACGACTTCTTCGGGCTGATCCTCGGTGCCATCGGATGCTTGCCGAGGAAGACGCCGGACGCATACCCACCTGTGTCGGAAAGCACCACGGCGACGAGCGTGGCGATGACCCGCCAGGCCCCGTCCATCGGCTCACCGTCGCCCGGATGGACCAGCAGGGCGGCGAAGCTGAGCAGGAACGGCACATACACGGCGATGAGCACGCTCGGGGTGAAGTCGCGCCGGACCGCGGGGACGCCGTCCGCGAGCCGCCAGAGCATCGCGGCGCCGACCGTGACGGCCAGGCCGATGGCGAGCGCGTCGGGACCGGCCTGCCAGGCGAGGCCGACCATCAGGGCGCTGCCGGCGATGAGCGGGATGAGCGGCGGGCTGCTGCCGGCGACCGCCATCGCCCGGGCCATCTCCCAGACCCCGATGCCGGAAGCGACAACAAGGACCACCAGGAGGGCGACCGGTTCGATCAGCAGCGACGCCAGCACGATCAGGCCGAGGCTGAGACCGACTCCGATCGCGGCGGGCAGGTTGCGCCCGGCACGGCCCTTCTTCTCGGTCTGTCCGCGTCCGGCCCGGCGCCGGCCCTTGACGCCTTTCGGGCCCGGCGGGGTCTGCAGGACCTCGGGGCCCTGCGGCGCCGGCTCAAAACCGGGCGGATTCGAACCCGACGGATTCGAACCCGGTGGATTCACCGGGTGGGCGGCCGGCTCGTCCGCGTGCCAGGCCTGACCGGGGTACGCCGAAGGGGCCGGCTGCGAGCGCCGGTAGTCGGCATACGGGTCCTCCGGGGAGCCGGAGGGGTCATAGACATACGGCGCCGGCACGCTCGTGTCGTCGCCGGGGGCCTGGCCGGCACGCGGATCGAGGTACGACATCAGACTTCGAGCAACTCTGCTTCCTTGTGTTTGAGGAGCTCGTCGACGACACCCACGTAGCGATGCGTCAGGTCATCGAGCTCCTTCTCAGCACGACGGCCATCATCTTCGCCCGTGTCGCCGTCCTTGACCAGCTTGTCCAGCTGCTCTTTGGCCTTACGGCGGACGTTACGGATGGCTACGCGGCTTTCCTCAGCCTTATGGCGAGCCACCTTGATCATTTCGCGCCGCCGCTCCTCCGTCATCTGGGGGAGGTGGATGCGCAGCTGGGTGCCCTCGTTGTTCGGGTTGACGCCGAGGTCCGAGTCACGGATCGCGCGCTCGATCGGGCCGAGCTGCGTCGCGTCATACGGCTTGACGATGACCATGCGCGGCTCCGGAACACCGACCGAGGCCATCTGGGTCACCGGGGTGGGTGCGCCGTAGTAGTCGACGACGATCTTCGAGAACATCGCCGGAGTGGCACGGCCGGTCCGGATGGCGGCGAACTCCTCCTTGGCGTGCTCGACCGCGCTGTCCATCTTCTCTTCGGCCTCGAAGAGGGTTTCCTCGATCACCGGCTCTTCTCGCCTCCTTGCTGTCTTCGGTGGTGCGGGATGTGGGGACTTGGACGCGCGCTCACTCAGCGGTGATCAAGGTGCCGATCCGCTCGCCGGCGCACGCGCGCACGATGGTGTCGTCGCCCTCCGCGCCGAAGATCAGCATCGGCAGCTTGTTCTCCTGGCACAGGCTGAAGGCGGCCTGGTCGGCCACCCGCAGACCGCGCAGCAGAACCTCTTGGAAGGTGAGGGAGTCCAGCTTGCTGGCGGTCGGGTCGATCCGCGGGTCGGCGGTGTAGACGCCGTCGACGCCGTTCTTGCTCATCAGCACCATGTCGGCGTGGATCTCGAGCGCACGCTGGGCGGTGACCGTGTCGGTGGAGAAATACGGCATGCCGGCGCCGGCGCCGAAGATCACGACGCGCCCCTTCTCGAGGTGGCGGATGGCGCGCAGCGGGAGATAGGGCTCGGCGACCTGTGCCATCGTGATGGCGGTCTGCACCCGGGTCTGAATGCCCTCCTTCTCCAGGAAGTCCTGGAGGGCCAGGCAGTTCATCACCGTGCCGAGCATGCCCATGTAATCGGCGCGGTTACGGTCCATACCGCGCTTCTGCAGCTCGGCGCCGCGGAAGAAGTTGCCGCCGCCGACCACCACGGCGACCTGGATGCCGCGCCGCGTCACGGTGGCGATCTGCCTCGCCAGCGACTGCACCACGTCGGGCTCGACCCCGACCTCGCCGCCGCCGAACACCTCGCCGGAGAGTTTGAGAACGACCCGCCGCGGCCGCACGGTCGGCGGGTTCTGATCGTCAGCCGTGGAGGACTGCTCGGTCATCATCGTCATGAGACCCGCCTTTCCTTTGCCATCTGCAGGAGACCTTATGCGACCGGGAGGCCGGACGCTGACTCGCGTACCCGACCTCCCGTGCCATTACTGCGGAGCCTTACTCCTGGCCGACCTCGTACCGGACGAAACGGGTGACCTGGATACCGGCCTCCGCGACGACCTGCTTGACGGTCTTCTTGTTGTCGACCACGGAAGCCTGCTCGAAGAGGACGAAGTCCTTGAAGAAGGAGTTCACCCGGCCCTCGATGATCTTGGGCAGAGCCTGCTCCGGCTTGCCCTCCTCGCGAGCGGTCTGCTCGGCGATGCGACGCTCCGACTCGACGACCTCGGCCGGAACCTCTTCGCGGGTCAGGTACTTGGGGCGCATCGCGGCGATCTGCATGCCGACGCCGCGAGCGTCCGCGTCACCGGCCTCGTCGGTCTTGCCCGAGTACTCGACGAGCACGCCGACCTGCGGCGGGAGGTCCTGAGCCTTGCGGTGCAGGTAGACCGCGACGGCGCCCTCGACGACGGCGAAGCGGTTCACGACGATCTTCTCGCCGATCTTCGCCGAGTACTCCTGGACGGTGTCGGCGACGGTCTTGCCGTCCTCCAGCGTCGCGGTGAGCAGCGCGGCGGCGTCGGCGACCTTGTTCTTCTCGCCGAACTCGACCAGCCGCTGACCCAGCTCGACGAAGTCGGGGGTCTTGGCGACGAAGTCGGTCTCGCAGTTGAGCTCGAGCAGCGCCTTGCCGGAGTGGGCCACGATGCCGTTGGCGGCGGTGCGGCCGGCACGCTTGCCGACGTCCTTGGCGCCCTTGATGCGCAGGAACTCGACGGCCTTGTCGAAGTCGCCCTCGGCCTCCTCGAGCGCCTTCTTGCAGTCCATCATGCCGGCACCGGTGAGGTCGCGGAGCTTCTTGACGTCCGCGGCGGTGAAGTTAGCCATGACTCTTCTCTCGATGTCAGTCGGGATACGGCCGCCGCCGCCATCAGCGGCGGCGGCCGGAAGCAATCGGGACGACTTACTCGGCGGGGACGGTGGCCGGAGCCGCGGCGGCCGGGGCGGTCTCAGCCTCAGCCGGAGCAGCCTCAGCAGCAGCGGCCGGAGCGGCCTCAGATTCCGCGGGGGCAGCCTCAGCGGCAGCCGGAGTGGCCTCAGCGGCAGCCGGAGCAGCCTCAGCAGCAGCGGCCGGAGCGGCCTCAGCAGCCGGGGCGGCGGCCGGAGCGGTCTCAGCGGCCTTCTTCTCGGCGCCCTCGTAGAGGTCGCGCTCCCACTCGGGCAGCGGCTCGCCGGCGGCGACGGTGCCCGGCTCGGGCTTCTCCTCGGCGCCACCACGGCCACGGCCGGAGCGGGCGATCAGGCCATCCGCGACGGCGGTGGCGACAACCCGGGTCAGCAGCTCGGCCGAGCGGATCGCGTCGTCGTTGCCCGGGATCGGGAAGTCGACCTCGTCCGGGTCGCAGTTGGTGTCCAGCACCGCGATGACCGGGATGCCCAGCTTGCGGGCCTCGTCGACAGCGATGTGCTCCTTCTTGGTGTCCACGACCCAGATCGCCGACGGGACCTTGGTCATGTCACGCAGACCACCGAGGGTCTTGGTGAGCTTGATCTTCTCGCGGGAGAGCTGGAGGGTCTCCTTCTTGGTGTAACCGGCGGCGGTGCCGCTCAGGTCACCCAGGGCCTCGAGCTCCTTCATGCGCTGAAGACGCTTGTACACCGTCTGGAAGTTGGTCAGCATGCCGCCGAGCCAGCGGTGGTTCACGTACGGCTGGCCGACCCGCGTCGCCTGCTCGGCGATGGCCTCCTGAGCCTGCTTCTTGGTGCCGACGAAGAGGATGTGACCACCCTCGGCGACGGTGTCCCGCACGAAGCTGTAGGCCTTCTCGATGTAGTCGAGGGTCTGGCGCAGGTCGATGATGTAGATACCGTTGCGCTCGGTGAAGATGAAGCGCTTCATCTTCGGGTTCCAGCGCCGGGTCTGGTGCCCGAAGTGGACACCGCTCTCCAGCAGCTGGCGCATGGTCACTACGGCCATGGTGGGTTACTCCCTGGTCTTCCCTGGTTGTCACGCTCACCGGCGGTGAACGTCCTGGCGCCCGGTCAGCGGCCACAGTCGGACCCGACGAAGATCGGGACCAGGGAGGGCCGTTGCCGCCGGCCACCGGCACTGGTGATCCAGCAGCGGCACGGTCGGAGGGCGCGCGAGGTCGGCCGCCTGAGGCGGTCGCCGTCGACAAGCATACGCCAAGCTGCACGGCGGTCCGGGGCGCCCTCTGTCGGCCTTCGTCAGGGGCCGGTTTGCCCTTTATCGGGGGACCCAGTGCGCCTGGGCTGGGTTGATCAGGCTACGGCCAGGCCCGCGGCCAGCAGGAGGATCAGGCCGGCGGGCAGGTAGGCCATCGGGGCGCGTAGCCACGCGTCCCGGGTGGTCGGGCCGCCGCCCGCGGCGAAGAGACCGAATCCGGTCAGCGCGAGACCGAGGGTGAGGCAGACGGCGGGGACTATGCCGCCGGCGGACGGGTCGGCGGCGAAGGTCGCTGTGGCGAGCAGGCGCAGGGCCGGGAGAAGCAGGACGGCGACCAGGACCGCCAGCACTATCGATGAGATCGGGCGGCGGGTGCGGTAGACGCCGTCGGCGGGGCGGGTCTGGTCGGTCCTTGGGGCGGTGATCGGTGGCACCAGGCTTGTCGGTTCGGCGATCGGAGGGCTCAGCGGGCTCGGGGCGCTCAGCGGATTCGGGGCGCTCAACGGGCTCGGGGCGCTCAACGGTGGTGTGGCGGGCGGGCGGACCGGTGGATACTCCGGACCACGGACAGGCATCCGCACGGCTTCGTAAGCGGCCCGCCCGTCCGGCTCGGGTGCGGCTTCACGCTGCTCGGGCAGCCGGAACGAACCCGACACCTCGGGGTCGCCGGAGTCGGTGGCGTGACGGCGGCCGGTGTACCAGCTCGGCTCCGACTCGTCGGCGTATCGATGCTCCACGGATTCGCACGGTAGGCGACGGACCGGTCCGTGGCCACCCTTATCACACGGGGATGGGACCCGGGCGGTAATCCACATTGCCGGTCAACCCACAGGCCGCCCGCCGGGGGCACCGCTTCTGTGCCACGGTCCCGGCCCATGACGACTGAGCGACAGGCGGTCGGCGCCTACGGCGAACGGCTCGCCGCCCGGCACCTGGAAAAGCTCGGTCTCGTCGTACTGCATCGCAACTGGCGGTGCTCGGACGGCGAGATCGACCTCATCCTGCGCGACGGCGACGACGTGGTCTTCTGCGAGGTGAAGACGCGGCGCGGCACGGCCTTCGGCCCGCCGGCCGCCGCGGTCGACCATCGCAAGATCCGCAAGCTGCGGCTCCTGGCCTTCCGATACCTGACCGATTCAGGGGTACGCGGAGGGCAGATCCGCTTCGACGTCGTGGAAGTGCTTCCCCAGCGCCGGGGTGCCGCGATCGTCGTACACATCAGGGCTGCGTTCTGATGAGTTACGCGCGAGTGCTGTGCGTCGGCCTGATCGGGGTCGCCGGTCATCTGGTCGAGGTGGAGGCCGATCTCTCCAGCGGGCTGCCGGCCGTGGTGCTCACCGGGCTGCCGGACACGGCGCTGAACGAGGCACGCGACCGGGTCCGGGCCGCCATGGTCAACTCCGGTCAGGAGTGGCCGAACCGCCGCATCACCGTGAACCTCCTCCCCGCCGCGTTACCGAAGCACGGCAGCGGCTACGACCTCGCCATCGCCGCCGCGTTACTCGCCGGCGCGGGCGAGCTGCCGGTGACGCCGCTGGACGGTGTGGCGCTTCTCGGTGAGCTCGGCCTGGACGGCGCGGTCCGGCCGATACGCGGGGTCCTGCCCATGGTCGCCGCGGCCGCTCAAGCCGGGATCACCCGGGTGATCGTGCCGCTGGACAACGCGCGGGAGGCGACGGTCGTGCCCGGCGTCACGGTGCGCGCGGTCGACTCGCTGCGCCGCCTGGTCGACTTCGTACGGGGCTACGACACGCTGCTCGACCCGCGCCCGGCACCGCCGGTTCCGCCGTACTCCGGCCCTGACCTCGCCGATGTGGCCGGCCAGCCGACAGCCCGGTACGCGCTGGAGATCGCGGCCGCGGGCGGACATCACGTGGCTCTCCTCGGCCCGCCCGGGGCGGGCAAGACGATGCTCGCAGAACGCCTGCCGTCGATTCTGCCGGAACTGGACGACGATGCCGCTTTGGAAGTGACGGCCCTGCAGTCGATCGCCGGAGTCCTCCCGCCCGACGGGCGGCTTATCCGCCGCCCGCCGTTCCAGGCCCCTCACCACAGCGCGAGCCTCGCGGCCCTGGTGGGCGGGGGCACCGGTCTGGGCCGGCCGGGCGCTCTGTCCCTGGCGCACCGAGGGGTGTTGTTCCTCGACGAGGCGCCCGAGATCAGCAGGTCCACCCTCCAGGCGCTGCGGCAGCCGCTGGAGAGCGGCCGGGTCCTGCTGTCCCGGGCGCGGGGAACCACGGAGTATCCGGCTCGGGCTCAACTGGTCATCGCCGCCAATCCGTGCCCGTGCGCCTCCCCCGCCGGCGACCAGCTCTGCACCTGCTCGCCCGTGGCCCGCCGGCGCTACCTCGGCAAGCTGTCCGGGCCGCTGCTCGACCGGATCGACATGAAGATCAACTTTCTGCCACTCACCGCGGTCCAGTTGATGAGCGACTCGTCGCCGGCTGAAGGGTCGTCCGTGATCGCGGTCCGGGTGGCCAGGGCCCGGGCCGCGGCAGCGGAGCGGTGGGTGGCGGACGGCTGGCGGGTCAACGCCGACGTACCCGGGCCGCGGCTGCGGCGGCCACCGTGGCGCTTGCCCGTCCGGGATACCGGGGTCCTCCACACGGCGCTGGACCGGGGCAGCCTGTCGGCGCGAGGTGTGGACCGGATCTTGCGTTTGGCGTGGACGATCTGCGACCTGGACGGGCGTGATCGGCCGGGTGCCGAGGACGTGGGTGAGGCGTACCAGCTCCGGATGGGCGACCTGCTCCAACTCCCGGCCAAGTCCCGAACCTGACCCGTGTGGCGCTCCACCCGTCACCAGCAACGACACATCCGTCATCTGCAACGACTCTTTGAAGGAGAACCGAATGAACGTCCGGACCGCACTTTCCGCACCCGAGCCGCAGCCCGGCCGGCGAGCCTCGCATCGCATCCGAGCGAGCCGCTCCTCCCTCGGCCGGCCCGCGCTGAGCCGATCCGCCCTGAGTCAGCCCGCCCCGGACCGCCGCTTCGCTCTTCGCCTCCCTGCGCCGTTCAAGCGGAAGCCTTCCCCACTCGTTGATCCGCCCTCCACGGATACGGAGGGTGATGAGCTTCGCCTCGGCTGCGGCATATGGCCTCGTCCCCCTCTGCCCGGCTCAACGTCACGGCGCGGTGGACCAGCGGTGTCACGGCGCGGTGGACCAGCGGTGTCACGGCGTGGTGGACCAGCGGTGTCACGGCGTGGTGGACCAACTGTCTCCCGGCGGTCGATATGACCAGCGAGCCTCAGCAGGTCGAACATCACGGCCCCGCCCGCCGGACGGACGGCAACCGGGACGTCGGCGGGGACGAGGATCGGGCGGCACGCGTGGCGCTCACCTGGCTGACCGAACCGGGCAACCGCACGGTCTGGGCGATGGTCCAACAGGACGGCGCTCCCGCCACGCTGGACCGGCTGGTCGCCGGCGACTTCCCGGACAGCCGGCTACGGGCCGCGGTGACAGCTCGGGCCGTGGTCGGTGACGCACACCGGATTGCGGAGATCGCTCTGCGCCAGGCGGAACGGCTCGCCGCCCGGGTGGTCGTTCCCTCGGACGCCGAGTGGCCCGCGCGGCTCAGCGACCTCGCCCGGCTGGAGCTGGACACCGGCGGCCGGATCAATCAGGACACCCGTCCGCCGCTCTGCTTCTGGGTCCGCGGCGAGGGGCAGCTCGACGAAGCCCTGGAACGCTCGGTGGCGATCGTCGGAGCCCGGGCCGCGACCAGTTACGGGACGCACGTGGCGACCGAAATGGCGTACGGCCTGGCCGGTAGGGATTGGACAGTGCTATCCGGTGGGGCGTTCGGCATCGACGCCGCCGCACATCGCGGTGCGCTCGCCGCGAACGGCCGGACGGTGGCGGTTCTCGCGTGCGGCGTCGATCGGCCCTATCCGTCGGGCAACTCCGGCCTGTTCGAGCAGATCGTCGACCAGGGCCTGCTGATCAGCGAGTGGCCGATCGGCGCAGAACCGCTCCGGCACCGCTTCCTGATCCGCAATCGGGTCATCGCGGCGGCCACCGCCGGAACCGTCGTGGTCGAGGCCGCCGCACGCAGCGGGGCGACACAGACGATGAGCAGGGTGCTCGCCCTGTCCCGGCCGGCGCTCGTCGTACCCGGGCCGATCACCTCGGCCATGTCGGTCGGTTGCCACGAGATCCTTCGGGGCAATCCGTACGCCCGTGTGGTCACCTCGGCCGACGACGTCCTCGAGGAGGTCGGTCGCATCGGCGAGTACCTCGTTGATCCACCGCGGGGGCCGGAGGACATCCGTGACTCGCTGGACGAGGAGTCGGCGCTCATCCTGGAGGCACTGCCCTACCGGCGAGCCGCTACCCCGGAGGAATTAGCCGCTTCGGCTGGACTGTCCCTCCGAACGGTCCTCCAGAGGGTGTCGTTTCTGGAGACCGCGGGCCTGATTCTGGTCCGCGAGAACGGGGTGACGCTCGCTCCGGGCCGCCGACGATCCGGTGAATCCGATGTGGACGACTAGGGCCACCGGCCGGGCTCGACCGACGTCCTCGGGAGCGGCCGGTTCGCGCCGTCCATAGCGCCGTCGAGTCGCCGTCAGCGCCGCGCCCCGCAGCGCCCGGGAGTCCCGCAGCGCTCGCCAACCGCAGCAATCATCCGCACTCCGCGACGTCCCGCGCCTCGCGATTCTTCGAGCTCGACGCGCTCGAGGCGTACGGCGCGGACGGAAGCGGATGACCGGCACGGCGGCGTCGTCGCGAGAGCCGGAGGCCCCCGAAACACATCGGTGGAACCCGCCGGAGATCACGAGGCGCTCCGGGACGCGGGCGCAAACTCCCTGGTCGCACCGGAGCCGCAGCTGATCACCGCGCTCGGTCGCGCTGCCGATTGGCATGACAGTGGCCGGCCCGTCGGGTGTCCGGTCGCCACAGTTCAGGTGGCGGCCGGCACCCGCGGCCGGTCATCGCAGCCACGCCGCCGGGGCGGCGCGGGCGCGTGCGTCAGTCCTCGGACTCGTCCAGATCACGGCGGTGAACCTTCATCCACGCCTCGACATCCTCGGTCAGCCAGACCTTGCCCTGCGCCAGGTCGGCAACCGGCTTCGGAAAGTCGGCTCGGCTCGTGATCTGGTAGGCCCGCTGCCGGCTCACACCGCCCAAGCGGATGCGGATCTCGTGCGCGCCCATGAGTCGGATCGGCTTCACTCCCACATGATCGACCGTAGGCGCGGGACTATTAGTCGATAATCAACTTGATAGGCGACAGGTAGTCGCCAGTCACCTAGTGTGGTCCCATGCCTAGAAGTCGCCCGACAATCCCTCCCGTGCCGCATTCGCCCAGGCACCGGCGCGATTGGCGAACCCTGTGGCGCCGATGCATCTGCGGCCTGCCCGCTCCGTGCATCGACCTGCGCCTGCCGGCACCGTCACCACCCTTCCCGCCGGCCGTCAGCCCCGATCCCCGCCGCAACTCAACTTCCCGGCGCGGTTTGTACCGTTCCCGCAACGCCCAGCCCGACGACGGGCCGCCGCCCAACAGCGGGCCACCACCCGACAACGGGCCACCACCCGACAACGGGCCGCGGCCAGACCACAGGCCGCCCAACAACAAGCCGCCCAACAACAAGCCGCCCCTGAACGACAGGCCGCCTCCCGGCAACCGACCGCCTCCCAACGACAGGCTGCCTCCCGACAGTGGGTCGCCGCCCGCAGGCCGCCGGGCGAACATCCCGTCACGCTCCCCGCGCCACGAGCCGAACATCGGTTGCGTCGGTCGACTCACGCCGGCCCAGGAGCATCGCGCGGGCCGGGTGCCCCCGAAACCACGCCGCCGCCGCAGCCATGGCCACTGACCGCCGCGCAGGCCGAGCGAGTAGACGTGAGCGGGAGCAGATATGACAACGATCAGTGAGCGGGAGCATGTGCACGACCGTCCGCAGTGGAACTGCCGGGTCTGCGGGGAGGCGTGGCCCTGTGAGAGTGCCAAGGTCAGTCTGCTGGAGGAGTATCGGGCGTTTCCGTCGCTGCTGAAGATCTATCTCTCGGCGCAGATGTATGACGCGCTTGATGATCTGACCGCGCAGGGACAGCCGCCGCCGAACCTCCACGAGCGGTTTCTGTCCTGGGCACGACGAGGGCCGGCGGAGCCCTGAAGGGTGAGAAACGGGCGGCGGTCACGACCTCGGTGCGGCATCACTGCCGACCTCGGCGAAGACCGCCGCCCGCCCTGCCGCCCGATCAAGCTCGGCCTTCTCAGTGCGACACTGGTTATTCTAGTAATGATGGCCTGTAGGTACAACATTATGTGGGCGTGTAGTTACGTGAGCGTGTAGCTATGTGTTCACGTAAGAACGTGGTCACGTAAAATGGCGCCATGATCGATCATTCCGCGGACCGTGCGGTCTTCCGCCAGTTGGCAGACCTGCTGCGGCGGCAGATCGAAACCGGTGAGCTGGGGCCGGGTGATCCGCTGCCGAGTGAGTTGCGCCTGGCGGAGGATTACGACATCAGCCGCACCACGGTTCGGCAGGCGATCGGGCAGCTGCGCAGCGAGGGGCTGGTCACTGTGGACCGGCCACGCGGCACGTTCGTCCGGGTGCCGGAGCCGGTCGAGGTGGTGGCACTGGCCCGGGGTGAGCGGGTCGGCGCACGCATGCCCACCGACGCGGAGCGCCGGAAATACCGGCTCAGCGACGGCGTCCCGATGCTGGTCGTCATCGCGGCAGACGGCACCGAGACCGTCCACCCCGCCGATCGTGTCCAACTCAGCCGCCCCTGACCACCACGGCCGGCGTGCCGAAACTCGATGACCAGCGTGGGCCGGCACACCGACGGAGGTCAGGCTCGGGTTCGGCGTTGGTAGCCACGGCCGGCGTGCCACGACTCGATGACCAGGTGGTCGGCCGGCACACCGACGTAGGTCAGGGTCACCTCGGTGATGTCGATCCGGAAGAAACCCGCGCCCACATGAGGGGTGTCCGGAGGCGGCGGGACCTCGACGGCCAGGCCGGCCAGCTTGGCGTCGCCGGGGCCGGACTCCGGGTTTTCCTTCGGCGGCTCCAGGGTGGGGCAGTGCATCGCCAGGCGAGGGTCGCGGCGCAGGTCTCGCAGTTTCAGCGAGCCTGGCATCATGCCGAAGGTGATCTCACCGTCCTCGAACTGCGCCTCGCACGCGCTGATCCGCGGGGAGCCGTCCCGGCGCAGCGTGGCGATCGTCTTGTTGGTGCCCGCCTCGAACAGGGCCCGGACCCTGGCCGCGAACTCGGGTGCTCCGAACTTGAGTGACTCGATCTCGATTTCTTCCCAACTTGCCATGCCGACGAGGCTAGGCCGGGGGTACGACAGGTTCGCCGCCGATCGGCGAGGAGGCTTGACGCGATGATCTCCAGCGGAGGACGGTCGAGGGCGATGCGGATCCGCGAAATGCACCAGGACCTGCCGCCGGCACTGCGCGAGGCGGTGGACGACTTCGGCCATCATCTGGCGGTTGTGGACGGGCGGTCGGAGCACACCGTGCGGGCCTACCTCGGGGATGTGGTCTCGCTGCTGGACTTCGCCGCGCGGGAGGGGCGTACCAGGGTGGCGGATCTGGACATCACGATCCTGCGAGGGTGGCTGGCTTCGCGGATGAGTGGCGGCGCCGCCCGTACGTCTCAGGCACGTCGTGCGGCAGCGGTCCGCGCGTTCACCGGCTGGGCCCATCACACTGGCCGCGCGCCCGGCGATCCGGGCGCCCAGCTCGCGAGCCCGCGCGCCCACCGCACCCTGCCCACGGTCCTGCGCGCCGACCAGGCCGCCGACCTGATGACCGCGACCCGGCCACCACCCGCGGACCACCCCAGCAAGGCGGTAAAAAACGACAAAACACCAGGCGAGGACGACCAGGCGGCCAGCAAAGAAGACGAAACGGCAAGCAAGGACGACGAGACGGCAGCCGAGGGCGACGCCACAGCGATCCGGGACCGAGCCGTCCTGGAGTTCCTGTACGCCACCGGCATACGCGTGAGCGAACTCTGCCACCTCAACCGCGCCGACGTCGACCACGCCCGCCAGGTCGTCCGCGTCTTCGGCAAGGGCGCCAAGGAGCGAGCCGTCCCCTACGGCAACCCGGCCCGCCGAGCCCTCGACGAGTGGCTGCGCCTCGGACGCCCCCTGCTGATCGCCCGGGCGAGCCGTGACGCCCTCTTCCTCGGCGCGAAAGGCGGCCGCCTCCAGCCGACAGTGGTCCGCCGGATCGTGGCCCGCGCCGCCCAGGCCGCGGGCCTGCCGCACACCAGCCCGCACGACCTGCGGCACTCGGCCGCCACCCACCTGCTGGACGGCGGGGCCGACCTGCGGGCGGTGCAGGAGCTGCTCGGTCACAGCTCGCTGTCGAGCACCCAGATCTACACCCATGTGTCGACCGACCGCCTGCGAGCGGCTTTCAAACAGGCACACCCGCGGGCCTGACGTCGTACGATCCACAGCATGAGCGCCGACGGACCGCCCCGATCCATCTCCGGCGCCCGGCTGCTGTTCACGCTGGACCCGGCGGTGTCCTATCTCAACCACGGTTCGTTCGGCGCTCTGCCGATCGGGGTGCAGCGCGCCCAGCAGCGGCTGCGTGACGAGGTGGAGGCGAACCCGCTGCGGTTCTTCGGCACCGGGCTGATGGACCGGATCGTCCACACCCGACGGCATCTGGCGATGTTCCTGGGCGCCGATCCGGAGGGCAGCGCGCTCGTGCCGAACACCACCGCCGCGGTGTCCCTGGTCCTGCAGTCGGTGCGACCGGGCTCCACGGACGAGGTCCTGCTCACCGACCACGCGTACGGCGCTGTCGCGATGGCTGTCCGCCGGCAGTGCCGCCGCACCGGGGCGAGCGCGCGCACGGTGGCCGTGCCGATCGGCGCCCCGCCCGCCGAGGTGGTGTCCCGGATCCGCGCCGCGCTGCGTCCCGGCCGGACGAAACTGCTCGTGGTCGACCAGCTGGCGTCGGCGACCGCGATGCTCTTCCCGGTCCGGGAGATCGTCGCCGCCGCGCAGGCGCACGACATCCCGGTGATGGTGGACGGCGCACACGTGCCGGGGATGCTGCCGGTGGACGTGAGCGCCATCGGCGCCGATTTCTGGGTCGGCAACCTGCACAAGTGGGGCTGGGCACCCCGCGGCACCGCGCTGCTGCACGTGGCACCGGAGTGGCGGCGGCGGATCGACCCGCTGGTGGTCTCCTGGGAGCAGGATCAGGGTTTCCCGCTGTCGGTCGAGTTCCAGGGCACGATCGACTACACCACGTGGCTCGCGGCGCCGGCGGGCATCTACGCGCTGCGCACGCTCGGGCTCGAAGCTGTCCGGGAACACAATGCGGCGCTTGCCTCGTACGGTCAACGGGTTGTCGGTGAGGCCCTCGGCCTCGCGCCCGCCGACCTGCCCGACCCCGGCGGACCCGGTGTTGCGATGCGTGTCGTGCCGCTGCCGCCCGGCCTGGCGACGACCGCGCCGGAGGCGCAGGCGCTGCGGCTGCACATCGCGGACAAGCTCGCCGTCGAGACGGCGGTGAACGCGTGGGGCGGACGGGGCTGGCTGCGGTTGAGCGGGCAGGTCTACAACCGGCCGGAGGAATATCACCACCTGGCCGACCACCTACCGGCGCTGCTGAGCGAACTCCAGAACCGGTAGGAGGCGGACCCGGCCCAGGCCCAGGAGCAGGAGCGGATCGAAGTAGGCGGCGCCTCGCCGGAGGCCCCAGTGCAGGCAGGCGGCCTGCGGGCAGCCGGGATGACCGGCGTCGAGGGTCCCGAGCCGCTCACCGGCCGTCACTGGATCACCCACCGCGACCGTGGCGATCACCGGCTCATAGGTGGTGCGCAGCCCGCCGGGGTGGGCCACGCTGACGACACCACGGCCGGCGAGGACCCGCGAGTAGACAACGGTGCCGGCACCGGCGGCGCGAACCTCGGCGCCGGGGCTCACCGCCAGGTCGACACCGCGGTGGCCGGCCAGCCACGGCTCAGGGGGCGGCTCGAACCGGCGCACCACCCGAGGCGACTCCACCGGCCAGCCAAAACGCGCCGGCGCGGCATAAGAAGCAGGCAAGACCGGCGCCGCGAAAGAGGCAGGAAAGACGGGCAAAGGAGGAGAGACCGGCGCCAGAAGGAGCGGGACGAGGAACATCGGGACAGCGGAAACCATGCGAGCCACCCTGCCCGCTCCGCTCCCCCGCCGCGACCGGCCCTGTGGACAGCCGCGAATTGTGGAGAACTAGCCGCCGAAGCCCGGCTCGTCCGGCAGTGAGATGTCCGGCTTCTCGAGCTCCTCGACGTTCACGTCCTTGAACGTCATGACCCGCACGTTCTTCACGAAGCGGGCCGGCCTGTACATGTCCCAGACCCAGGCGTCGTGCATCTCGACCTCGAAGTAGACCTCGCCGTCGGAGTTACGCACGTGCAGGTCGACCTGATTCGCCAGGTAGAACCGGCGCTCCGTCTCCACCACGTAGGAGAACTGGCGGACGATGTCGCGGTACTCCCGGTAGAGCTGGAGCTCCATCTCGGTCTCGTACTTCTCGAGATCCTCAGCGCTCATCGTGTCTCGCCCTCCATGGCCTCATCTTCCCCCACCGACGGCGACGGCTGAGGCTGCTCGCCCGACGCCACGCCGACGGTACCCTCAGCCGCCCCCGGAATCAGCAGCGGCACCGTAACGGAACCACCATCCGGCGACGAATCGGCAGCACCGCCCGACACCGGAACAGACGGCACCGCACCAACAGACGGCACCGCACCAACCGACGGCAATGCCGCAACAGGCGGAACGACGGTGTCGAACAGCGACGGCGCCACGAACGCCGCCGGATCCGCCGGACGGCGTGCCCGCGGCGGCCGATTGCCGCGCCCGGAGGCCGCCGCAACGTTCACATACGAAAACCGGTGCTCGGCGCACGGCCCGTGCCGGGTCAACGCCGCACTGTGCTCGTCGGTGATGTAACCCTTGTGCACCGCGAAGCCGTAGTGCGGAAACTTCGTGTCCAGCTCCACCATGAGCCGGTCCCTGGTGACTTTGGCCAGGACGCTCGCCGCCGCCACGCAGGCCGCGACCCGATCGCCCTTCCACACCGCCAGGCCCGGAACTCCCAGCCCATCCACCGGGAAGCCGTCGGTCAAAACGTACTCCGGGCGGACGGTGAGCGACGCCAGCGCCCGGCGCATCGCCGCGAGGTTGCAGACGTGCAGGCCGCGGGCGTCGACCTCGGTCGGCGGAATGATCATCACGGACCAGGCCAGCGCCCGGGCGACGACCTCGTCGTAGACGCGCTCGCGGGCAGCGGGCGTCAGCAGTTTGGAGTCGGCCAGCCCGGGGACCTCACCGCGCTTGCCCTCCGGCAGGATCGCCGCGGCGGCCACCAGGGGGCCCGCGCAGGCGCCTCGGCCGGCCTCGTCGGCGCCGGCCACATAGCGAAAGCCGCGGCGCTGGAGCGCCTGCTCCAGCGCGTAGAGCCCGGCTTCACGACGGACCACGGTGCGAGGTGGGGCCAGCATCTAGCCGGTCACCCGCCGGAGCAGGCCGGCCAGGTCGGCTGGGAAGATCATCTCGCTGCTCGCCTCGATCTCGGCGGCCGACCACCACCGGTGCTCGGTGATCGTCAGCTGCTCCTCGGCATCCATCCCCGCCGTGTCGACCTGCCAGTCGGCCACCCGCAGCAGGAAGAAATCCTGGCTCTGCCGGTAGTGACGGTTGTCGTAGTCGAACTCGGCGACCTCACTCCAGACCGGCTCGCCCAGGTCCTCCGGTGCCACGCGCAGCCCGGTCTCCTCGAACAGCTCGCGGGCCGCGGCCTCGATCACGGTCTCGCCGTCGTCCAGGCCGCCGCCGGCGGTGAACCACCATCGCAGCCCGGGACGGGCCGGATCACCCCCGTGCAGCAGCAACACCCGGCCCGCGAGGTCGACGAGGAGCACGCGGCCGGCGCGGCGGTCAATCACGGTCACGAGACCAAGCCTATTGCGCTAGTGGAGGACCCGGCGACCCGGCTACTTACCCGAGGCGTCCGGAATCGCGTCGTAGCCGTCCGGCACGGAGAGCCAGGTGGCCCGGCTCGCCGGCCAGAAGATGGTGAACGCCCGCCCGACGACCGAGTCGACCGGAACCGTCGCGTCGCCGATCTTGCCGGCCTCGTCGGTGGCGGTGCTCTGCTCGTAGTGCTCGAGGGAGTCGCCGGAGGCCTCCCGGTGGTCACCCATCACCCAGAGGCGGCCGGCCGGCACCGTGACGCTGAACTCCTGGTCGGCCACCTGGTTACGGGTGCCGTCGGCGTCGGTGTAGATGTACGGCTCGTCGAGCGACTGACCGTTGATCTTCAGACGCTGCTGCTCGTCGCAGCACATCACGGTGTCGCCGGGGGTGCCGATCACCCGTTTGATGAAGTCCTCACCGTCGGCGCCGGACTGCCACTCGGTGGGTGCCTTGAAGACCACGATCTCGCCGCGTCGCGGGTCGCGGAAGTCGTAGACGAGCTTGTTGACCAGCACCCGGTCCCACACGTTGAGCGTGTGCTCCATCGACGGGGAGGGGATGTAGAAGGTCTGGAGAACGAACGCACGCACCAGGACGGCAACAAGGATCGCCACACCCAGCAGGATCGGAAGCTCGCGCCAGAACGACCCCCGGCGCTTTTCGGTCTGCTCGTCAATCACGCTCGGAGCCTACGTCGTCGAGTCACGAACGACATGCCGGAACGCGCGGATAAAACCACTGTGAGCAGAAGGGGCAGGACACCGGTTGCGCCCACCGGGTCGGCCTTGGGCTGCGGAACCGGCCCCGCGTGTGCCGCGGTGGGCTGGTTCTGGGCGAACTGTTTCCACACGTCCGGCACGTCCAGGCCGGTGAACCGGTCGCTGGGCCAGACGATCACGAATGCCCGGCCGATGATGTTCTCGATCGGCACCGGCCCCTGGCAGCGGGCGTCCTGGGAGACCGAACGGTGGTCACCCATCACGAACATCTGCCCCTCGGGCACCGTGACCTCGTTGAACCGGCGGCTCGTGCACTGGCCGGCGATCGGAGGCTGGTTCAGGTCCGAGTTGAAGCCCTCGGCGATGTACGGCTCGTCGATGCCGACACCGTTGACGGTGATCCGGCCCTGGTCGTCGCAGCAGGCGACCTTGTCACCCGGAAGGCCGATCACCCGTTTGATGAAGTCCCGCTCGCCGGGGCGGCTGACGCCGACCAGGTCGCCGACCGTCCGGCCGAGCTTGGCCACGAACGTGTTGCTGACCGCCTCGGTGACCTCGGGAGCCCAGTCCTCGGTGCCCCGGAAGACCACGATCTCGCCGCGCAGCGGGTCGCGCATGTCGTAGACGACCTTGTTGACCAGCACCCGGTCCTGGATCTCCAGCGTCTTCTGCATCGACCCGGAGGGGATGTAGAACGCCTGGACCAGGAACGTCCGGATCAGCACCGCCAGGCAGAAGGCGACTACAAGCAGCAGCGGAAGCTCCTGCCAGAGCGGCATCTCCTTGCGCCGGATGACGGACCGCCGCCGTCGGGCCGGCCCATAGCCTTCCATCGGTTCCACGCTTCGCATCTCCCGCCGTCCGCCGGCCGAACCGCCCCCGGATACAGCACTACCGCCCGAGTTCCCCGGCTACGGGAAATTACGAGCGGTAGGACTGAAATGGTTCACCTGGAACCGTCCGGCACAGACGCCAGCCTAGTTGGCCCGCGCCTGTTTCCGCCGCACCAGTTTTTATCAGACGGACTGCTTCTCGCGAAGCTCCTTGATCTTGGCCTTCTTGCCGCGGAGCTCACGCAGGTAGTAGAGCTTGGCGCGACGCACGTCACCGCGGGTGACGACCTCGATCCGGTCGATCGACGGGCTGTTGAGCGGGTAGCTCCGCTCGACGCCGACGCCGAAGCTGATCTTCCGGACCTTGAAGGTCTCCCGGAGGCCGGCGCCCTGGCGGGCGATCACGACGCCCTGGAAGACCTGGACACGGGAACGGTTACCTTCGACGACCCGCGCGTGCACCTTGACCGTGTCACCCGCCCGGAAGTCCGGAAGGTCGGTGCGCTGCGACTGAGCGTCGAGAGCGTCCAGCGTGTTCATCGCTGCATCCTCGTAGTACTAGAGCGCACCGGGAGTTCGGCGCGCGAATGGGTGATTCTGGCCCTGATGATCCGAGAGCCCTCGTCCCCCTCCGCGGCGCGGAGGAGAGACGGCAACCTCACTACTCTGCCACACGCGGAGGCGGGAGTTCCAATCCGGCCTCGGCCAGCGCCTTCCGGTCCTTCTTGTCCAGATTCTCCGGCGGGTACGCGGCGTACATGTCCGGACGGCGGGAGGCGGTCCGGAACAGGCTCTGCTCGCGCCGCCAGCGGGCGATCCGCCCGTGATCGCCGGAGCGCAGCACCTCGGGGACGGCACGGTCACGCCACGTGGCCGGCTTGGTGTAGACCGGGGCCTCCAGCAGACCCGCCGCGTGCGACTCCTCGGTCAGCGAGTCGGCGTTGCCGAGCACACCGGGCAGCAGCCGGGTGACGGCCTCGAGGATCACGATGACCGCGACCTCGCCGCCGAAGAGCACGTAGTCGCCGAGCGAGACCTCGCGGACCGGCATCCGGTCCGCGGCGTCGTCGATCACTCGCTGGTCGATGCCCTCGTAGCGCCCGCAGGCGAAGACCAGATGATCGAGCGTGGCGAACTCGGCGGCGTCGGCCTGGGTGAACGGCCTGCCCACAGGCGAGGGCACGACGAGCGTGGCGCCCGGGCCCGCGACGGCGTCCAGCGCCGCACCCCACGGCTCCGGGCGCATCACCATGCCGGGACCGCCGCCATAGGGGCTGTCGTCGACCGTCCGATGCACGTCGGATGTCCAGGTGCGCAAATCGTGCACGCCGACATCAAGCACACCGGTGGTCCGGGCCTTGCCGACCAGGGACAGATCGAGCGGCCCGAAATAATCCGGAAAAATGGTGACGATGTCGACGCGCACTACAGGTCCAACAGACCTTCGGGCAGGTCCACCACGATCCGGCCGCCGGTGACGTCCACGGTCGGGACGATCGCGCGGACGAACGGGATCAGCGCGGTACCGCCGCCGGTCTTCGCGAGCACGATCAGATCCGACGATGGCGCGTGATCGATCCGCTGCACGGTGCCGTAGGAGGAGCCCTCGGCGGACTCCACGCGGAGACCGACCAGCTGGTGGTCGTGGAACTCCTCGGGATCCTCCGGCGGCGCCAGGCCGGCGCTGTCCACCTGGAGGTAGACACCCCGCAGCTCCTCGGCGACGTTGCGGTCGCCGATGCCCTCGAAGACGGCGATGCCGCGGCCCTGATGCCAGCGGATCGACTCGAGGACCAGTTGTCTCGGAACTTCGTAACGAACACCGGGCTCGGGCGCAGCCGCCGGGCCGGCGCTCACCCGGCGGTCCCGGGGGACCTCCGTGACGAACACCGACCCGGGCGTGAAGCGTTCCTCGGGCTCGTCGGTCCGCACGACAACCGAGACCTCGCCCCGGATGCCGTGCGGTTTACCGATCTGGCCGACGACTAGCAGCATCGGTCAGTAGGCGTCGACGATGTCGACGCGGATGCCACGGCCGCCGATCGAGCCGATCACCTGACGCAGGGCCTTGGCCGTCCGCCCGCCGCGCCCGATGACCGTTCCCAGGTCCTCCGGGTGCACGCGGACCTCGAGCCGCTTGCCGCGGCGCGAGTCGACCAGCCGCACCCGGACGTCGTCCGGGTTGTCGACGATGCCCTTGACGAGGTGCTCCAGCGCAGGCCGGAGCGCCCCGTCAGCTCGCGTCGGCGCCGGCACCGGCCGGGTCCCCTGCCGTCTCGGCAACAGCCTCACGGTTCGGCTCGGCCCGGTCGGCGACCTTCGTCTGCGCCGGCTTGGCCTCAGCGGCCTCCGGAGCAGCAGCGACCTTCTCGGGAGCCTTCTCGGCGGCAGCCTTCTCGGGAGCCTTCTCCGAAGCGGCCTTCTCGGAAGAAGCAGCCTTCTCGGAAGAGGCCTTCTCCGACGACGCGGCGGACTTCTTGCCCGACTTCGCCGTGGTGGCCGGCTTGGTGTCGGCGAGACCGGCGGCAGCCTTGGCCTCGGCCTCGTACAGCTCGTTCTTGTTCTGCTTGCTCTCCTTGACCAGCAGCGGCGGCGGGGCCGGGAGGCCCTTGAACTTCTGCCAGTCGCCGGTCTTCTCGAGGATCCGCTGCACGGGCTCGCTCGGCTGCGCGCCGACGCTCAACCAGTACTGCACACGCTCGGACTTCACCTCGATCACCGAGGGGTGTTCCTTCGGCTGGTAGATGCCGATGTACTCGATGGCGCGGCCATCACGCTTGGTGCGCGAGTCAGCGACGACGATGCGGTACTGCGGGTTGCGGATCTTGCCCATCCGCAGAAGCCGGATCTTTACGGCCACGGTGATTAACTCCAAAAATGACAGCGTGGGTGAGTCGTGCGGAGCCCGCGTGGGGATGCGTGCCCGGTAACTCGTGGACTAGCTGTGACGAGGGGTTAGAGGGCGCCTCGTCGTAAGCCGGATACCAACAAACCATTCTGCCAGATGAGGGAGCCGCATCCCAATCCGACCCTGGAAGATCAAGTTCAAGATCAAGAGCTTGATGTCGTAGCTGGTTGCATGGTGCTGACCGTCGCTCATTGGTGGAGCCTTGTTGTTGCCCGGCCCGTAGGGTCGGGTGGCATCTGGGCCGTCGGGTCACCGCCCACCGT